>BNVE01000129.1 GCA_025997875.1 Spirochaetia bacterium
GCCGGGGGAGCCGCCCCTAACGAAACTGCCGCCGAAAAAGCTGCGCCTGTGGCAACTCCCTCCGGAAACAAAGCGAATGCGCCGCAGATCGGCGCCGGTACGGAGTCTTACTCCTTTGGCCTTGGGGGGGAGGCGAATCTGCTGCGCGACTCCAAGAGAATAGGGGTAGGCATTGCCGGAACAGCGGAATACCGGGTAAACAGGCGCATAGGGGCGGGGGTCCGTGTTGCGGCGTCCCATGACTTTAAGGAAACAATGGCCGAGGAACTGGGCTTTTTCGCCCGGCTGTATTTTTTATCCCCCCCGCTTCAAAGGCTGAATCCCTTTGTAGAGATGGGCATAGGCGCCGCAATGATGGAACAGATAAAAGAGGGCGAAGATCTGAAATGGGAAACCCAGGTCATGGTGGGACTTGGCTTGGGGGTGCGGATCGAGATCAATCAGTTTTATCTGGAACCCTATATCCGGGGCGGAGTTCCCTTCCTGGTGGGGACCGGCCTGATATTTGGATACTCTATGAAATAGGGAGAAAGAGGATTATATTATGAGTGTTTTAACATCTACCCTTTCCCGTTCCCAGGCATGGGAACTTCTTAAACAGTACAACAAGGACCCCTTTCACCTTCAGCATGCCCTTACGGTGGAGGGGGTGATGAAATGGTACGCCGCCGATCTGGGCTACGGCGATGAGGCTGAGTTCTGGGGCATCGTGGGGCTCCTCCACGATATTGATTTTGAGGAATACCCGGACCAACACTGCATCAAGGCCCCGGAACTGCTCCGCGCAGGGGGCGCCGGCGAAGAGCTTATCCACGGGGTGTGCAGCCACGGTTACGGACTGACGGTGGATATAAAGCCGGAACACGAAATGGAAAAAGTCCTCTATGCGGCGGATGAACTTACCGGGCTTATCTGGGCTGCGGCGATTATCCGGCCCTCCAAAAGCGTGATGGACATGGAAGTAAAATCGGTAAAGAAAAAATACAAGGCCGCCAACTTTGCCGCGGGCTGTTCCCGCGAGGTGATCGAAAAAGGGGCGGCCATGTTGGGCTGGGACTTGGATACGCTCATCGAAAAAACCATCCTGGCGATGAGATCCTGCGAAGCGGAGATCAACGCCTTTATGGGGAAGCTCGCCTGAACAACAAAGCGGTTATTGCCATGTCGGGCGGGGTGGACAGTTCTGTGGCCGCAGCCCTTATGTTGAATGCGGGCTATGACTGCATTGGGGTTACCCTTAAGCTCTACGCCAGCGATGACATTGTTTCTATTCACCGGGGCGGTTGTTCCGGAACACCAACCAGAGGTTGTTGTTCCTTGGAGGATGTGAACGATGCCCGGAATGTGGCTTTCGCTCTCAACATGCCCCACTATGTGCTTAACTTTACCGAATCCTTCCGGGACGAGGTGATCCGCCGCTTCATTGATATTTATGAGAAAGGGGGCACCCCTAACCCCTGCATCGACTGTAACCGGTACATCAAGTTTGAACGGCTCCTGTACCGGGCGCAGCAGCTGGATTTTGATTTACTGGTCACCGGCCATTACGCCCAAATCGAAAAGGATGAAGCAAGCGGCCGCTGGTTATTGAAGAAGGCGGCGGATGCCAAAAAAGACCAGAGCTATGTACTTTACTGCCTGACCCAGGAACAGCTTGCGCGGACCCGCTTTCCCCTGGGGAATATAACCAAGGGCCGGGCCCGGGAAATTGCGGAGGAACAGGGTTTTATCAACGCAAAAAAACAGGACAGCCAGGACATCTGTTTTGTCCCCGACGGCGACTACGGCCGCTTTATGGAAAGGTGGACGGGCAAGCGTTACCCCGAAGGGAACATCATCGACCTTGGGGGAAAGGTTCTGGGGAAGCACCGGGGGATCGTCCGCTACACCATCGGACAGCGCCGGGGCTTGGGAATCGCCATGAACGAACCGGTGTACGTGGAGGCAAAATCGGCGGCCGACAACACCATTACCCTGGGACCCAACAACAGCCTCTACTCAAAAACCTTTACTGCGGACACCCTGAACCTGATCGCCTGTGACCGCATCGAAAGCCCCCTGCGGGTAAAAGTTAAGACCCGTTACCAGCAGCAGGAACAGTGGGCCACTGCGGAACAGATCGGCGGCGATACCCTGCGGGTGGAATTCGACGAGCCCCAGCGGGCCATCACCCCGGGCCAGGCGGCGGTCCTTTACGACGGGGACATCGTGGTGGGCGGGGGGACGATCACCGGAACGGAATAATTCATATTAACGAGAAAACAAATAAGTGGTATATTTGAGCCAAGATGACCACAAAAAACTACTTCAACCGGTCCCTCTTGCGGATCTTCGCCGGGTACTACCGGCCCCACTGGAAGCTCTTTGGGGCGGACATGCTCTGCGCGTCCCTTATCTCCGCAGTGGACCTTGCCTTTCCTATGATGACCAAGTACACCATCGAAAAACTCCTCCCCGGTGAGCTCTACCGGTTCTTCTTCATCATGGTTGGAATGATGGTCTGCATCTACCTGCTCCGCATGGGCTTTACCTATTTTGTCACCTACTGGGGACACAGTGTGGGGGCCTATATCGAGGCGGATATGCGGCGGGATCTTTTTAACCACCTGCAGCAGCTGTCCTTTTCGTTTTACGATAACAACCGCACCGGGCAGATCATGTCCCGGGTTACCACGGACCTTTTTGAGGTAACCGAACTTTCCCACCACGGCCCGGAGGATCTGTTCATATCATTTCTGACCCTCTTTGGGTCTTTTCTCCTGGTATTCACCATCAGCCGGGAAATGGCACTGGTGCTGATCATCGCCATTCCCCTGATGCTGGCCATTACACTCCTCTCCCGGCGCAACATGCGGCAGGCTTCCCGGAAGGTAAAGGAGCGGACTGCGGAAATAAACGCATCCCTGGAATCAAGTATCTCCGGGGCCCGGGTTGCCAAGGCTTTTACCAACGAAGGCTACGAGACCAGCAAGTTCAGGGGCGGGAACGAGAACTTCAAGTCCGCCAAGAAGTCGTATTATAAAACCATGGCGGGCTTCCACAGCAAGGTTGAACTGATGACCAACCTTCTTACGGTGGTGATCATCGCCACCGGGGGACTTTTGATCATGCAGCGCAAGATGACCCTGGCGGAACTTATCACCTGTAATCTTTTTGTAAACGCCTTTCTGCAGCCCGTCCGGCGGCTTCAGAATTTTGTGGAACAGTTTACCACCGGCATGGCGGGCTTTGGCCGCTTCGCAGAGATCATGCGCATACAGCCTGATATTACCGATAAACCCGATGCCGTCGCCCTGGATAAGATCCGGGGGGACATCGTCTATAAGGACCTGAGCTTTGCCTATAACCACGATGTAACGGTTCTGCGGAATATCAACCTTTCAATCCCCGCAGGCAGTACGGTTGCGCTGGTCGGCCCTTCGGGGGGCGGCAAGACCACCCTCTGTCACCTGCTCCCCCGGTTTTACGAAATCCGGGAAGGCAGTATTACTATCGACGGCCATGATATCCGGGATGTAACCGTAGAATCCCTGCGGAGGAACATCGGCATTGTGCAGCAGGATGTGTTCCTCTTTGCGGGGACGATTAAAGAAAACATCGGCTACGGCAGAATAGGCGCCACGGAAGATGAAATTATCGAAGCGGCAAGGCGGGCGGAGATCCACGATGATATCAACAGGATGCCCCAGGGCTACGAAACCATAGTGGGTGAACGGGGAATAACCCTTTCCGGGGGACAGAAACAGCGGGTAAGTATCGCCCGGATATTCCTCAAAAACCCGCCCATTCTGATCCTGGACGAGGCTACCAGCGCCCTGGATTCGGCGACGGAGCTCAAGATTCAGCACGCCCTGGAAGAACTTTCCCGGGGCCGCACCACCCTGATCATCGCCCACCGGCTCTCCACCATCCGCAGCGCGGACCGCATCATCGTGATGGACGACGAGGGCATCCGGCAGGATGGAGCCCATGAAGAGCTTATTCGGCAAGAGGGGCTTTATGCGGAACTGTATAAGGCGCAGTTCAACTCCGTCCGTGGCAGTACGGCTTAAAGTGTAACCCGTGTTTCTCTTCTTATTCAAATCCCCGCCATCCTTCGGCGGGGATTTGTTTATACCACCGTTCAGCCCAGCAGCATTTCGTCGTTGGCAAGTTCCTGTTTCTTGATATCCTTAAAACGCTGCACAATGTCTTTGGTGGTAAGTTTGCTTTTTTCCGCGGCGTCAATATCAAGGATGATATCCCCGCGGTCCATCATGAGAAGCCTATTGCCCGCTTCCAGGGCATGGTTCATGTTGTGGGTGATCATCATCACCGTCAGGTGATACTCCGAAGCAAAGCGGAGGGTCAAATTCATAATCAGTTCCGCGTTCCGGGGGTCCAGGGCTGCGGTATGTTCGTCCAGCAGCAGAAGGCTGGGCTTTGATAAAACGGTCATCAGAAGGGTAAGGGCCTGGCGCTGGCCCCCGGAAAAAAGTTCCACGTTATCGGAGAGCCGGTTTTCCAGACCCATGTCCAGTTCCCGCAAACGTTCCCGGAAATTATCCCGCATAGCCTTGTTCAGGCTGATCTTAAGACCCTTGTAGCCCTTATGGTAACAGAGCATCATGTTGTCTTCCAGGCTCATCTTGCCGGCGGTTCCCAGCAGGGGGTTCTGGAATATGCGGCCTATGTAGCGCGCCCGCCTGTATTCCGCCTCGCGGGTGATCTCCCGCTCAGTATTGGTGTCACCGGTTCTGATAAAGATATGCCCCGATGTGGGCTGATAGGTCCCCGCCACCGCATTGTAGAGGGTGCTCTTCCCCGCCCCGTTGGAACCGATGACCGTGATAAAATCGCCGGGGTTTACCAAAAGGCTGACATTGTTAAGGGCGATATTTTCATCCGCCGTTCCCGGTGAAAAAACCATCCCCAGATTTTCTATTCTGATCATGGCGAACCCCGAGGCTTCTTTCTTAAATGCGGGCCGGTGCGGAACCCGGTTTTGGAAATGATGATGCAGACAATGATGAGCAGTCCGGTGATCAGTTTAAGATCGTTGGCGGTCATGTTGATGTAGTAGCCGTAGTTCCGGGCCAGGAACATAAGTCCCCGGTACAGGATGGAACCAAAAATGACCCGCAGGGTCAATAGGCCGATGTGGCTGGACCGAATCAGAAATTCCCCAATCATGAGTGAAGCCAGCCCGGAGACGATCATGCCGCTGCCAAAGTTCACATCCGCAAAACCCTGGTACATGGAAGCAAAGGCCCCGGAAACCGCCACCAGGCCGTTGGCCAGGCAGATGCCGATCACCTTGATCACATCGGGGTTCATCCCCTGGGAAATGATAAGCTGGGGATTGGAACCCAAGGCGCCCATGGAAATCCCGAAATCGGTATGGAAGAAAAGATCCAGCAAGATTTTTATCAGTACTATTACGAGGCCGCAAAAAATAACCAGCGCCCAATCGGGGTTGCCGATGGACTGAGCCGTCCATTCCTTAAGAGCGCTAAACAGATTTGGCACCTTGATAAGGGAAAGGTTTGCCCGGTTGTTCATAATCCGCAGATTAATGGAATAGAGCATGGTCATGGTGAGGATCCCCGAAAGCAAATCGGGGATCTTAAGCCGGGTGTGTATCTGGGCGGTAACAAAACCAGCCGCCACTCCGCCGCAAAAAGCCAGCAGCAGGGCAAGGCCTGAAGGCAGCCTATGGGTCAGGGCCACCGCCATGATCACCGCCCCCAGGGGCAGGGAACCATCTACGGTCATATCCGCAAAATTCAGCACCCGGAAGGTGATAAATACGCCCAGGACCATGATGCCGTAGATGAACCCCTCAATAAGTATGCCTTCGATCATTAACAACGCCCCTGTATGGCCCGCTTACTTTTTAGTCAGCTTCCCGTTTTCATAAACAAGGTTCGCGTTGTCAAGGTACTTCCGGGGTATGGTAATACCGCAGCGTTTTGCCGCGTCAAGGTCAAAGAGCAGATCCGATTCGGAAGGCTCGGTAAGAAATTTTACCGGAATCTCCGCAGGCTTTTTCCCCGCAAGGATGTCCGCGACAATGTTACCGGTGGCAAGCCCCGCCTTGTAGTAATTGAACCCGGAGGCGATCACCGCGCCGCCCTCCTGAACGCCGGTGACATCTCCGGCAAAGATGGGCTTCTTTGCATCCCCAAATACCTGGATGATGGCGGAGACTGCGGAGAACACCGTGTTATCGGTGGTCAGGTAGATGCCGTCTACCCGGTTCACAATGGCCTGGGCAGCCTGGCGTATATCCGCAGAGGTATTGATGGCTTGGGAAATCAGGGTGATGCCGTTGGCCTTGCAGGCTTCCTCCACCAGGGTCAAGGCAGCCATTGAGTTCGCCTCCGACCCGGTGTAGATATACCCCAGAGTAGAGATGTTCGCGATTTCCTTGAACAGCTTAATATGATCCGCCGTAGGGATAGCATCGGACATGCCCGCTACATTCCCCTCCCCCCGATCCAGGGATGAAACCAGCCCCGCCGACACCGGATCGGTTACTGCGGAAAACACCACCGGTTTATCCTTGATGGCATTGGCCAGGGCAACCGCAATGGGGGTGGCGATTCCCACCGCCACGCTTACCTTATCGTTCTTGAACTTGTTGGCAATCTGTGCGGCGGTACTCATATCCCCGTTGGCGTTCTGCAGATCGAAAACCGCATTAACCCCCCGCGCCTTAAGCGCATCCTGAATCCCCTGCTCGCAGGCATCCAGCGCCACATGCTGGACGATCTTTGCTATCCCGATACGCACCTGAGCGCCGTCCCCGGAAGCCTTCTGCGCCCCGCCGCCGGCAAACACCATGCCCAGCACGGCGCAGAATAATACCAGAACCATTACCGTCTTTTTCATCTGTGTGAACCTCCATTAATGCTGCTGCTTTCCCAGAAACAATTTATATATGAGGCAATTTTAAAATTTTCTGCCGAAGACGGGAGTTGAACCCGTACGGGCTTGCGCCCAGGAGATTTTAAGTCTCCGGTGTCTACCATTCCACCACTTCGGCAAAAGCACGGCAAAGCCGTGTTTAAAAACAACGTTAGCACAAGTCGGCGCCCAATGAAGGTATCACCGACACTAATGCGGACCACCTTTAGGTGGGCTAGCGCGCCGCTTCGGCTAGAGCGCCACTGCATAGCAAACCCATTCTACCGAACCACCCCCCACAGGTCAATCAGACCCGCAACGGTGCAAAAGCGGCTCTTCCCATTCCCCGCAAAGGCCCCGGCCCCCATACAACCGGAGTTTATTACGGGCACGCCTGCGATAAGGCGGAGGGGGTGGCCGGCAAAACCGTGACCCTCTTTAGAGGGGCATGGTTTTGCCGGCCAGGACCCCCGACATTACCCTGCGTGCCCGTGGGACAGCACGGTTGTATGGGGGCTGGGGATTACTCCACCGCCAGCCGGTAAATCGCCTCGACATCCTTTTCGTTGAGCTTCCGGTAGTTGCCAAGGGGGCCGAACTTGACCGCATGTTTTGCCATTTCGGGAATCTTAGCGGGGTCCAGTTTCGCGTCGGCGAAGGTGACCGGGAGGCCGATGGAACGGAAAAAGTTTTTCATCCGGAAGACCCCTTCCAGGGCTGCCTGCTCGTAATCGTAGAAGGCCCCGTCCACGCCCCAGACCTTGGCGGCGAAACGGGCGAGCCGGGGGGTATCTTCCTTGATGTTGTAGGTGATCCAGGCGGGGAATATGATGGAAAGCCCCGCGCCATGGGCAACGTCGAAGAAGGCGGAAAGTTCGTGCTCAATAAGGTGACTGCCCCAGTCGCCGATACGGCCGGTGCTGAGGAGGTTGTTGTGGGCGATGGCTCCGGCCCACATGATCTCCGCACGGGCGTTGTAGTCCTTTTCACCGCCGGAGAATATCTTCCGGGCGTTTCGGATGATGGCCCGCATGGCCCCTTCGCAGAGCTCATCGGTCAGTTCCACATGGGGTTCTTTGGTAAAGTACCGCTCCATGATATGGGCCAGCATGTCCGACACACCGCAGGCGGTCTGATAGTTGGGCAGGCTGTAGGTCAATTCGGGGTTGAGAATCGAAAAGACCGGGCGGATACATTCTTCATCCACCGACTGCTTCCAGGGGCCCTGTTCGTTGGTGATCACCGAGCTGATGCTGCTTTCGCTTCCCGCTGCGGGGATGGTCAGCACCGTGGCAACCGGCAGGGCCAGGGCAGCCGTCTTCTTGCGGTCATAGAAATCCCACACGTCCCCGTCATAGAGGGCGCCGATGGCGATGGCCTTGGCGGAGTCGATCACGGACCCGCCGCCCACGGCGAGGATGAATTCAAGCTTTTCCTTCTTGCAGAGCGCCACCCCTTCGTGAACCTTGGAAAGCCGGGGGTTTGGTTTTACCCCGTCCAGTTCCACCCATTCAACGGAGGCCTTTTTCAGGCTGGTCTTTACCCTGTCCAGCAGCCCGGATTTTACCGCGCTCCCCCCGGAATGGTGGAGCAGCACTCTCTTTGCGTATTTGGCGGTTTCACCGCCGACCTGATCTTCCGTATCCTTCCCAAAGATAATTTTAGTCCGGTTGTAATATTCAAAATTTTGCACGATTCACTCCTGATTCAAAAAAAGATGGAATGACTATACCATGAAACCGGATTTTAATAAATAGTGCTAAGAAGAGGAAAAACCACAAGGAACCGAAGGTTCCAGGACACAGAGATTTTACACAGAGGACACAGAGGAAGAAAAAATTTAAAGCCCTTTTTTCTTTTCTTCTCTCTGTGAACTCTGTGCCCCCTCTGTGTTCTCTGTGGTTAAATTCTTAATTCTTTATAAACTAAAGCTTAAACAGCAGATCATCATAACCCGGGAGGGGCCAGGCTTCTTTGGCGACGATCCGCTCAAGGCTGTCGGCTTTGGTGCGGACAGCGTCCATGCCGGGGCGGACCTTCTCGAAGTAGGCCTTGGCCTGGACGGCGGGGTCATCAACGCCCTGGGCTTCCACCAGAACGGTTTCCAGTTTGGCGGTCTCGTCGTAGAGTTCCGCGGAAAGGTCGGCGATCTTTTTGGCCTGTTTCGCCTGGGGAACATTGGTGGCCCCAATGGCGGCCAGGGCGGCGGCATCGGAGGCCAGGGCGCCGGCGAAGGCGGTTACCGCGGGGAAGATGGACCGGCGGGCCAGATCGATGGTGACCCCCGCTTCGATATTCACCTGCTTGGAATATTTTTCCAGGTAGATGTGGTAGCGGCTTTCCATTTCTTCCTTGGTGAACACCTTGTGGGCCTCAAAGAGGGAGATGGTTTCGCTGCGGATAAGCACCGAAAGGGCGTCGGGGGTGTTCCGCACATTGGGGAGTCCCCGGCGTTCCGCTTCCCGGACCCATTCATCCGAATAGCCGTTCCCGTTGAACACTACCTTGCGGTGTTTGGCATAGGATTCCTTGATGATGGCCTGGATGGCATCGTTCTTGTCGGAAGCTTTTTCCAACTTGTCGGCGAATTCGCTGAGCACCTGGGCAACCGCTACGTTAAGATAGGTGTTGGGGGTGGCGATGGACTGGGAAGAACCGACCATGCGGAATTCAAACTTGTTCCCCGTAAAGGCAAAGGGGCTGGTACGGTTCCGGTCGGAAACGTCCTTGGGCAGGCTGGGAAGGCTGGTAACCCCGATTTTGATCTGCGCCCCCGATTCGGTTTTTCCGCCGCTTTTCCCTTCGGCGATATTATCGAGGATTTCGGTTAAGGGGCCGCCGAAGAAGATCGAGATGATAGCCGGAGGGGCCTCGTTGGCGCCCAGGCGGAAATCGTTGGCGGCGGTCGCCGCAGAAGAACGGATCAGCAGGGCATAGCGGTCAACCGCTTCCACCACCGCGGAGGCGAAGAGGAGAAACCGGGCGTTGGACTCGGGGTTTGCCCCGGGGTCAAAGAGGTTGATCCCATCGTCGGTTGCCATGGACCAGTTGTTGTGCTTGCCGGAACCGTTTACCCCGGCAAAGGGTTTTTCGTGGAGGAGCCCCTCCATACCGTGCCGGCGGGCCACACTGCGGATGGTTTCCATTACCAACTGGTTGCCGTCCACCGCAGCGGTACTATTGGCGTATACCGGGGCAATTTCAAACTGGTTGGGGGCCACTTCGTTGTGCTGGGTCTTGGCGGGAATCCCCACCTTCCACAGTTCATAGTTCAGTTCCCGCATAAAGTCCGCGACCCGTTCCTTAAGGGCGCCAAAGTAGTGGTCTTCCATCTCCTGGCCCTTGGCGGGGAGTATGCCGAAAACGGTCCGGCCAGTCAGGATAAGGTCGGGACGCTGATCGTAGAATTTTTTGTCGATCAGGAAGTATTCCTGCTCGGGTCCGACGGTGGTGTACACCCGCTTGCTGGTGGTGTTCCCGATACCCCGCAGTACCCGGACCGCCTGTTTGTTCAGGGCGTCGATGGATTTAAGGAGGGGTACTTTTTTATCCAGGGCCTGCCCGTAGTAGCTGATAAAGGCCGTGGGGATACAGAGGGTGGTGCCGGTCCGGTCCTGTTTAAGGAAGGCGGGGCTGGTCACATCCCAGGCGGTATAGCCCCGGGCTTCAAAGGTGGCCCGCAGGCCCCCGGAGGGGAAGCTGGAGGCATCGGGCTCGCCCTTGATCAGCTCCTTGCCGGAAAATTCCATGATCACCGTGCCGTCACCGACCGGGGAGATAAAGGAATCGTGTTTTTCCGCGGTCAGCCCCGTCAGGGGATGAAACCAGTGGGTGTAGTGGGTGGCGCCCTTTTCGACGGCCCAGTCCCGAATGGAGGCGGCTACGACCTCGGCCACTTCCAGGGACAGTTCCTTTTCCCCGGCCTGGACCGCTAAAATTTCCTTAAATATGTTTTTCGGCAGCCTTTCCTTCATCACCGCATTGGAAAAACTGTTGGAGCCATACAATTCAGCCACCGGGGTTTTGGTAAAATCAATTTCCGCACAGCACTCTTCATCAGAACAGCAACTCATAAAATCCTCCGTATATAAAAGTGAATCGATTATATCAATATATAAGCAATTTGTATGCCAGGTGGGCGGAATTTTACCCAAATTTTGGACTATTTATACCACGCCGGGAACGTATGATAATTATATATAATACAAGGAATTACGGTGATATCGATGGAGCCTGCATGTTTTCTGCTGGAAACTCAACCAAGGAACGAAGCAACGAGCTTTCATCAATAAATACAAGAAAGTAGTTTTTTGCTAAATTCCTACATTTACGTAGGTTTATATTTTCAACGGCGAATACTCCATGTTCAGGCGAAAGAGCGAATGACAAAGTATAAAATGTTTCGTTATGTGAAGTACCTTTGCTTTATGGATTACCAGTCAATACATAATTTATAGTTAAAAAATATTTATTAAACAAATCTTCCTGTTTAGAAGCTGACATCAATAATTTATCTATTTCTTGATTTGGATCAACCCATAATGAGTGATTAAAAAGTCTATCAAAAGATGTTCCAATTCTATCTATTTGATCTTTTGTAAGCGTTGGTCTATATAAAAGTTTTTCCCTATCGTTTGCAGTAATTATATTACAAGCATTGATAATTATATCTTGTAACATTGGTCCCCAAGTCATAACAGCACCCTTGTGCCATATTCTCCTTGCTTTAAGTTGTTCTTGAGTAAATGTTACATTTCTTTTAGTAGGAATCCATTTATCAATAAGAGTTATATCTGCCAAAAGTTTTGAAACCGTTGAAAAATTAACTGATTCGTTATTTCTAAAATCAGCAACAGAATCAAACAACGCTTTTGATGGAAATAAGTAAACACAATTCGGTAGAATGTAACTTCTGACTACTTCAACTGATGTTGGATAATTATTATCCTTTGATGCCTCTGCAATGTATTCATTCAATACCGATGTTGCAATATTTGCTTCAATAATCATTGAACGTATAATTTCGTTTGCTTGCGTTCTTGAGAAATTAATCTTTCTTAACAAATATTGCAAAAAGTTTTCTTCAGAATGATTTTGAGGTGGTTCAGAGGCAGTAAAATCTTCCCATATTTCCTTATAAATAACAGAGAACCTTTCTATAAGTGTTGAATTATAAAATGGCACTTGTCTTAATTTAGAATGTGCATCAAGATTTGTAACCATTAATTGATCAAATAATTTTCTTGCATCTTCATCTGTATCAGGTGAAACAAATACTTTACAATCAATTTCATTTTGTCCATTTAATATCTGAGCCGCAGTCTTATATAGAGGGTTGCTCCGAGCTTTTTTGCCTCTCTTTTGATTGCCGGATATTCGTTCTTTAAGAATTGCTCAACCGCTTCTGTATTTTGCTGATATGCTACATGCTTTGGACGTTGCGCTGATAATCCC
>BNVE01000130.1 GCA_025997875.1 Spirochaetia bacterium
TTTCATTATTCTGTACCTGTACGTTCCTGACAGAACGGTGGGTACAGTCCGAAAGGAGAAGCCGCAGGGCTTCCCGGGAATCATCGTCATTGGCGGTGAAGAGGAGTTTGAACACGATGTCCAACATTACATCCAGAATCTTGCCTTCTGCGGCATACTTCCGCGCCAGACGCCTGACGGCTCCCCCGGAGAGGGGGAATTTGATAGCTATTTTCATACACTATATAGGGCACTCAGATGTGTGGCGCTTGCATCAAACGAGAAAAAAATGAATTTTTCTTTAAATAATATAAAAAATTGGGAGTGACTACGGCGCCAGGGGCAACATCATAAGGATTTTTAACCTCTAAGCCGAAGAAGTCGAATAAGTTTTTTAAGGGAAAACGCCCTCTTTTCCCCTTCCTTCTTCGACTTTTTCGACTTGGCGGTTCATTATTCTTCTGGGGAATCTACTTGCCATGTGTTCCCCCTTATTCTACAATATGATCTATGGCAGAAAAACGCTTTACCGTGCTGGATTTAATCGATCTGGACCTTAAGGAACATAATTCGCTGAACCTCCGCTGCATTGGGGGGAGGAAGGGGCTGACCAGGCAGATTGAGAGCCCGGACCTGAACCGGCCGGGGCTGGCGCTGTCGGGGTTTTATGACCTTTTCGCTCATCAGCGGATACAGATTTTTGGGCAGGGGGAGATGGCCTATCTCCGCAAGCTGGTGGATGAGGGCAAGTACGGTACGATTCAGCAGATGTTTTCCTATTCCATTCCCTGCTGTATTTTTACCCATGGCATGAGCCCGGACCAGGGGTTCTTTGACGAGGCTGAACGGACCCAGTGCCCGATTCTGCAAACAGACCTGCCTACGACGGAATTTTCGGCCCGGATTATGCGGATACTTTCGGATATTTTTGCCCCCCGGCAGAGCATCCACGGGGTGCTGGTGGAGGTCTCCGGTATGGGAATCCTGATCCTGGGGGATTCCGGGGTGGGCAAGAGCGAGACCGCCCTGGAACTGATTGAACGGGGGCACCGGCTGGTGGCGGACGATGTGGTGGAGATCCACTGCGTGAACGGCAACACCCTGATCGGGGCCGGGGCAAACAAGATTATTGGGCATCACATGGAGATCCGGGGGCTGGGGATTATCAACGTGACCCACCTGAAGGGGGTCGGGGCTATCCGGGACAGCAAACGGGTCCAGTTGGTGGTGGTTCTGGAGGAATGGGACGCCGCGAAAACCTACGATCGCCTGGGGACCGAAGAGCAGTACATGGAATTTCTGGGGGTGAATATCCCCAAACTGGAGATACCGGTTAAACCGGGCCGGAACATTCCCATCATCATCGAAGTGGCGGCCATGAATGAACGGCTCAAGAGCATGGGGTATAATGCGGCAAAGGAATTCAATCAGAACATCCTTAAATGGATTGAAAGCGATACCGCCCGCTCGGTATATTTTGGCAGTGAAGATGTTATCTAAAGGAACAGAAAAATGACGGAAAAAAACGTAAAAGTTTTGAACCGGGCCGGGATTCACGCAAGGCCGGCGGCACTGGTGGTTCAGGCCATCAAGAATTTTAAGTGCAGCATCTATTTTGAAAAGGATAATGAAAGGATAAACGCCAAATCCATTATGGGGGTTATCACCCTGGGGGCGGCTTACGGTACGGAACTGAAGATCATTGCCGAGGGTGAGGACGAACAGCAGGCGGTGGATATTCTGGCCCATCTCTTTGAATCCAAGTTTGAGGAAGATTGATGAAGATTCAAAATCTGCGATTTTGAATCTTCATCTTGGGAGAAAATGGCTTTGCCATTTTCTCCATCAAGAGGAAATTTATTGAAAACTGTCCGGACCCGTCCAAAGTATGCTGTTATCAATGTCCGGGGACTGGTGCTGATCTATGTGCTGCTCTGCGTCCTTACGGTCCTTTTTTCCCGGTTCTTTTTCTCCGAAACCCTGCGGGATGGCCGCATTCCGGAGTCCCTCCACTTAATCATCTTTTTGACCATCCCGGTGGCGCTGCTGATATTTTTGGCCTGGTCCATCCTGAGCCTGTTCCGGGACATTATCGCCCGCCGGACGGGAAGCAAATTCAAGGCCCGGCTCCTGGCCTACTTTATCATCACCGTGGCATTTGCGGCGGTACCGGTGACCATTATCACCGGGATTTCCATAAACGAGATACTCCGTTTTTGGCAGGGTATTGAAACCAATAAGGCGGTGAATGCGGCCAAGGACTTCTATATGGACGCCTATTCCCTCCATTCGGAAAGGCTTGAAACCCTGGTCAGGGAAACTGATTTTAGTCCCCTGCTGGTCCCGGACAGCGAAACCGCCGGAATTGCCCCTGTGGATCGATCCGGGTCAACACAGTTGCCCGGGTCAACTTCATTGCCCGGGTCAACACAGTTGCCCTTGGGAGTTGTGGCGGTGCAGGACTTTAAGCAGCAGGATGACGGGACCTGGCGCAGTTGGGCCTTTGCCGGGGATGAGACCCGGCGGCTGCCGAACCTCTCCTCGTCGCAGCTGGGCATTGGCAGCCGGGAGATGCCCCGGGACACGGACCTTATCCGCTATGCGGCGCTGCCTGAACGGACCCTGCTCCGTATTGTCAGCTATTCCCTGGGGGATGGCTTTGACGCGGGAGTTGCGGCAATTGAAAATGAAATGAACCATTTCCGGATCATCGAATCCATCATGGACAATATGCAGCCCCTGCTGATCTTCTTTTACGGAATTTTCTTTTTCCCCTCCCTGCTGATGACCCTGATCATCGCCATTTCCTTTACCCGGCGGGTGACTCAGCCCATCGTGGAACTGACCGAGGCGACCCGGCGGGTGGCGGAGGGGGACTTTTCCATCCAGATACTGGCCCGCCGGGGGGATGAGCTGGGGCTCCTGATCCGGTCCTTTAACGCCATGGTCCAGGACCTGGAAAAATCCCGGGCCGCCCTGGTAAAGGCTGAAAAAATATCGATCTGGCAGAATATGGCCCAGCAGCTTGCCCATGAAATCAAAAATCCCCTGACCCCAATCAAACTTTCCGCGGAACGGGTCCTGCGGCGCTGGCGGAACGAACCTGAGCGGGTGGGGGAAATTCTGGAAAGTTCCATGCTGGCGATCATCCAGGAAACCGAGGGGCTCTCCACCCTGCTCACGGAGTTCCGCACCTTATCCCGGCCCATGGAACCTTCCCAGTCCTGGACCAGGTTACAGGAGCTTATCGCGGAAACGGTGACCCCCTACGGGAGTTCCCACCCCGGCATAAGCTTTGATATTGAACATGTCGGTGAGGACGTACTGGTAAAGATCGACAGGCACCGGATAGCCCAGGTGCTGACCAACCTGATCATCAACGCCATTGACGCCATGACGCCGCGCCTCCCTGCGGAGGCGCCTAAATCCTTCCCATCGGAAAGCGACCCGGAGGGGCGCATGGACGGCAAGGGGCTGATAGAAATTCGCACGGACCTTGTAAAAAAAAGGGAAACCCGGTATTGTAGACTCAGTATCAGGGATACCGGAAAGGGTATTACAAAACAGGAAAGTCCATTCGTTTTTACACCCTATTTCACTACCAAAGAATCCGGTACCGGCCTGGGGCTTCCTATTGTGGAACGAATCGTGAACGACCATGGCGGCGCTATCTGGTTTAACTCGGCGGAAGGGATGGGAACAACTTTTTTTATCGATTTGCCTCTTGAAATTTCCCGGGACGGGGAATAATGGCTGCCGTTCTTATTGTCGATGATGAGCCGGGAATCCGGCGCACCCTTGCCTCCATCCTTGAAGATGAGGGCTACCGGGTACGGACTGCGGAAGACGCGGTTCTGGGCATGGATATCCTGAACCGGGAAGCGATTGATCTGGTCTTTCTGGATGTACTGCTTCCCAGGCTGGGGGGTATGGAAGCCCTGGAACAGATCCGCAAGGACTGGCCTGCGGTGGAGGTGGTGGTTATTTCCGGCCATGCCAATGTGGATATGGCGGTGCGGGCGGTAAAACTGGGGGCCTTTGATTTCCTGGAAAAGCCCCTGTCCCTGGACAAGGTGCTTACCCTCTGCCGGAATGCCCTTGCCCTGCAAAAGCTGCGGAAGGAAAACCAGCATCTTAAAAAGATTGCGGTTATCGCCAAGGATGAAATAATCGGAACCAGTGCGGAGATTGAAAAGGTCCGGGCCCTGATAAAGCAGGCGGCGGACAGCGACGCCCGGATACTGATCACCGGGGAAAACGGTACCGGGAAGGAACTGGTGGCCCGGGCCATCCACAACGGCTCTTCCCGGGCGGACCGGGCCTTTGTGGAAGTGAACTGCGCCGCCATTCCCGACGGCCTTATCGAAAGTGAGCTTTTCGGTCACGAGAAGGGGGCCTTTACCGATGCGATTTCCAACCGCAAGGGCCGTTTTGAACTGGCCCACGGGGGTACCCTTTTTCTGGATGAAATTGGGGATATGTCCCTTTCCGCCCAAGCCAAGGTGCTGCGGGTGATACAGGAACAGAAATTGGAACGCCTTGGGGGGGAGAAAACCATCGACACCGATGTCCGCCTTGTGGCGGCTACCAACAAGGATCTGGCGAAGGAATGCGAACGGGGCCGGTTCCGGCAGGACCTTTTTTTCCGCCTCAATGTGATCCCTATCAGGATACCCCCCTTACGGGAACGGGCCGAGGATGCCCCGCTGCTGGTCCATCACTTTTTAAAAGAGCTGGGAAGCGAAAAAACCGAATTCGACCCCGATGCCCTGGACTTCCTTACTTCCTACAACTGGCCCGGAAACGTGCGGGAGCTGCGGAATCTGGCGGAACGGATTGCGGTGATGTATAATGGAAACAGGATCAACGGCAAGGGACTTAAGGACCTGCTCCTTAAAAACCCCGAAGCCTTTGGAGGGGGCGCTTCCCCCGATTCTGCAGAAGCCCTGGCCGGGGAAGCGGCTGCCCTGCCCCCGGGTATTATGGAGCTGAACTATAACGATGCAAAAGAATCTTTCGAAAAGTACTATTTGGAATTCCATCTTTCCCGGAATAATGCTATTATATCCAGAACAGCGGAGGCCATCGGTATTTATCCGAGCAACCTTCATGCCAAAGTACGAAAATATCAAATTGCCGCGGCTATGCAGCCGGCTGCCCCAACGGGCGGTCATGGCGAAAAGGATTGATCGATGAAAGAACTTACCCAGCGCCAAAAAGAAGTGCTGTCCTTCATCGCCGGCTACATTAATGAGCACAGCTATCCCCCCACTATCCGGGAGATAGCGGATTTCTTCTCCATTTCCGTTAAGGGCGCCCACGATCATGTGACGGCCTTAAAGAAAAAAGGCAGCCTTAAATTCGAAGACAAGCGCTCCCGGACCATGGAACTCATCGGGGATGACAGGAAGTCCAAAGAACATTTTGTCGAAATTCCCCTGCTGGGAACCGTTGCCGCAGGACAGCCTATCCTGGCGGAATCAAACTACGAGGGCTCCATTTTTCTGCACGATTCCATTTTGAAAAAGAACAAGAAATATTTTGCCCTAAAGGTCCGGGGGGACTCCATGTCCGGCGCAGGCATAATGGACGGGGACATGGCGGTTATTGAAAAGCAGACCGCCGTCCGGAATGGGGAGATCGCCGTTGCGGTGGTGGACGAAGCGGTAACCCTGAAACGGTTCTTTAAAGAAAGCAACCGGGTCAAGCTCCAGGCTGAAAACCCCGCCTACTCCCCTATTTACAGCCAGAACGTGCGCATCTACGGGCGGCTTGCCCAAATTCTCCGCAGTTATTGATATGCCCCCTTCGGTATCCCCCAAAAACCTCGATCCCGCACGGGGCTGCTGCTTCCTCTTTTTGGGGCCCGAATTGGGGGAAAAAAGTGACGCGGTGGAGGGGATACGCCAAAGCCTGAAACAGCAGGGCGCGGCTCCTGAAGAAACTTCGTTCTACGCCACCGAAACGGGGGTGTCCGACATGGCCGCCGCCCTGCGGAACGGTTCCCTTTTTGCGGACACCCGGCTCTTCTTTATCAAAAACGCCGAGGTGATCAAAAAGAAAGATGAGGTAGAACTCCTCGCCTCCTATATGAAGGCTCCCCAACCGGGGACCGTACTTATCCTGATCTCCGAAGAAACCCGGCTAGCCAAGGGCCTGGAAGACCCGGTCCCCGCCGGAAACAAGCGGATCTTCTGGGAACTCTTTGAGGACCGGAAAACCGAATGGATACGGGCCTTTTTCAGGCGGGAAGGCTGTCAAATCGACGAGGATGGCGTCGGGGCCATCCTTGAACTGGTGGAAAACAACACCGAAGCCCTGCGACGGGAATGCGGGCGGCTGGTCCTCTTCCTGGGGAAGGACAGGGTGATCGGCGCGGCAGATGTGGATGAATGGCTTTCTCATACCCGGGAGGAATCGGCCTTTACCCTTTTTTCCCGCATTGCCTCAGGGGATATTTCCCGGAGCATAGAAAGCCTCCACACCCTGCTGGGGGCAAAGGAAGCCCCCCCGGCCATCCTCGCCGGCCTTGCCTGGTGCTTCCGCAAACTCCGGGACTACCAGGCCCTAATTGCATCGGGCGCCCCCGGCGACTTTGAGTTCAAAAAAATCGGCCTGGGCTCCCCCAAAGCCCGCAGGGACTACACCGAAGCCAGCCGCCGCTACGGCCACGGCGCCGGCGACCGCCTGCTTGCCCTTACCGCCGAATACGACATCCGCCTCCGCTCCGGGGGGACCGCCCTGGAGGAGATACTGATGGAAATGTTTCTGTACAAAGCCGTGAACACCATCTGGTGAATAACGGATTTTTGCTCAAGAGGCTTTATGCGCGTTTATGCAGCAAGGCCACCACCGAATCTTTGGACTTGGCGTGGATCACCTGTTCCCGGATATTCTCGTCCTTTAGGACCGCACCGATGGAGGCAAGGAACTGGACGTGGGGACCTGAGGTTTTCTTGGGGGAGACCACCAGGATAAAGAGCCGGGCTTTTTCACCGTCCATGGAATCGAAATCGACCCCGTCTTTTTTAATGCCCACCGCTACGTAGATATCTTTAACCCCCTCGGACTTGGCGTGGGGCAGGGCTATGCCGTGCTGCATGCCGGTGCTCATGGTCTTTTCACGCTGGAACACATCGTTCAGCACCTCATCGCGGTTTTCAAGTTTCCCCTGAACGGCCAGGATATCAACCAGTTCGGTGAGAATTTCATCCTTGGTTTCGCCCTTCAATTCCAGAGTGGTGCTTTCGCTCACGATCAGGGAAAGCAGGTTCTGGTCCGCCCTGCCCTGCCCCTCCAGGAGGTCCTTTCTGAGGGCGCCGGGGTCCGCAGACTCCTTGAGTTTTTGGATAGTATTGTTGAGCCCCAGGATAACCTCGTATACGGCGGTCTTGACGAAGGGCATGTCCGTCTTGTTGGTCACGATAGTAACGGTGCTTTCCTCCTCGGTAATGGAGAGGGCAATATCGTCCTTCCGCGCCTGGGAGAGGCCGTCGTCGATGTTCATCATCTGCACATAGAAGCCCTCGGTTCGCAGGTCTTTGAGCAGGATATCGACCACCAGATCGGCGATTTCATCGGAGTAGAATTCCCAGACCGCCGTGGCGGAATCGCCGCCCTTGACGGCTTTCCGGGTTCCCTGACCGGGAATTTTAAGGGTGGCGCTCAGAAGCGGGGGCGCCACCAGGGTGGTGATCAGGGTCATCAGGATGATTACCCCAAAGAGGCTGTTGTCGAGGATACCCGAAGAAATACCGATGCCGGCGATGATCAAGGCCACTTCACCGCGGGGCGCCATACCGGCGCCGATCCGCAGGGCCCCTTTGACGTTGAAGCCCAAAAGCAGGGCCGGGCCGCCGCAGCCTATCACCTTGGCGAGTATCGCCGTCAGGGTATAGAAAGCGCCGAAGATCAGCACCGGGGGGGCGATGATTTCCCTGACGTTCACCATCATGCCCATCACCGCAAAAAAGAGGGGGACAAAAAATTCATATAAACCGTGGATACGTTCCTGAATGGTCGGGGCGATATCGGTTTTGGAAAGGGACAGCCCCGTGATATAGGCGCCAATGATCATGGCCAGCCCCTGCTTTTCAAAGAACCCCGCCAGGAGCAGGGCGATGCCCAGGGCCGCAATGGCAAAATCATAGGTATGCTTGAATACCTTGAGGAAATTGGCGAGCTGTTTTGAGAAGATAAGCCCCAGCGCGGTAAAGCCCAGCCAGATGCCGAAGGCTTTGCCGGCAATCCCCAGGATCGCCAGGCCGTTCAGGCTCCCCTGCCCGCTGGTAATAACCGCCACGATACCCAGGACCACCGCCAGGGCGATAATGCCCAACACATCGTCAAAGACCGCCGCCGCCAATATGGTGACCCCTTCGGGGGAATCCATCTTCTTCTGGTCCGAGAGGATACGGGCGGTGATACCCACCGATGTTGCGGTGGAGAGTATCCCTAAGAACATACAGCGGGGGTCCATAAAAGTTGCGCCGTCCAGCAGGAACACCCCCACCAGGTCCCCAAAGACAAAGGAGAAAACCACCCCTCCAATACCGATGACCCCACCGGCCACGGAGTAGCGGAGGAAGAGCCCAAGATCAGTTTCCAGCCCGGAAGCAAAGAGCAGAATAATTGAGGCCACCATGGCGAATGCGTAAAGCACGGGGCTTACCGCCATGCCCACCTCCGGCCCGGGCAGGGGGAAAATACCATGGGGAAAGCCCGGAAGGCTTAAGCCCCCCAGCGCATAGGGGCCGATCACCACCCCCGCCAAAAGTTCCCCCAAAACCGAAGGTATCCCTACTTTTTTAACCAGCCGTCCGCCCAGGCGAACCGCGAAAATAATGATCCCCAGCTGGAGCGCCAGCTCGGACATGAGCTCCGTGACATTCACTTAGTTTTCTGCGCTTACCAATGCCAGAGCAACCACTTCATCGCCGTGGACGCCGACCAGTTCCTGGCCTACGGGGTTGACCATTAAATCCATGTCCTCCAGGGGGATGGCCCCCAGCAGGACGGTTTCAAGGCCGGGCATCACTATCGCCCGGCAGGCGGTGTCCCGTTCCTTCCAGCGTATCCCCACCGGCTCGGTTACCTTGCAGGGAATCCGCCCCCCATTGGCGATCCGGGTATGACGTTCCCCCTCGATTTCAAGCCCCAACTCCCCGCAGACCGCCTCGGAAATGAACAAGGTAGCCGCCCCGGTGTCTACAACTGACTGGACCGTGACTTTCCGCACCTGCGCCTCTGTGATAAGCCCCTTCCGCAGATCGATTCTATCCCCCGTGTTTGTCAGGGTAATTTCCGCATACACTGTTCCCATATTCTTCTCCATACATATAATATACGCTTCTCCATACGGAGTAGCAATATGCGGAAGTTATTGAACAACTCTATTGTTTTGCCCCCATAAAAAACCGCCCCCGCCAATTGAAGCTGCTTGCGCGGCATCTAAAGAGGCAGGGGCGGTGAACCTGCGGTTCGAGGATCAATTCTTTTTAAACTTAAACTTGTCAAAACCAACGGATGTATTTGCACCGGTGATGCTGATTTTTGGTATATTGCTATCATCAGGCAGAATTTCAGCTCCGTTGGTATAGAAATACGTACCAGTAGGGTTAGGAGGGTTGTCGATACCAAAGTAATAACTACCAGTACCTGTCCAGGGTGCACCTGTTTGAGTTTTTAATGCGAACGTTAACGAACCGTTCGTAACAGTTCCTGTCCCCGTTACAAGTGGTGCATCCGACATATTGTTCCCGAGGCTAACTCTCCATTCCCCAGACAACCCTGTTATACCGGTAATGGTAATAGACTTGGGACCTCCATCATCTCCGCCCGGGTTGGTTTCACCTGTTAATATCGGAATGGAAGTGGAGCCTCCGTTATCGTTTGGTATGGGGGCATTAAATTGCGGTGCGCCGCCGCTGGCAGTGGCCGTAAATGTTTTGCCGGTTTTTGAAGTGAACGTGTAGGTGTCCCCATTCTTTACGACCGTGCCCTCGCTCACTACCACGCCGCCAACTTCTATTTTATAGGTTGTTTCGTTGATGATGGTTATTTTGGTGGCCGTGCTGCCGGAACCGCCGGAATAGACAGCCACTGTGTCACTTGGGGGGGTGGTGGGACACCCCGTAAACATGAGTCCGAATGTCAGCGCCAGAGCCGCCATTCCCGCTATGAAAAATTTGTTTTTCTTCATTTGAAGAACCCCTTTGCGGTTTTTCGTCCCGCCTGCAAAACTATTGCCAAACACCGACGGTGTTTTTATGTTTACCGCAAAAGCGGATAACACCTTTGTTACGGAAAAACACGAACGACACGAAAAGGAGAATTTATTGGGGCTACAAGGTGCTGATTTTTCTGATCTACACCGTGTCCGGTGCGTTTAGTGGTTCTGTCTAGTAGATTTTTTTGAGACTTTTGTGTATTATATGAGCCGTGAGCCGTGAGCCGTGAGCCGTGAGCCGTGAGCCGTGAGCCGTGAGCCGTGAGCCGTGAGCCGTGAGCCGTGAGCCGTGAGCGGGCGAAAACTGCGTTTTCGCCTTGGAGTTTGCTACGCAAACTCCACATGGCGGTTTCCGGCTTTATGGCTGCTGTTGTCAAGAACATGGAAATATTGTAGCCGATACCGAAAAACTGTGCAATAGCTTTAAAAAGGGGATCACAGTACCCGGTAAATCCCGCACTTCAGGTACAGTGATTCTTCGTAACCTGCCAGGGCAGGGTGGTCTGCGGGCTGGCGGCGGAAGTCCAGCATGATGAGGCGCTTTCCCGCATCGGCGGCGGCCTCGGTGATCATGTACCGGAAGCGAATCTCGTCCAGGGCATGGCTGCATGAACAGGTAACCAGGACCCCGCCGGGCTTAAGCATATTGATTGCCCGCAGGTTGATCTCCTTGTAACCCCGGAGAGCCCCCTCCAGTGCGGAACGGGTCTTGGCGAAAGCCGGGGGGTCCAGGATGATGAGGTCGAACTGTTCCTGCGGACCTGCGGTCCGATGCCGCTCGGCGGAGCGGAGGTACTCAAAGACATCGGCCTCCACCGTGGCAACAGAATCCCCCAGCCCGTTAAGGCCGGCGTTTATCCGCACCGTTTCCAAAGCCTCGGCGGAGGCGTCCACACAGGTTACCTGCACGCCGGGATTTGCCGCCGCGGCATGGATGCCGAAGCCCCCGGTGTAGGAAAATGCGTCCAGCACCCGGATTACAGGTGTATCATTGTGAACGGCCGCCGTACCGGCCGCGCCGGTTGAACCGGCCCCGGCATAAGAAGCGGCAATGCGGCGGTTATCCCGCTGGTCAAGGAAGTGACCGGTCTTCTGGCCGTCGATCAGGTTCAGCATGAAGGGGAAGCCGTTCTCAAAGATAACGATTCCTTCGGCGGGAAAATCACCGCTGAGCAGTCCTTCCCGCAAGGGAAGCCCTTCCAGTTCCCGGACATGAGCGGCGGACTTTTCGACGATGCCGGAACACTTGCCCAGGGGGGTATTGTCGGGGATGATAAAGCCGTCCTGTTCCAGCACTTCTTCCAGGGCGGCAATGATTTCTTCCCGCCGGGAATCCATGCCGAAACTGAGGAACTGGATCGCCAGCCAAGACTTGGGCTTTCCCAGGGCGGCTTCGACAGCATCAAAGGTGAGGGGCCGCAGTGTTACTGCGGCTTCAATATCCTTGAGAGGCCAGCCCACGAAACGGTCGATAATAAGGCCGGGGAAAAAATCCGCCTCGGCAAAAACGATCCGGGCGGAGTCCCGGTGAAGATCAAGGACGCCGGGCGCCAGGGTCCGCCGTTCCAGCGCGTCCCGGATGCGGCGCTTGAAAAAGCCCTTGTCCACCCCTTCCTTTGAAGGGCTGTAGATACGGGCGATGATCTTTGAATTGGGGTTCACAAAGGCCCGGCCCAAATAGGTCTTTCGGAAGCTTTCGATATCCGCCGCTTCTCCGGGGATCAGGTCCTTCAGTTCAAGCTTCGCGGGCCCTGCGCCGCCGGGCTTTGACGCGGGGCCGTCGAGGATACGGTCAACTTCGTTATCGTACACCCAGGGATGGCCCTGGAGCAGGCGCTTTTCTTCGTTCGGCTTTAAAATAATACGTTTCACGTTAATATGTATACTATACACATATCAGGAATAGTCAAGGGATCTTATTGAGGAACAGGCGGCCAAAGACCTCAGGGCAAAAGCATTTAACATTTGCCAAATAGAACATCATGAAGGAAATCTTGATTGAGAGCCGCTTTGAATTGTTTTCGTCTGGCACTCCGTTTCTTGTCTGTTTGGGTTGAACGTAAAAGTCTA
>BNVE01000131.1 GCA_025997875.1 Spirochaetia bacterium
CAGTTATTGAACAACTCTGTATTGAAACTGCGGAGCAGTTTCTTCCAGTTATGGGGGCGTTGCGGGGGTTTACTCCCGCAGAAGGGGGGAGCGGAAAAGCCGGCGAACCGTAGGTTCGTTGGCTTTGTAGCGCGGGGGAAGGCTTTCCCCCTTTTTATTCTTAATTAAGATGAAAAAACCGCATTGCTGCGGCTTATGGTGGTTAGGCTTTTTTGGTGGTACGGGGTTTGCGTGGGGGTTTGGCCTTTCCGGGGGCTTTTATCTTTACCGCCTTTTTGGGTGCGGCGGGTTTGGCGGGTTTCTTGGCCTTTTGGATTTGTTTTAAGGCGGCGGTTAGTTCCGGGTCTTTGGAGACTTGAGCAATGTCGTATTGGATTTGTAGGGTTATCCAATATTCGGGGGTGTTGCCGAAGTATTTAGCCAGACGGAAGGCCATGGGGATGGTTATACCGCCTTTTCCGATGGTGATTGAGCGCAGGGCTGTCTGACTTAATCCTAATTCTTTTGACAATTTTGAGGGGTTGAGTTGATAATCGTCCATGAGGTTTTTCAGGGCGATTCCGGGGGTTTGGGCTTTTGCTTTTGCCATTTATGGCTCCTTAAAATTATTATATGAGTATGATACATGAGGAATACTTAAATAACCAGAGGGTTTTTGGGGAGATGATTACTTTACCTTGTCTTTTTATAATATTTTTGCTTTTTTCTCTTTGGCTAGATTAGTTTCGATATAGGTTCGTAAAAACACCGCCTCCGCTTCTGCCAATAGGATGTACATATACTGTGCGCCATTCTTTTTTTTGGCAAGTTCGGATAAAAAGGTAATGGGCATGTCGGCAATTTTTGGGGTTAAGGCTTCTCCTTCTTTGGTGAAGGATACTACGATTTTATTGATAATATTCCGGCAGGTCATTTCGGCCATATTGGCTATCCATGGGCCCTGCATAATGGTGATCTTGTTGTTCATTATTATACTGTTCGGCATTATTTAGTAGCGGGTTAATGGGCAAAACTACAATAAACAGGTAAATTCAGTACTTGTCACCTTTGCGTTGGCCGGGGCGGGAGCTATTGGGAAGGGTGAATTTGAAAATGATTCCCGCATCAAAGGCGGAATAAGCGGCACCGGCTTCGTTAGAAAATACGGAGGTGTCCGAATTGAACGTTATTACGGTGTCTCCCCGTGGGCCGGTAATGTACCGCCAGGAACCATACGCACTGAGGGTAAGATACCGGATGGGGGAAAAAGACACTTCCAGGGCCGGTTCCATGTACAGTCCCGACTGCATATAATTGTTATACGTTGTTTTTTTAGCAATATGGATATCCTCATCCCAGGCATATACCAGGGGGCTGATAAAAAACCGGAAATCCAAACTTATTGTAGGGTACACCGGCCAGAATACCCCAACCCCCGGAGCAGCGAGTATCAATTGCAGATCATAGGTGATATGTTCCCCCGGCATCGGTATTTCATTCCATCCCTGTCGTGCATATTTTCCATACCCATCACGGCCTGTCCAGGAAAAGTGCATATATGAAAAAGAAACCAGCCCTTTGATCGTCACCGCATGGGCAATGGGGATGGTACACCCCCCGAAATATCCAGAAGCAGCACGTTCCCGGTAGCGGCGTCATGAGAGGAAAAATCAGTCAACCTGTCAGGATCGGCTTTGTCTTGCCAGTCCCGATCTTCCATGGTTCCGCTTGCCATGGGAATACCGAACTTGACCGATACATCCAGCGCCGCTCCAAGCCCGGCCAAGGGATTAGCCCGTGCAAGAGAGAGGGCCGTACCGATATATACCTGGGGCATTAGATCCCAAAGAAGCTGACTGAGGTAATCATCCGTATCAGAACTTTTATATACGATTTCTTCGGTTTGCCCCAGGATAACGCCGGCCCCGGCAGCCAGGGAAATCCGGTAAGGAGTTTTGCCGATAGTAAAATTCAGATTATCCTGACCATAGCTTAAAACAGGAAATATACCGGTAAAACAGAGGTTGATGAAAAATACAAAGGCGTATACCGTTTTCACCCCCTACTCCACCTCTACCTTAGCCTTAATCTCCGCTGTCCACCCATCCACCGTGTTGTTCGTAGTATACGCCGCCAACAGCCCGCTCGCCACCTTAATTTTGAGGCTTACGGGGGTGTTTAAAAATATACTACTGCGCATTGTGGGCGGCTCAGAAGGCTGCATAATCACCGACGTGAGGCTGGTTAAGTGAGAGAAATTATTGTAGTCGATAGATGTAACGCTATTCGGTATGGTAACCGATGTCAGATAGGTACAATCTGCTATGGCGCCATCGCTGATAGAAGAAACGCCAGCCGGTATAGTGTATGCTGTGTCGGTTTTACCTTGTGGGTATAGCATCAAAGTGGTACCTGCCTTATTAAATACTACCCCATCAATACTCTTGTAGTTGGTGTTACTGCTATCCACTGTTATTGAGGTGAGGCCTGTACAAATCTCGAAATTGTTCTTAACTATGCCAGAGGTAAGGCTGTTCGGTATAGTAATCGATGTGAGTCCACGACAGCCCATGAACGCCGTCATTGATATTTTGGAAACGCCAGCCGGTATGGTGTATGCTGAGCCGGTCTTGCCTTCTGGATATCGTATCAAAGTGGTACCCGCCTTGTCAAACAATACCCCATCAATACTCTTGTAATTGGTATTACCGCTATCGACTGCTATTGACGTGAGTCTGGGGCAGTTCCAGAACGGTCTGTTGCCGATAGAGGTAACGCTATTCGGTATGGTAATCGACGTGAGGCCGCTAGCAGAGAATGCGTCATGACCGATAGAGATAACGCTATTCGGTAAGGTTACTGATGTGAGGTCCACGCAATTAAGGAATACATTTTGACCGATAGAGGTAACATTGTTGCCGATGGTAACCGAGGACAGGCCTCCACAATTAGCGAACAACAAGTTGCTGATATTGGTTAGCGTATCGGGTAAGGTGATGGACGCAAGATAGTTATTATTCGGTTTGCGAATATTAGTTATGCTACCATAATTTTGTAGAGATTCAATAACAGTAAAGGTACAGCCGCTCAAATCATAGCTAACATATTTACCGCTGGGAATCGCGTCAAAGAGCTTGTGCAGGGGATCGGTATCGCCACTATTGGTTCCCGAAAGCAGGCTTGCGTCAGCGATTGTTACCTTAACCACGATGGGATTGGCTTGGCTCGTTCCGCGACCTGCCGCCGCGGCCGCCGCGATAAATGATTTCATCTGGTCCAGGTTGGATTCATTAAAAATGGGGAATAGGTCATCATCGGTAAAGATATAGTTAGCCTCCGTGGTCAGGGCCGGGTAGATATGTACTACCTCGGTTTTGCCCGCTCCCTCAAGGGTGTCATTTACCAGATTCAGGTGCATGAAGTAATACCCCGCATCAAGGCTGAGGGTTCCGTTCAGTGTGCCGGCGCTTATTTGGCCGGGGCTTGCCGTAATATCCCCGCCTGTTACTGCCCCGCCTGCGGCGGTGGTGATGGTCAAGGCGGCTGAACTGATGGTAGTGGGAAAAGAGATGGAATAGCTGAATGTCCCCGTACCGCCAGTGGTAATAGGCGTAAGGGTGATATTCGCCGTTTGCGAGTTTCCGTCCATAGTTACGGATGCGGTTCCGCTGGCGGCCGCCGTTCCGCTTCCCCCCGCACCGATATACGCCGTAACGGTGATAGTCCAGGGCGTTGCATCGGTATCGAGCGATACTTCCATGGTGGCGCCGGGGGCAAATGTTTCATCGGTATGGCTTCTCGATGGGTGGGAAAAGCTTATTATGTATGATTGAAAAGCGGTATCCGGCGGATTCAAGCCCCACGGATACAGGGTCCGCGCTGCGTGACTACCCTTGGCGGTACCACCAAGGGTGACGGTTAATAGGCTGCTGCCGCCGGCATTGTTGCTGATATCTACCGGTTTCAGACTGAGGAGATTGTCGCATCCGGCAAGGGCGAGAATACCTGCCAACAGGACTAAGCCGGTAGTGTACCGTATATATTTCATACTGAACGTTTTCATGTTTCCTCCTTATTGAACTACCCTAAAGGGTATGAGCTGTGAATAGGGGATACCACTCTTGAAACCGGTAAAGGTAACGGAATGGTTCCGAATGTCGTAGGCAGCGGCGTCAAGGGTAATGCTGTCGCCGGTTGCGCCGGTCTTTAGGACGCCGTCTACATACCACTGAACACCGGTATACCCGGTTGCGCTTAGGGTAAGGCTTGTGGGTTTACTCGTGTCCGCGCCCCTGGAGATGATATTGCTTCCATTGCTTCCCGTGATGGTGATTGCGCCGTAGTTAAAGCCGATGCTTATTGCCAGGGTTCCCGGTGCGGGTACGGTTACGGTCGCGCTTGCGGTATGTAAGCCATCGACGGTTGTTACCGTAATAGTCGCGGTTCCCGGGGCCACGGCAGTTACTACGCCGCCCGCTACTGAGGCAATACCGCTGTTACTGGAGGACCATGTTATGGCATTATTGGTAGCGTTTAATGGCGCTACGGCAGCAGTCAAGGTTTCGGTTGCCCCAACTATAAGGCTTAAAGATGTCTTATTAAGGGTTACTCCGGTGACCACTATTGAGGAAACCGTGAAGCTGACACTAAAGTTTGCCGTAATGCTGTTTTCCCCGCTTACCGTTACGGTGGCATCATAGGATCCTATCGCAAGTCCGTTATTGGGAACCACCGTAAAGGCATTGGGAGCGGACCCGCTTACCGGAATGCTGCTTATTGATGTGGGTGTGGGAGAGAGGGAAAAGGACCCGCTGTTAGCCCCGGAAAGAGAGGCCGTTAATGATCCGGTTGCCTGATTGCCCGTATTGGTAATGGTTATGCCAAGAGGGGTCTGCGCCGAGTAGCCATGTGGCGCCCCCGGGAACGTATGGGTTCCGGTAACGTTAAGATTTATGCCCCAGGCAGCAGGGTTTACGACAACCGCCGCAACATTGCTTGCCGCCGTTGTTGTTGTGTTCCCGTTCACACTGTTGTTGGTGTTGGTTACTATCACGTAATAATAGACAGTCCCCGGCGTGGCGGTAGAGGGTGTATAGCTTACGCCGGTTTCCCCGGGAATAGCGGTTCCCCCGCTGTTGCTGTTCGAGGTATTGTTATACCACTGAAACGTAAGATTTCCGCCATCGTTCACGGATGCCCCCACCGTAAGGGCGGCCGCAGCGGCATTTTGGTTGTAAGTCGCGCCAATGGGCTGGGGGGCTATGGCCGGTGTTGCGGCATTGATGGCCGCCGTGAATGCGGCAGCGGCAAAGGCAAGGTCTACGGTGGTGTTTAGATTATTGTAAATATGTACTACTTCGCTTCTTCCCGCAGTCAGAGTCGGGTCCGCGCTGTTTTTTAGTATTGCGGTAACCAGGTAGTACCCGGCGTTTACCGCCGTCTTTGTTCCCGCAAGGGTAGTAAGCCCGCCGATAGAGGAAGTACTTGCTCCGGTTTGTAAATTGATTGAAGTCCCTCCACCAATTTGTACAAAGGTAAGGGTTTGAAGAACGCTTGCATCGGGATATTTGATGGTATAGCTTAATGTTCCCGCCCCGGTACTCACCGCCGGGCTTAAGGTTATCATAATGTTGTCGGTCAAGGTATTTTGGCTAACCGTAAAGGCGGCGGCTGTGCTGCCCACCGCTGCAAGAGAAGTATTGGATGCGTCAGCATAAGCCTGTACCGAAAGGTTCCAGTTTCCGGTTTCCAGGGTAAATATCCCATTGGCATCCGGAGTCTTTACCTCCCCGGTTGATGCGCCAACCTTGGTAAAAGTATACACATAGTGATCAAACACCTTGTCGGGATATATAGTCCGCGCAGCGCCATCCGAAAAGCTCACCCGAACCATACCCGTTCCCGAAGGGGTTGACATTACCGGACTATCCGGTTGATTAAAGGGATTAACACAGGCAGCAATCAGAAGCGCTGCCCCAACAATCAAGGCGTATATAAACTGTTTTATAAAAAACTTTTTCATGTCCCTCTCCTTAGTTTGTTACCGTTATGGGAATACTCGTCGAATACCATGCGCCGCCTTTTTTTACCCGGAGATCGATATTATAGACGCCGTTAGTTTTCCCCGCGCTGTTAAAGGTATAAGAGCCGGTAGTTGCCCCCGTAACAACACTACCGTTATATGACCACTGGTAGTCTGAATAGCCGCTGCCCGTAACGCTAATAGTGAGGGTTTGGCCTGCGCCCCGTGACAGTGTCGTCGAACCGCCGGAAGTAACGATCTGGTCATTTTCATTTACCCAGGTATAAATAACCTTGGCAGTACCGAGGGGTATGATGGTATACGCAGCTGTTAATACGCTGCTATTTGTCATGCCGCTTTTAACTGCTATTGCCTTAATGGTCGTCGCCGTGGTTATTGAAATTGGTGACGTATATTGAGCGCTCGCCGTAGTGGGAGTAGTACCATTGGTTGTATAGTAGATTGTTGCCCCTGCAGTAGTGGTGGAAAGCGTAATCGCGGTGCCGGAAAGAACCGCTCCGGAAGCGGGACTCGCCGTAGGTGTGGCAACTTGCGGTGGTGTCAGCTCCACCGGAGGCAAGATAGGTATCGTTACCGGAGGAAAGATAGGCTTATTTCCTGTCTCGGCAGCCAAACTGACTTTACCTACTCCTGCAATCTCACCCCTGAGATCAATTCCTGCGTTAGTATAGACTCCAAATTTAAGCTCTTTTGATAGTGTGACTGAAGAACCGATAAACTTAAGCGTAGTTGGCGCTTTTGCGTTGAATCCAATGGACCCATAGGCACCAGCACTAGCTTTAGCAACCACAAGATCAATTCCGACAGCAGCTCTTACTTCTACGGCGGCTGTTAATGACGGACCTACACTAACAGTCAGAGAACCGGCAGTCGGGTTGTTAAGTAGTTCAAAATATGAAGCAGTATATTTTATTGGATCTCCTTTTACATAAGGGTTCAAGTAAGCCCGTATGTAAGGTTCCCAGTAAGGAATACCCAACCAGCCTCTCTTCCATTCTCCCCCAAAATCTGCCCCATAATTAGCACCTATGGTCATCGTTGCGCCGTACAATCCGGTGAAACCGCCTCTCAGAGGAATATCGCATTCGACATTTACCTCCAATAGGTAATCGAATATAATACTTGGTGTGATATCCATCCAGAATAGCTGCGGTACTATAGGAACCGTTATGTTTACATCCTTAAGAAAATTAATTCCCTTCCCATCAAGCTCAGCGGAGAATGTAAGATTGCCGCCTAGCGAAGCAGAAACTGAAGGACTTCCAGTAAGAAGGCTGATTTCTGTCTCTCTACTTCTCACCGTTACCTCTTTAAGCTTAGCATCAACAAGCGCTACTACGCTACTCGTCATCTCAATAGTACCCCATACATTTTTTTTATCACCGCTAACTCTTAGCTTTAGACTCCCGGTAACGTGGCCCATAGAAATAGAAGTTTCAAGAACTGGATACTTGTAGCTATAAAAGATTTTGTTAATCCCTTCCTGTTCGTTTTCGTAAGCAGTTTTTGTAGGCGCAACAACAGCACGCGATTGCAGCACAGTAGGATCAACATTTTCTAACTCGTAACTAAAATCTACGCTCATAAGCGGAAAATACAAATCAGGCGAGTCCACAATATCTTCCGTATCATCGTCAGCTATGGAACGGGCTGACCGATAAGTTCCTGCGCTGCTTACGGCTCGTTGGTACTTGTGATTAACCCCGTCAATTATTAAATCGCCGGTATCAATTCCCCGCACCAATGAGCGCGCACCGGTTGAAGTATACTTTACTGCAATGAATTTCCCCTCCGGGTTGATACCGATGATACCGCTGGGATATTCCTTATTTTCGTATTGTTCAGGCAGTACTGCAAACATAGTTGTATTGAGTTTATCCAATTCCGGTGAACTCAAAAAATTGAGCGTAACGGCTTGTTCAAAACCGCTACGGGTATAGCTTGGCGGTGTATAGGAAATATCAGGGATACCATCGCCGTTAATATCCTTTTCTTCGCCGGCCGCTACACTATACGAACCTTTGCTTACGGATGATTTTCCACCCGCTGTATACTCGGTGTATTGAAGTCTAATACCGTTTGTATCAACAGTTTCAACCGTTATATAGCCGTACCGGGTACTGTCGATATTTTCTGCGTACATTGGACCCGGATTTGCAGATCCTTCGGCGCCCGCTGCCGGATTGTAATTCACCTTTCCAAGCCGGACCGCTACTTTAACGCCCGGAGCAAGATGCCCGCTTGAGGGCGAATCTGCCGCATACAACAAACTCCCACCCATAAACATATTTCGCGAGAGTACCGAGTAGGATGTATCAACCGATCCAAACTGAGGCTGTTCACCTGCCGGTTTATCGCCGAGAATACCTCCCATCATCCAGTTTTCACAGGATGCAAATAGAATTGAAGCAAGGAAAACCGCCGTCAAAACAGCACAAAAACCACCAAGCTTTTTCACCATTAACCTCCAACTGCTTCTTAAACATTAAAATGCGAGCAGTATTCCGCCTGCAAACAGATACGGGAATCCGCCGCCGATATAGGGACCAAGTTTCACCTTATTCAAATGTATAAGCACACCGAGTTTTCCGCCGGCGAAATAACTATTTGCCGTCTCTTTGTTTTCCTCTGTGTTTTCCGTAAACATTGCAAAACCGCCTTCACCCTGAGCAAACAAGGTACACTTTTTAAAGCTTATGCTGCCTCTCAGAAGCCCGCCGGCTTCTATTGTTGAAAGCCCTTTAATGTCGTTAAAATACCCGATACGCATTCCGGCTGACAGCGCCGGTATAAAGGAAAAGCACGCACTTAACGCTGCGCCGGCAGCAATACCGTTCCGGCTGTAATCGTTTCCCTCTATGCCTACGCCAAGTTGAAATCTTTTTACCGGAGTACCAACCGGCATTTCGTCTCTGAATAGGGGCTTCAACTCGGCTACCGTACCGGCTGGTACCCAACGTCCCATTCTTCGCTCCCCAATCCAAATTAAGCTGCCCTCTGTTAAAGCTCCTGATCGAGCCATTTCAATAAGCGCATCGGCGTTAAACGGTCCTTTTAACAGCGCATAGGTACTCGTCCGCCCCCTCCTGAGGGACTGCTTCCGAGAGTAGACCCCAGAAGTAACCGTACCTGCCGCAGCCGGAGTGAACAAAGTCTGTAATTCCGTTATTGTTTCCGCCGCTCCCCAGTACGTTGTACCATTTTCCCAAATCAACGTATCATTTTTTACTTCTCCCAATTGTACCATCTGAGCAATCTGCTCCCTTGCATACAATGGGCTGGCTGTATAGTAGCTCGCGTTACTTTGCGCGGTTATTGCCTGACAAATAGAGAAAACAAGTACCCCGGCTGCCAGTACCGCTTTTATCATTTATTAATTTCCATGGCGGCAACACCCGGTACGGCGATCCAGGAAATCATTATTTTGTTTTGTGACAGGGCAGTAGATGGGGGTTCAACGCTAACTTGGAATCCGGTACTCATATATATTCCCCTCCCCCTACCGGCGTCCCCCTGCTGTGGTCCCGCACCGCCTTTTTCTTACAGACCACACAGAAAACGGCGGTGATGATACAAAAACTGCTAAACAACACCGCAATATCCGTCATACCTTCCTTTGCGCTCCCTTTATTCGGCAGGAGTTGCAGGAACAAAATTCGGGTCAATCTTGCCATAGTAGAGGTAACTGGTAATAGTTTTACCAGTAGCATCCAGTTTGGTCTCAGTTGTGACTTTGACGAATTCGATAACCCCAAATTCTTTCTGTTTGGCTGCCAGTTCATCAGCGGTAAGCTCCACAGTGGATTCATAAAAGAGTGTGATTGGGATAAAATTGGGGTCCTTGGGTCCATAGACGATGTAATTAGGGGTCATGAAAACTTTATCGCTCCCCATTACTATCGTACGGATTTCCCCGGTACCGCCAATAAGCTTAAGGGCGTCTGACAGTTGAGCAGGGTTATTAATATTGGTAACCATCATTGAGACATAATCCTTGAATTCGGGTTCCACATTGACTCCACCTTCATAGGTGACACACCCCATGGTGCACAAACTGACCGCCAACAGTACGAGAGAGAGAAGAACACATTGCCTTTTCATACAAAACTCCTTGTTTTCGGGACAGTGCCCGATTTATTTATTCCAATCGCATATGCGAACGAAATCAAAATCAATACCCTGCGAAGCAGGGGTATTAATAAAGACGGTTTTGCCCCCTTCGGGACAATTTCCAGTATTTTTGCCAAAACAAGGCATTTTTTCCAAAAATCCTTCCGGTTTTCCGTAAAAATGTCTTGGTTATTATGATTGGCATAATATTATTATGAAATACATAGTAAGTCAAGTAGGAAAGGGGCTTTATTATTATGTTATAGGTAATTGTACGATGCGTGTTGGAGAGATTTTTGCATATAATTTGAAGGAAAAACGCCGGGAATGCGGTTTTTCACAGGCTCAACTGGCTGAAAGAGTCGAAGTATCAACCCATCATATCGGAATGATAGAAATTGCCCGTGATTTTCCCACCCTTGACCTTGTAGAACGCATTGCCGGTGTACTGGACATTGAAATTTATGAATTGTTTGTAGATCCGCTTTCCACCCACGAAGAGTTGGAACGGATGTATCAGATTGTGGCCAATGACATTGAGCGGGTAGTCACCGAAGCCGTGGAAAAAGTCCTGAGTGGCAAGTACAAGAAGCAGCCACTGGTTTCCAAAAAGCCATAGAACCTGCGGTTACTACTATAATGAATGGATAGGCCCGGTCTGCCCCAAAGGCACCCGGCAAGCGGACTATCTAAGCTTGTACGCCGGGCATTTTTCCACTCGCTGATACAGATATTGGATAAAACGGGGCTATCGGGGGATTTGGTGAAGGTTAAGGGTGTAAGGCATGATACAACGGGCAATCTCCCATTTTAATGTTATAGGGTTCCGGGCGGCGGTGGCCCGTTAACCCACGGGGGCCATAGGTTGGAATTTAAAGTTTTTCAATCTCCCTCGCCGAAAGACCTGTACCGGCAGCTATTTGTTCCAGGGGTACGCCGATCCCCTTCAAATTACGGGCAATTTCCTTTTGGGTTTCCCTTTTTGCATGGTTGATCCCGCTGGTGTAGTCTGAAAGGGCCATTTCCCGCATCTGGTACGCCCGTAGGGTTTCTTTGTCTATGGTAACATAGTCCACCCGTTCCTGGGCTTTCTGAATAGCCGTGTCCATTTTTACTATCTCCTTAACAAGCTCCGGGGAACTGTCCTTGTCAAACCAGGACATCCATCTATGCAATGGGTTATTCCGTATATCCTTTTCCCTTAAGGCCTTGAATTTTATCATATCCACAAAATGAATTTCCAGCGCATCCGTCAGCATGACCGACCTGTCCGTATCTTCCCACAGATGGAAACTGGTATGAAAATCCCCGGTTGGCAGAAACTCAAAATTCACGATGTTTATGGCGATCACATTGGGCAGTTCAAGGTAGTCCTTGCCTGCGTCCAGGCTCCGGGTGTATTCCCGGCTCCAGTAGAACAGGCTCAAGAACCCGCTTGCGCGGGGGAGGATCCATGTTTCCCAGATTGCGCAGCTGGACCTCGATATTGACCCGCGATTGGTCCTCCAGAACCGCCCGGATGTCCAGGATACTGGACTTGTCACCGATGACCTCTGCCGTAAAGGTCTTGTTTTCCAGGATTTCCACTGAAACAAGCCGGTTTTGGCCTGACCGCTTAAGCACGGCGTTTAGAAAAGCTAAAAGCTGCTCTTCGTCACCCTTTTCCCCCATGACTTTGAGTCGGCTAGGTCGGGCGGATTGCTCCGCCTTTCCCGCCTAAGAACCGTACGTGAGAGTTTCCCCTCATACGGCTCAGGCCTCACGTAAGCAAGTCTTGTTTGTTTCCTTGCCGGCTTTGGTCTTGT
>BNVE01000132.1 GCA_025997875.1 Spirochaetia bacterium
ATTCGGCCCATGCCGGTTGTCGGGTATCTTCTCCGCTGCTTTGTCCAGATTCCCCATCAGCCGTTTAAATGTTTCCCCACCCATGCCCCTATTTTATCATAAATCGGGTAAATTTAGAATTGCTGTTTCTGTCGAAGTTTTTCTTGACATTCTGTCCAACCCGTTCCATCATATTGGTAGAAAGGAGCCTCTATGAGTCATACAACGGACCAGATCAGAAATGTATCCATCGCCGGTCATGGCGGAACCGGAAAAACTACTCTTTTTGAACACCTGCTCTTTGCCGGAGGGGTTATCCCACGTGCGGAAACGGTCGATTCGGGCAAGACCGTGGGGGATTCAACACCGGAAGAAATTGAACGAAAGATTTCTATCCATGCGGCCCTGGCCCATGTGGAACGGGACGGCAAGAAGGTCAACATCTTTGATACCCCGGGGTCTTCGGACTTTGTGGGGGATGTGATCCTCACCTTTAGGGCTTCGGAATTTGCCATCCTCACCGTTGACGGGCGTTCCGGGGTGCAGATTGAGACCATCAAGCTTTGGCGTAACCTGGAAGGGCGCAAGAAGCCCAGGGGAATCTTTGTTACCCACCTGGACGATGAACGGGCGGATTTTAACAAGGCACTGGAAGACATAAAGGAGAAATTCAAGGTCAACCCGGTGATCTTTACCCTGCCCATGGGCCACGGAGCGGCCTATAAGGGCGTTATCGACGTGCTCAACGAGAAAGCCTGGTTCGTCCAGGGTGACGGTTCGGTCCTTGAAACCGCCGCCGACATCCCCGCCGAATACAGGGAAGCCGCTGCGGCAGCCCGGGAACAGCTTATCGAAGCCGCCGCCGAGGGGGACGACGAGTTGATGGAGCACTACATCGACAAGGGCTCCCTGGACGCCGAAGAGATGCACATCGGGCTTATCGAAGCCCTGGCGGAACACAAGTTCATCCCCGCCTTTGCCGGGGCGGCCCTGAAGAATTCGGGACTGGTTCCCTTCCTCAACTTTATCGCCGATATCGGCCCGGCCCCCGGGACCGCAAAGGATCTGGCCCTGGACGCGGAAGGCAAGGAGCATGAGATTCCCATCGATCCCGCAAAGCCCCTTTCCGCTTTAGTGATCCGGACTACCTACGACCAGTTCTCCGGGAAACTTTCCTGGATCAAGGTAATTACCGGCAAGCTCGCCGCCGACTCCGAGGCCTACAATGTCTCGGAAAACAAGAAGGAACGGATAGGCAAGCTCTACCTCTGCGTGGGCAAGAAGCTTGAGGAAGTGAAGGAGCTTTACGCCGGGGATGTGGGAATCGTATCCAAATCCCCTACCCTCAAGACCAACGATACCATCAGCGAGGGGGATAGCTCCCTGAACTTCCTCCACCTGCGGCTTCCCGAGCCGGTCCATTCGGTGGCGGTAAACGCCGTGGCAAAGAAAGACGACGACAAGCTGGGGGAATACCTCCTCCGGGCCGCCGACGAGGACCACACCTTCCGCTATCAGTTTAACGCGGAAACCAAGGAGACGGTGATCTCCGGCATGGGCGAACTTCAGATCAGCATCATCCTGGACCGGATCAAACAGAACCAGAAGATCGAGGTGGAAACCCATATCCCCCGGGTGGCCTACCGGGAAACCATCACCAAAAAGGCCGGCGCCGAATACACCCACAAGAAGCAGACCGGGGGTCACGGCCAGTACGGCAAGGTGCTGCTGGAAATAGCGCCCCTGGGCCGGGGCGAAAACTACAAATTCGTCAACGCCATCTTTGGCGGGGCTATTCCCAAAAACTTTATCCCCGGCATTGAAAAGGGTATTATCGAAGGGATGGCCTACGGTACCATGGCGGGTTACCCCGTGGTGGACGTGGAGGTCAAGATTGTGGACGGCAAGTACCACCCGGTGGATTCTTCCGAACTGGCCTTCAAGCTGGCAGCCCGGAACGCCTTCCGGGAAGCTATGCGCCAGGCCGCACCCACCCTGCTGGAACCGGTGATGAACTTGACGGTCTTTGTGGAAGACAAGTACCTGGGGGACGTAATGTCCGACCTTTCGGGCAAACGGGGCAAGATCCTTGGGGAAGATTCCGTCGGAGGCATCGCGGAAATCAAAGCCCAGGCGCCCCAGGCGGAACTGCTCCGCTACTCCATCGACCTCCGTTCCATCACCAGCGACACGGGCTCATTCACCATGAATTTCGACCACTACGCCCCGATAAGCGGCAAGATCGCCGACGAAGTGATCAAGGCGGCAGCGGCGTTCCGGGTGCAGGAGAGCGACGAATAGGAAGATCAACCACAGAGTACACAGAGGAAGATTAATTTTTTTATCCTCTCTGTGTACTCTGTGTCTTCTCTCTGTGAACTCTGTGGTTGATCTTCTTTGGTTTTTTTACCGCTTCTCCATGGGCGTATACTCCAGCCGGGGCTGGACGCATTTGTAGGCGGGGCGGATGATCCGGCCCCCGGAGATGATCTCTTCCATGCGGTGGGCGCACCAGCCCGCGACACGGCTGACCGCGAAGAGGGGGGTAAAGAGTTCGTGGGGGATTCCCAGCATGGTGTAGACGAAACCGGAATAGAAGTCCACGTTGGCGCAGATAACCTTGTCGGAACCTTTCACCTTCCTGAAAACCCCGGGGGTCAGGTCTTCGATAAGCCGGTAAAGGTTGAATTCTTCCGCAAGGCCCTTTTCGGCGGCCAGCAGGGATGCCTTGTTCCGCAGCAGGATCGCACGGGGGTCGCTCCTGGTGTAGACCGCATGGCCCTGGCCGTAGATGAGCCCGAAGCCGTCGTAGGCTTCGCCCCGGAGTATCGCCGCAAGGTAGGCGGCTACCTCTTCTTCACTCTCCCAGCGTTTAACGTTTTTCTTGATGTCCTCCATCATCCCCATGACCTTGATATTGGCCCCCCCGTGCTTAAAGCCCTTAAGGGACTCAATCCCGGCGGTGATGGCGGAAAAAGTATCGGTATCGGCGGAGGAAACCAGGTGGACCGCGAAGGTTGAATTGTTGCCCCCGCCGTGTTCGGCATGGAGGACCAGGGCCAGGTCCAGGATCTCCGCCTCCAGGCGGGTGTATTTCTGATCCGGCCTGATAAGGGAAAGGATGGTCTCCGCGCTGGAACAGGCCGCTTCCGGCAAGTGGATGATAAGGCTTTCGTGATCGAAGTAGTGCTTCTTGGCCATGTAGGAATAGGCAACGATGGTGGGGAACCGGGCAATCAGTTCCAGGCACTGGCGGAGCACGTTTTCGGGGCTCTGGTTTTCCGGGTCCTCGTCGTAGGAATAGAGGGTCAGCACCGACCGGGCAAGCTTGTTCATGATATCCCGTGAGGGGAGCTTCATGATGCTGTCCTCGGCAAAGTTCGGGGGCAGAGTCCGGCTGTTCCCCATGAGGGTGGTAAAGTCCTCCAGATCCTTTTTATTGGGTAACTGCCCAAACAGGAGGAGGTATACCGTTTCCTCAAACCCGAAACGTTTTTCCCGGGTGGCGGAGGCGACCAAGGCTTCCACATCGATGCCCCGGTAGTAGAGCTTGCCATCCACCGGGACCTTTTCACCCTCGTCCATGATATAACCGTGGACATCCCCAATCCGGGTAAGCCCAACCAGGACCCCGGTGCCGTCGGCGTTCCGGAGCCCCCGTTTGACATTGAATTTGTTGTAGAGATCCACATCAATGTAATCGTTTCCGGTTAATTCGGGAACGTACTTTTCAGTAAAACCCATTATTTAACGTCTTCTTCACGGATCTGTACCCGGCGTATCTTGCCGCTGATGGTTTTGGGGAGTTCGGTGACAAATTCCACAATTCGGGGGTATTTGTAGGGGGCAGTGGTTTTCTTCACGTGGTCCTGGAGTTCCTTCTTGAGGGCGTCTGAAGCCGTATAGCCCCTGGCGAGGATCACCGTGGCCTTAACCACGGCGCCCCGGTCGGGATCGGGCGCCCCGGTGATGGCGCATTCCAGCACCGCGGGGTGTTCCAGGAGGGCGCTTTCCACTTCGAAGGGGCCGATGCGGTAGCCGGAGCTTTTGATCACATCGTCGGAGCGGCCCACGAACCAGTAGTAGCCGTCCTCATCCCGCCAGGCCACATCCCCGGTATAGTAGATGTCATCGTGCCACACCGTGTGGGTCAGGTCCGGGTCCCGGTAATAACCGTCGAACATCCCCAGGGGCTTTATCCGGTTGGTGCGGACCACCAGCTGGCCTTCCTCGCCCATAGCGCAAGGTGTACCGTCATCCTTCAACAGGTCCATGTCGTAGCCCGGGGAGGGCTTGCCCATGGAGCCCGGTTTTGGTTCAAGCCAGGGGAAGGTGGCCATGACCACAGTGAGCTCGGTCTGGCCGTAACATTCGTGGAGCTTTATCCCCGTACCGGCGAGGAACTGTTCGTAAATCTCCGGGTTCAGGGGTTCCCCCGCAACGGAGAACATCTTGAAGGATGAAAAATCGTATTTTGAGAGGTCCTCTTTGATGAAAAAGCGGTAAATCGTGGGGGGAGCGCAGAAGGTGGTGAGCTTGTATTTGGTGATAATATCCAGCATGGCCTTGGGAACGAAGCGGTCGTAATCGTAGACGAAGACGGCGGTCCCGAAGAGCCACTGGCCGTAGATCTTGCCCCAGGCGGCCTTGGCCCAGCCCGTTTCCGCCACGGTCAGGTGGAGCCCCCCGGGGACGGCCTGGTGCCAGTATTTGGAGGTGATGATATGCCCAAAGGGATAGACAAAGTTATGGCGGACCATCTTGGGCATCCCCGTAGTGCCGGAGGTAAAATAGAGGAGCATGATGTCCTCGTTGGTGTTGACATTGGGGGGGCGATCCAGCTTATCCGAAGCCTTGGTGGAAAGGACATTGAAATCGTCCCAGGGGGCCAGGCTGCCCGCAGCTTCAAGAGCAGCCTTATCGGCCCGGGAAGCCAGGAGCTTGGCCGCTTCTTCATCAGGCCGGGAATCTGCGGGGGCGTGGACCGAGCGGACAAAGGCCTTGTAGCGCAGGGCTGCCGAAGCACCGGCTTGGGCCGGAGTACCGGCATTGGGTTTACCCACAGCTTTGGCGTTTGCCTTAAGCTTTATCTCCGCCTCGTCCACCCGGTACATCAGTTCCGGGTCGTCCACGCCCACAATGCCCACGATGTCCGCCGCTTCGCAGCGGTACACGATGTCCTTAACGGTAAGGAGATGGGTGGCGGGGATGGCGATGGCGCCGATCTTGTGGATGGCCAGCACCACCGGCCAATATTCGTAGCGGCGCTTGAGGATCAGCATCACCGGGTCCCCCTTGCGGATCCCCGCAGAAAGGAGCACGTTGGCGGCCTGGTTAGTCAGGCGCTTGATGTCGGCGTAAGTGAACTCCGCTTCGCCGCCGTCCTCATCGGTCCAGAGCATGGCCCGGTCATTGGGCTTTTCCTGGGCCTGCACATCCATCACATCCCAGGAAAAATTGAAATTTTCAGGCACATTGACCTTATAATTCTGATAAAAATCCTCGTAGGATTCAAACTCGCTCCGGGGCAAAAAGGTCTTTATAAAATCCACGTTAACCGCTCCTCCCTTAATTAAAAAACAAAGGCCAAAAACCGGGCCTTGCCGCCGCCCAGGGCCTTCATGCCGTGGGGTTCGTTGGAATCATAATAGATGGAATCCCCGGGGCCCAATTCCATTTCGTGGCCCCCAACGGAGATAAGCAGCCGGCCCTCAAGGACATAGTCGAATTCCTGGCCCGGATGGGTGTTGAGGCTCAGGGGCTTGTTCCCCGTCTCGGGGTCTGCCTCCACCAGGAAGGGCTCCGCCTTCTTGTGGTGAAAGGTGTAGGCCAGGTTCCAGTAGGTGTACATGGGGCGGCGGCTTACCTCCGGGGCCTGCCCCGCACGGGTAAGGCAATAGGTTTTCAGGTTCGAATTTTTTCCCGTTACCAGTTCCGAAAGATCGATCTTGAACCGGGCGGCAATTTCCACCAAAACCCCGATGGGGAAGTCCTTCTTCCCCGATTCCCATTCGTTGTATTCCGCCGGGTCAAAACCCAGCTCTTTAGCCAGGGTCTCCCCGGATATTTCCTCAATTTCCCGCAGAACCTTTACCCGGGCGGTAATTTCACGTACCTCATCCGACATGACGCCTCCTTGACAAGTAGTTTACCCTAACATAATACGGGAATTTTTGCTAGAATGGGGAAGCGCTATTGTCGGCTATTTGGCGCCGGGTACCACGGCGTTATCTTCTCTCGCCTCTGCGTTGATCAAGTCCTTCAAATATCCTAAACTATAGGCATGTCAGATCCATTATTCAGTGATGCGGAAAAAACACATTATACCTATGCCGATTACCTTACATGGGAAACGGACAAGCGGTATGAACTCATGGATGGGGTGGCCTATATGATGGCTTCCCCCTCGGTAATCCATCAGCGGCTCAGTATGGAGCTTTCTGTCCAGTTTGGTTCTTTCCTGCGGGGAAAATCCTGCGAAGTATTTGCCGCGCCCATGGATGTGCGCCTTTTTCCCCGGGAAGACCGTACCGACGATACGGTGTTACAGCCGGATCTGCTTGTGGTGTGCGATAAAACCAAACTGTCCAAAGGTTCCTGTGACGGCGCACCTGATATGGTGATTGAAATTGTTTCTCCATCCAATACGGTGCAGGAGATAATTAGAAAATTTAACTACTATCTGGACGCCGGGGTTCGGGAATATTGGGTTGTTAATCCTGATACTCAAACAGTACAAGTCCATGTTCTGGAAAATGGTCATTTTGTATCCACCATATATAAAAAAGATGACACCATCCCTGTTTCGATCCTGCCGGGCTTGGGGATTGATCTCAAACCCGTATGGGGCGATGCGGCGCAGGGCGAAAAACCTACAAGTTTGCCTGATACTATGTTGTAACAGCGGCATTGGCGGCGATTTCACGGCGCACCATATCGCCCACTACTTGCGCCGGGGTTTTGTGGGTTGATTCGGCTATGGTGATAAGGTAGTTGGCGCTTACATCATCCAAAAGCCGCAAAAGTTCACGGCGGCGCATAGTTGGCCCCATTCCATCGCCGAGGCGGAGTGTTCCTTTGGTAAATTCCTCATCCAGCGCGATTGCTTCTTCGTCCGTCATTGCCATTGCCATACTAACCTCCAATACCGGCCTCTTTAAGCCATCTGTCCTGACAAGTCATTGCGTGAAAAACATAATAGCTTCCATCATCAAATTCGCGATAACCAAGCTCAAGCGGGTTTCCCGCACGACTGTAACCAACGGCCAGAAAGGTATCCTCACTGCCCTCTTTTGGACGCTCAAATACGGTGGTTTTGATAGCCCACTCAATGTCAGCCTTTAACACGCCGTGCCTAAACGCAGTCTTGTTATACTCTATCATCACATCCTGTTATTTCTCTCGCACCCATGATCATATTCAAAGTATAGCCTGAAGAAAAAGGCATATACAAGGCAGGTAGCGCAGGTGGTATCGGGGAGCGCACATAGCGGCTGGCGCCATTTTCTAGTCCGCAGTCCCCCGCAGTTCCACCGCCAGTTCCTTCCACACCACCTGATCCTTTTCCGAAAGTGAACGGAATTCGTCCTGCCTGCCGTAGGCGGAAAATTCGATAAACTGATTTACCCGTTTGATAAGCTCCTCAAATTTGTGTCCGTGAAAATCCGTGATCCATTTGGGGACTTTTTTGTACAGTTCCAGGAGTTTGCCGTAATGGGGGGTGCAGAGCCCCGCCGAGGCGGTAAAGGCGGCGCGCAGTTCCTTTTCGTCATCGCTTTCGCCGTTTGAGCCGGCGATAAAGCCCAGGTACTCCACTTCGATCCGGTCCCGCTCCACGCAGATGGGGCAGCGCTCTTTGGGCTTCCAGGGCTTGCGGTTTTTAAAGGAGATGATCCGGTCCTCCAGGATGTCCCGGCCCATGATCGCCACGGCGAGGCCATCCCGGAAGGAAACCAGGCCCCGGGAATGGTAGTCGCAGAAGCCCCCAGCCAGGCGGTGGGCCTTGCGGAAGCTCCGGTCCGAAACATGCTCAAAGAGCATATTGTCGATGTACCGTTCCGCCCGGTCACCTACGATGCGGCAGAGGGGGCAGAGGGGCTTTTTGCAGGCGTCCTGTAATTCAAAAAAGTTGATGTGCCGGTCTACCGCCATTTTTATTCCTTATTTTCGTATTTCCAGGGTCCCGTCGGAACGGCCGGTAAACACCGTGGGCCGGATACGGGTAAAAAACCCGTTCTCCACCACCCCGGGAATATGATTGAGTTCCGCTTCGAGGCCCGCCGGATCGATCCGTTCTTTGAACCTGATATCCAAAAGGATGTTTCCGTGTTCGGTGATCACCGGCCCGGCCTTCCGCACCGCTTCCCGCAGAAACACCTCCGCGCCGAGTTTTTCCAGTTCCAGGCTGACGGTGAGCCGCGCCTCGGGGATCACCTCCACCGGCACGGGGAACTTGAGCCCCAGCTGTTCAACCAGCTTGGACTCGTCCACCACCATGGCGTAGGCTGCAGAGGCATAGGCAGCAAGCTTTTCCATCAGGAGGGCCCCGCCGCCGCCCTTTACCAGGCGGTTCTCCGTATCTATCTCGTCGGCGCCGTCGATGCAGAGGTCCAGAACCCCGCCCAATTCGGGGGCGTTCAGGCTGTAGAGGGGTATCCCCCATTTTTCACATTCCAGGACGGTCTGGAAACTGGTGGCAAAGGCCCGGATGCCCCTAAGCTTGCCTTCGGCCATTAAAGCGCCGATCCGGCGGGTCACATGAATCGCGGTGGAGCCCGTACCCAGCCCCAGCTTCATGCCGCTTTTAACCAGGGCGTCCACCGCGCCCGAGCCGGCCAATTCCTTCATTCCCTGCTGATCCATAACCGTTAAACCCCCTGCTAAAATTTCACCCGGGAGACGAGCTGTGGGGGAAATTCTTTTTTCAGAAACTGTGTATACTGATACCGGGCCTGCCGGATCAGCATATCGTAACCATTAAGAATGGGGCAGCCCGCCGCCCGGGCCCGTTCGAGGAAGGGGGTGATCTCCGGCTGATAAACCAGGTCCATCACCGCCTCCCTACCGGAAAAGGAATAGATCTCCAGGGGGTCCCGATCTTCATTCCCCTCGGTCCCCGCCGGGGTAGTCTGGATGATAATGTCCGAATGTTTTTCCATAAGTTCGATCCCCCGGTTATCCAGGGTTCCCCACATGAACTTGTAGGGGACGGCCAAATCCCGGGCCCGGGACATGGTACGGTTGAGGATCAGGGCCCTGGCCCCAAGGCGGAACAGCTCTGCGGCAACCGCCCGGGCGACCCCCCCGGCCCCAATAACGGTAACCCGCCTTCCCTTAAGATTTTTGCGGCGGGTAAATTCCAGCAGGGAATCGGAGAAGCCCATGGTATCCGTGTTGATCCCCAGCCAGCCCTGGGGGCCGCGGCTTATGGTATTGCAGGCCCCGATGGACGCCACCTCATCCGACACGGAGTCCAGGTGGGAAAGAATTTCTTCCTTGTAGGGAACGGTCACCGAGACCCCGGAAACCCCCAGTTCACCGGTAAGCTTCATAAAAGCATCGATGGAATCCGAGGGAAAGGGGACATAGACCGCATCGGTATTTTCCAGGTCAAAGATGGTATTGAAGAAGCGGGGACTCCCCGTAACCTTGAGGGGATAGCCCACCACGCCGAATATCCTGGTCTGGTTTGTGATTTTCCGGAACCGGTAAAGCTCCGCCAAGTCCTGGGGATCGAGCTGGCCCGGAGCGGCCGAGGGAATATCACTCTCATTCAGGGCAGAGGTATAACTGATCTGGGAGCCCATCCGTTCCGCCAAAATACGGGTAAAGGTCCCAAAGTGTCCCATGCAGAGGAGTATCTTGCTCACATCCGCCGTTTCCTTTGCCGCCCGTACCACCCGGAGCACGTCCTCAGAAGATTTGGGCATCACCGCGATCTTTGCCAGCTCATCCCCCACCCGGTTTAAGTTCCGCAGGCGTTCCGCGATATTGTCGTCCACCCCGTTGAAGTTATGGTAGGAGCGGATGATCCTGGTGCCAAAGGTCCGGGCCGCCTCCTCAAGGCTGGGGACATTGAGGTCCTCCTCGATATCCACATAGGCAAAATTCCGCCGCCGGTCCGCTTCCGCAAAGGCCAACCCCTGGGAAAGAAGCCTAACCCGGGCCCCCTCCCCGCCAGTAAAATGGCCCCCGTCCACATCCCGCCTGATGGTAAGGATCACCGGAAGCCGGGCCTGTTCGGGAAAACGGCGGATAAGCAGGCGCTCATTCGGGTCCAGACAATCCACCCGCAGTTCGGCGATATCCACATACTTACGGTACTTTTCCAGGATCTCCATATTCCGCTCAAGGGTCTTTCCGGTTAAACAAAGGCATATCTTCGCCATTCATACTCCTCAGAAACGCAGTTTCAAATCTGGGTTTCAGAAATCGGGACGGTAGACAAAAAGAGCTGAAACGCCCCCCGCCGCAGCGGCGATGCCCCCCAGGTTAACCCGGAGCATCAGGGGCCAGCTCTTTCCCGGCAGGGACAGGAGGATATGATCCTCAAAATCCTGCGCCCCATCCCCCATGGCCAGGACCGCCGCCGCCCGGGGGTCCCCAATGCGGATACCATAGGCGGATTGCAGCCCGATCTGCCAAACCCGGTCCCGGTAAACATAAAAATCCGCCTGGGGATACACAAAGACCACATCGTCCTGCCAGTCCTCAAGGCCCCGGACCGCATACACCGATTGGGGCGCCCCGAAGCGGTTTATCAGGGCCTCCAGGGTAAGCCCGATAAAAGCGGCGGGATCGCCCAGTTCCATCCGCCCATTCCCCGCTGTCTGGGGCCAGAGCGCCGGAGCAGCGCCGCCGATAAACACCAAAATGAAAAAGGCCGGCAAAATCCGGAAACACCGCATGAGACTACTGTACCGGAGGAAGGACGAGGTTTCAAGGCGGGCGGGGAACCCCTACTTCCCCGCGTTCACTGTTTCCTTTTCAGCCGCCGCCTGTTCCTCACCGGCTGCGCAAACAGGGCACTCTGCAAGATCCGCCAGGGCCGCAACCGCCGCCGGCCCTGCCACAGGGTCCGTACCGCCGGTGGCGCTAAAACGCTGGGTATGGCTCCCCGCCTTGTCCACCAGACCGGAAAGGTCGTTGCCGCCCTTGAAGCGCAGCACATTCACCATGAAGATGTTGAGCTTGTTCACGATGTTCGGGGGCAAGAGGTTGCCGTCAACTTCTACCGACAGGGTGGGATAGTTCCGCTCCCGCGCCCAGGGGGTAAAGATACCTTCGATAACCCGGCCGATAAGGCAGGCGAAGGGGCTGATGTTCACGATGCCCGAATAGCCGTGTTCCATGGCGGTGGCCGCAGCGCCGCTGGACACCGCGATCTCCGAATTGAGTTCCAGGTTCACAAAGTGTTTCTGCGCGTTCTCCATGATCTGGTGCATCTCGTGGGGGGTCTCGGGGACGAGCCCGGTGGGACCCAAAATGGAAAGGGTCTTTTTCTCTATCGAATGTTTCCACCATTCTTCTATTTCAAGCTTCTTGAGATCCTTCCAGGGTTTGGAGAAAAGCCGGCGGCCCGGTTTTTGCAGGCCGATGAGTTTCTTGAAGGCGTATTCCCGGACAAAGTCCAGGTAGTGGATCCATTCGGCAATGCCCGCCACTTTTACCACGATGCCCCGTTCGCTCATCAGGTCCGTGAGTTCGCCCACGGCAAAGTCGTCACGGCGGACGTAGAT
>BNVE01000133.1 GCA_025997875.1 Spirochaetia bacterium
CCGGCAAAGGCCAGTGCCGCAATGAGGGCGATAAGGAAACTTAGTTTAAGTCCGAACCTCACGGGGGGGGGGGGGGGGGAAAAAGAAACTGTACTCCCCATTTTTTTGTAAAGGGGGTTTTGCAAAAGGGTTTCCCTTTTTTTTGCTTTTAAAGTTTACGGGCCCGGGGCCCTTTTTTTTTACGGCGGGGGGGGGGTGTGATAATTTGTTTTTTTTTCCCCCTTGGGGTTTATTGAAAAGAAAGGAAAACCAAAAAAAGAAGAGGCCCCGGGGGCCGTATAATTTAAAAAGCAAAAAAAAGGGGAAACCCTATGGAAAAAAAGAGGCGCAAAAAATTAGGAAAAAAAGGATGGTGTTCAGAGTTGTTTTCCCCCCCCCCCCCCCCCGTTCGGTTCGGACTTAAACTAAGTTTCCTTATCGCCCTCATTGCGGCACTGGCCTTTGCCGGCTGCAACCAGTCCACAAGCCCCGGTTCCGCCCCCGAAACCGGCGCAAGCCTCCCGGCTCTGTCCGGTAATATCACCATAACGAACGGCGCTAATCCCGTGACCAGCGCTTACACCGGCACCCAGCTTACCGCCGCCTACAGCGGTACGGAGACCGTTACCTACCAGTGGAACAAGGGCGGGACGGCCATTACCGGCGCAACCAACACAACTTACACGCCGGGAGATGCGGGAAGCTACACCGTAACCGTCAGCGCAACAGGCTACCAGAGCAAGACCAGCGCCGCGGTGACCATTACCGCTGTCTACCTGGCCGGATTTTACGAGGACGACAGCGCCAACCAGATAGCCTGTTACTGGAAAGACGGGGTAAAAACCAACCTGGGCACGGCGGGTAGCAATAGCTACGCCACTGCTATTGCCGTTTCAGGCAGCTCTGTCTATGTGGCCGGAAATTACGCAGACGGCGGCACCGATAAAGCCTGTTACTGGAAAATTGACGGAACAACGGTAACACAAATCGACCTGCCCGCCCTAGTGACGGGGAAGGATAGCTACACCAACGGTATTGCCGTTTCAGGCGGCGCTGTCTACGTGGCCGGATTTTACTGGGACAACCCAAATGAAAAAGCCTGTTACTGGAAAGACGGGGTACCAACCAGCCTGCACACCGGCACAACAAGCTCCACCTCTGGTATTGCCGTTTCAGGCGGCGCTGTCTATGTGGCCGGATCTTACACTGACGGCACCGATAAAGCTTGTTACTGGCAAATTGACGGAACAACGCCATCAAAAACCGACCTGCCCACAACGGAGACTAATCCCTCCACCACTGGTATTGCCGTTTCAGGCGGCGCTGTCTATGTAGCCGGAATTTACATGGCTGGCGATTATAGAGCCTGTTACTGGACAGGCGGGGAACAAACCAAGCTGCACGCGACGAGCTACAGCTCCACCTCTGGTATTGCCGTTTCAGGCGGCGCTGTCTATGTGGCCGGATCTTACTATGACGGCAGCAAATACATAGCCTGTTACTGGACAGGCGGGGTACCAACCAACCTGACCACAACGGAGACTGATCCCTCCACCACTGGTATTGCCGTTTCAGGCGGCTCTGTCTACGTGACCGGATTTTACACGGCCGAAAGCGGCGATCATATAACCTGTTACTGGAAAGACGGGGCAAAAACCAACATTGCTCCTGTCGGTAGCACCGTCACCGGTATTGCGGTGGTGCTTGAATAAAGAGGAATGAGGAAGAATGATAACCACGAAGTCGAAGAAGTCGAAAAAGGGATTCTTTACTTCTTTTACTTCTTCGACTTTGCGGTTAAATACATTGTAAGGAGTAACCTATGGCAGTACTACACACAATCAAGGCATGGTTGTACGACAACCCGCTGACGGCTGACCAAAACGACTACGCCGCCCGGGTGAGCGCGGAACGCTCTCTCACGGTGCGGGAAATCTGCGAGTCCGCAGTGGCCCGGGGCGGCGCGGACATCAACGCCTCCGCCATGGAACATGCGGTGGAACTGTTCCACAAGGAGATGGGCTACCGCCTCTGTGACGGCTTTTCGGTCAATGCGGGCTGGTATACCGCATCCATGCACGTCAAGGGCGTGTTCGCCGACCCCACGGAACCCTTCGACCCCAAAAAGCACAGCGTTCTTGCGGAATTCCACCAGGGCGCTGAACTGCGCAAGGAACTCGCCTCGGTAACGGTGAGCATCCTGGGCAAGGCGGAGACCAGCTTCTTCATCGCCCAGGTGCAGGATATGCGGACCGGCAGCGTGAACGACACCCTTACCCCTGGACGCAACGCGCTGATTACGGGCAGCAAACTCAAAATCGCCGGTGAGAACGCAGAGTGCGGCGTATACTTCGTGAATACCGGCGACCAGACCCGGGTCAAGGTGGAAGCGGCGGACATCGTGGAGAACCAGAACGCCCGCGTCATGGTGGTAAGCCCCGCGCTGGCCGCGGGAACCTGGCAGATTGAAATCACCACCCAGTACGGCGGAAGCGGCAAACCCCTCAAGGAACCCCGTACCGCAGTCTTCGACCGTCCGCTTACCGTATCATAGAGCGCCCTTGTGAAGGCCCCTGATCCAAGGCGATCAAGGTGTTTGATCCGATGCGATCAAAGTGCTTGATCCGGTGCGATCAAGATGTTTCACAAGGCGCTGTGAAGGGTTTTTACCCTTTCGGTCATTTCCACCGCGTGGCCCGTACGCAGGTAGTAGAGCCATACCCGGCAGGTTTTGGCTTTACCGAACAATTCGGAAGCGGCCCGGTAGTAAAAGGCCATCTGCGGCTCATGCTCGGCGGGGTTTTCGCTGCTGTCGGTTTTGAAATCAACCACATGGACCGGAATCGATTCCCCGGTAAACAGCAGATCGATAGTACCGTTGATAAACAGTTCGGCAGGCAGATCCTTTCCGGGGGGATTTTTAATAAGGCTCCTGAACTGATATTCGCTTTTGCGTATCTCCGCAGCCCCCGCGATTTTTCCCAGGGGGGATTGCAGAAACCGTTCCGCCAGATCATTCCCGGCGCTCAGCAGGGTATCGGCCTCTGCAAGTGAAAGATGACCCCCAAGCCGGGGCGGAATAAGGACCTCCCTTTTGTTCAACCGGGCTTCAACACAGGCATGGGCGATGGCGCCAAAGTCTGCGGGACTAAAGGAATCTTCCCTTTTAAGAAAACGCTTAAGGATGAGATCGACCTTTTCAAAAATATCCGCCGATGCTGGGCCGGAGTACTCTTCTGATATTACAAAGCCCCCTGCTGATCCGGTCATTGGGCGGCCCCCATCGCCGCCTGCTGCATCGCCCCCGGGATGAAAGGATGTCGGGGTCCGGTGATCCTTAACAAGTTCCGCTGTGGTGATGATCCCGGCTTTTTGATAAAGGGGTTCCGCATCGGCAAGGAACTTGATGAGCCCCTGCCGGTCATTGGTGTAAACCGCCCCCTGCCGCAATCCACTCCCCTGATATTCCCGGTTTTTGATCCGTTCTTCCGTATATACGGGGATGCTTTCCAGTTTCAGGAAAGAGGGAAGTTCCGGCGCGTCCCCATTGGGAATACGATCCGCCACGGCGGGAAGGAGGAGCCCAAAGAAGGTATCGTCATCCAGAACGGCGTCGCCTCCAATCCGTTCCGCCCTTTCTTTAGTATCCCTTTTTGTATTGACCGCAATTTTAAGCCGCCCGGGTAAATTGCCGGTGTCGTTGTTGTCTTTACCGAAGGAAAGGCCGCCGCTTATGTGGAGTTCTTTTTCCGCGCGGGTCATGGCCACATAGAGGAGACGCCGCAGTTCCGCTGTCTGCTTCCGCTTCTCCTCCGCACGGCCCTGTTCGTAAAAGAAATTGCGTTTCACATCCGCAAGGCGGGAGCACTCCGGGGGCAGGGGCGGGTTAAACGAAAGCCCCCCCGTGTCGGAAGCGTACACTTCCGCATCATTACTGTTGTTTCTGCCATGCTTGCCGCAGCAGCACAGGAACACCACGGGGAACTCAAGGCCCTTGCTTTTGTGAATGGTCATGAGCCGCACGGCGCCGGATCGTTCCAGGGGTATGTCCATATCCTCAAGGCGTTCTCCGCTTTCCTGCAATGAACGGAGCCTGCCGGTGAATCCCGCAAGGCTCAGGGTTTCCTCATCCGCCTTGACCGCAAGGTTAAAAAGATAATCGTACAATTCCCGGTACACCGCGGTCTGGGTATTCCATTCGGTTTCGTAGCGGTAGCCCTCGGTATACCAGAGCTGGCTGACAAGTTCGCCGATGCCTGACCGGGCGGCCTTTTCACAGAGCCTTTGGTAGAGTTCCCGGCCCCGGGCAAAGCGCAGACGATCTTCTTCGCCGAGCAGATCAAGGGCCGCCGGAGAGAAGGGCCGGGGGGCTTTGCCGGTCCCGGCTTTTATCTCCTGGTATTGGGCAAGGCAGATCGCAAGGCCCCTCATGGAAAGGCCCACAAAGGGAGATCGCAGCATTACTGCGTAGGCTTCCGTATCCAGGGGGTAGGCGATAAGCCGGAGGGCGGCGAGCATATCGTTCACCGGGCCGTCGGAAAAGAAACCGCTGATCCCTTCACTGGCATAAGGTATGTTGAGGAGCCGCAGATGTTTTTCAAAAACCTTTTGCGGACCGTGGGCGCGGAAGAGGATGGCGATGTCATCGGGGGTATATACTCCCCGGTCAAGCATCTCCCTGATCTTTTCGGCCACAAAGATCGCCTCATTCTCATCGGATTTAAGCAGCCCCGCATCGCTGCTTTTTTCCCCGTCTTCCTCATTTGCATCTTCATTGTCCGCCTGGGCGCCCTTGTCGAGGATGCAGATGCTGATTTCCCCCGCCTCTTCCCTGCCTGCGCGAAGCGGTGTGTATTGCGCTTCATAGGGCGGCAGGGGAATGCCATCCGCAGGGATGCTGTCCGGGGCGCCCGCGGAACCGGCGGCTGTTTCGGGTACAAAAACCGCATCGTAAAGGCCGGGGGGCTTTTCCCCCAGGGGATCGAAGTCGCTGCCGCCGAAAAGGGCGTTGAAGGCGCCGATAAGAACCGGGGAAGAACGGTAGTTTGTGGAAAGGGGCAAAGCCGCTGCGGCCAGTTCTTCCTGTAACTTGCGGAACACCGATACATCGGCGCCGCGGAAACGGTAGATTGACTGTTTTTCATCCCCCACAAAAAAGAGTTTCCCCGGGGAAATGTCCGCCGCCCCAGGAACAGAATTCTCTTTGCGTTCAATTTTTTCCGCCAGAAGAAAGAGCAGGTCCTTTTGCAGCGCGTTGTTGTCCTGGAATTCGTCTATCATGATCGCCTTAAAGGCGGTCTTTTCATTGTCCCGTATGTCGGTGTGGCTGATAAGGATTCTGCGGGCAAGACGGGCCACATCGGTAAAGGTCAACACCCCTTCTGCGCGTTTTCTGTCCAGGTATATTTTCTGAAAATCCTTGAGCAGGGACATGAGGGATAAAATAATCCCCCCCTGCATACAGAAAACCGCCAGGGACGAAAAGGTTCCAAAGAGGGCGCGGATTTCCTTTATCGTATCCTTTAGGGGGGCTGTTGTTTTTTTGCCCCCCACCAGGCTCAGGGCCTTAAGCCGGTATACGTATTCAAGGCTTTGAAAGATTTTCTTTGGCAGGGGGTCTTTTTCCGCCCCGGCTATACATTCGGTATCGGACAATTGAAGCAGCGAATCAAAGTAGGAACGGAGTTCCGCTTCCCCGGGGAAATTCATTTTGCCGGTTTTGAATGGTTCCAGCAGGGGGATAAGTGAATCAAGGAACCTGTCTTCTTCTTCATAATCGGCAGTGAATTGGATTGCTTTGTTTAGTTTACCGGTGATAAGCCCAAGGGTTTTTGACCATTCACCGCAGACAATGGCAAACTGTTTCCGGGCCTCTGCGGTAAAATCGGGGGCTTCGTCAATATGGCTGTAACCGGAAACTGTGGCGGCAAAAAGGTCCTGGGCCAGCCTTTCCGGACCCTTCCGGCGGTACAGTTTCCTTATTGCCGGATGATGCCGCCGGGCAATCAAAAAGGGGAGGGCCTCTTCCGCAGCCAGGGAGCGGCAGCGATCCTCATCAACCGCGAAGTCGGGCCGTATCCCGTAACGGGAAGCGGCCAGTTTGACAATAGAAGTACTGTAGGAATCCAGGGTGCTTATCCGGGCGTGGAAAAAATCCTTAACCGCATTTTGGGCGCGTTTCCCTTTTATTCCCGTTTCGTTAGATGCAATGCCGGAAAGGGTGTAGTAGATGCGCTGGTACATTTCCGCGGCAGCTTTCCTGGTAAAGGTAAGGGTGAGAATCTGATCCACCGAATAATTTTTTTCGGTTACCAGATACGCATAACGGCTTGCAAGTACCGATGTCTTGCCCGAACCGGCCCCGGCGGCTACCACCGCGTTTTCTTCACAGTAGGCGGCCTTTTGCTGTTCTGCATTGAGTTGTATCTGCGGTTTATCGCTCATGGATAGCCCCTGTTTTGCAGATACCGTTCCCGTTCCACCGTGTAGACGGTCCGGCATACGGTATGGTATACGCATTCGGCGCATTTTTTGTCACCGGCGCTGATTGTGGAAAAGGCGCCGCTCTGTAATTCCTGTGCATACCGGGCGGCCTTTTCGTTAAATTCATTCATGATCATATTGAATGGTTCGGTTTCATCATTTGAACCGGTTCGTAAAATGCGGTCCTTTTCACGATAGGGGGTCTTTTTCCCGTTTAGGGCATCCTGTATCATGCCGAATATTACCGTCGGCTTTGTCAGCAATATGCTGAAAAAGATCGCCCCTTCTACTGTTTCGCCGTTGTTTTTTTCCGCCAGGGTGATGTAACAGGGCAGCTGAAAATTTTCCAGCCCCGTTTCCCCGCTGCCGATACATGGTTTGCGGTCCGGGGTTTTGCCCAGTTTAAAATCCACAATAACCCTTGTGGGTTCTTCCGTATCACCCTCCGCCTGTGTTGCAGCCAGAATACAGTCAATGATCCCCGTAAGATAGTAGTTCTGATCCGGAACATCCTGGGTGTATTTTTTTTCTGTGCCGATGATCCGGTAATTCGCAAAGTAACGCAGAAAAGCTATAAGGAATGCCTCAATCTGCTCCTGTACCGATTCCTGCTGCTCCCGCAGCAGCCGCAGGGTCAGGGCGCTCAGGTCATATACTTCGCCGGACAGCCTGGGCAGTCCTGCGAAAGTCTCAGCAACACTATTGGTAAGTATTTCTTGGTAAGCAGGGGGGAGCGTATCATGCTCCGGCAGGGAGAGGACGGCCTTATTTTCTTTTATAAGGGTGTTGAAAAAATGTTCCAACACCGCATGGTACAGGGAGCCTAAAATGTTTTCCGCCATCAGGGTGGTTTCCATGCGGACATCTTCCAGTTTAAGGATATTGCGGAAAAGCCACTTCATGGCGCATTGATAGTAGGGTTCCATGCCGGAAGCGGAAACCCCTATTTTGCCGGGAAATTCCGGGCTTTGGTAACGTTTTTGTATCAGTTCCATCAGCAGGGAACCCGCGAGGCCCTGCTCTGCGCCGCCATCCGTTCCCCCCGCGCCACCGTATTGCCGCCGCATAAGCCATGCAGTAAAACTTTCTTTCTGTAATGAATGGAGCTTCGGCGGGAAAACAGGGGCGTCTTTGCCGGTTTGGAGTTCCTGAAAAAAGCTGCGTTCCCCCTGGTAGGCGTCCCGGGCAAAAGAGGAGCTGTCGGTTTCCCCGTAACGGAGGCGCGGCTCTTCGGTTATCTTAAGGGCGCTGTGGGGAATTGCGTAACCGGAGAAGGACTGCTGTGCGCAAAAAAAGGCAGCCGGTTTTTCGGAATTGAGTTTATGCAGATCGATAAAGGCCCCCGATGCGTCCTGGTCCCGGATATCAAGTTTGTCGCGTTTATTGCGGGGTAAAAAAGTGAGCCGGGAAAAAACAGCCGTCAGGTTATCCTGGGTTGCGCCCAGGACGATATGGCATGTAAAGGGCGCGGGGGCGGCGGTGCGGTAGGGGAGGATGGAAACCCCGGAAGCAGTCTCCTGGGGAAGGTAGGTCTTTTCCTGCAGATGCTCCACAAAGAAGGTATACGGGTCGGGGGCCCTGGCATCGGGGAAGGATTTTTCAATCTCGATCAGGATGAGCAGCTCCGACACACAGCGGGAAAGGATCATGTCTGTCTCGGGAAGGCATTCATCCATATTGAGAAAGTCCCCCCGAAAGATAAAATACTGTTTGCGGATATCCTCAAAGGATTCGGATCGGCATATATTAAGCACATCTTTTTTAAGCATCCGGTATAAAGCATGGGCCCGTTCTTCCTTTCTTCCCGCAGGAGCGCTAAAGGCGTCTTCCCATACGTCAATCTTTTTATCCGATTCTTCCCATGAGCAGATACAGTTGTTTTTAATTCCAAAATCAATGAGCTGATCGATAACATCCCTGTTTTTCCAGGGAAGGTGGCTGTTCAGCAACAGATTTGCCAGGGCGTCAAAGGCAAAACCCCGGGAAGAACAGTTTGACAGGGCCGGGAAAAATTGGCCCGCAGGCCAGGAGGCCAGGGGCTTCCCTGCACGGTGAACCGCCGGAATATTCCGGTTTGCAAATTCCCGGAGCAGGTAGGGTTCATAGTTTTCTGCCATTGATACCCCCGGCGCCGTATCGGGGACGCTTACCACAATGGCGTCCCAGGGGACCTGTTCGTTTTCAACCAGGGCGCGGATGTACAGGGCCGCTTCGGTAATTTCGCTGCGGGCGTTGGTGTAGAAAAAAGTTTTACTGCGTTTATCCGCAGCACCGGTTTCCGCAAGAGGGACGATGGTGACATGTTCCGCCGCTTCAAGGAGGGCTTGGTATTCGGCAAAGTCCGTCAGTGATTCTGAGAAAAAGATGAAACAGTCCCTGCCGTTATCCTCAAAGGGTGGCTTCTCCCAGGCCGGTTCAAAAAGGCCGTGGCTGTCAAGGAATTGCCGGTACCGCAGCGCAAGGGTGCAGAGGTCCCGATCATCGTTGTCAAAGTCTTTCCCGGCGGCGGCAATAGCCTCTGCGGTATCGGCGGCGGTGATTGAAGAAACGCTCCTGCCGGTTGATTTTTCAAACCATGTGCCAAGCTGGGAAAGTACCCCCGTAAGCCAGGGTACAAAGGAGGACGCGGTATGGGCATATTCGGGGGGGATAAGGGAAATGAACAGGGGGTCCTGATTGGCCTTACAAAGTTCGGCGTTTTCTTTTATCAGGCGGCTTACAAAAATTTTCCGCAGAAGGGAGGGCACACTTTTTTTCTTCTGTATCCGGGACCTGATAGATTCCTGCTTGAAGGTATCCCAGGCCATGAACTGTTCCATCGCAAGGGTTCCGCCGCCCCGCAGCTTCAGGAGCCGGTCCGCCCAAAGGTCCACCGCTATTCCCGTGGGGAACACAAAGAGGGCTTTGGGGTTTTTGCTTTTTTCCAGAAGCAGGTCTTCAACCGGATTAGTGTTCATGTATGTCCAGGGCCTTATCCATGTCGCGCACAATTTTTTCATCGATATGGCCCTTTCCCGCCATATCATACAAAATCTTCATGGTGGTTTGATGATCCCGTTCAGGATGATAGGGCCGCTCCTCGCTTACCGCCTGGTATATGTCGATGCATGCCATGAGCCGGGAATTGAAGTCCAGTTCATCCCCCTTCTTCCCAAAGGGGTATCCTGATCCGTCCAGCTTTTCGTGGTGGTTGGAGGCCCATTCGCGGATTTTTTCAAAACCGCCGATGTCCGCAAGCATATCATAGGTTTTGCGCACATGATCCTTGATGATGCGGAATTCGTTGTCGTCAAGTTTATCCGGCTTTTCCAGAATGTCCGTTGGGGTCGCCAGCTTGCCGATATCATGGAGGCTTGCCGCAAGGTACAGTTCCGAGAGCAGGGTATGATCGTAACCGTAGTAGTTCCCCATGATCCATGCCTTGTCGGAGATCCCTGCGGAATGGCGGCGGGTAAAACTGGATTTATAGTCAATGATATGGCTGACAAATCCCGCAAGGTTCAGAATTACTTCGCTGTCCATATCCACGGTCCAGGGAGGGATCGCCTTGTCCATGGTATCGGCGATCCGGTCGTCCCCCAGGGAAAGGAGCATCTCTTCGTCCAGTACCGCCAGCAGCGCCTCCGCAGCGAAAGGGGTATGAATGACGCCGGTCTTGTCGGAAATGTTCTGCCGCAGCAGGGGCAGCCGGTCTGCTCCTACCCTTTGCAGCCGATGGGTAACATCGATAAGATCCGCAATGCCGATAAGCTCCGCGCCCCAGGGGTATTCCCCGGCCTTCTTCCCAAAGGGCCCGCTGCCATTCGCCCGCTCGTGATGGTACAGAATAAAGCCGCTGATATCGGTTTGAAACATCAGGGTCTCCACGTTTCGCTGGCCGATAACGCAGTGCAGCTTCATGTTGTGATCCTGTTCCCGGCCTTCCCGCTCGGATAGAATATATTCCGTCAGCGCGTTGTCGTGAAGCAGGGCGCAGCTTGCGAGGGCGCTCAGGGCCTCGTCGCCCATGCCCATGCGCCGCCCCATGGCGGCGGTAAGAACCGCGAGGCGTTTCCCGTGATTGGCGCTGGCCCCCAGCAATTCCCCTTCAACAATATCCAGGGCAACCGCAATTGCCCGGATCAAATTATCCATTCTGATATTCATTTGTCCGTCCCGTTTTTTTCCAGTATAACAAGGGCAGTAAAAAAAATCTACAACCCCGCTGGACAATATGGATGATGAGGATTAATTAGCTTATATTCGCCTCTGTTTCCGATTCTGCGATATATGCAAAATTAAGCTTGCATATATCACAGAATTAAGACATTATATGCATTGCGTATATAATGCGTTATACGAAATTTGAAATGCCCCAAATATATTGAATAAAGAATAATAAAGAAGCAACAAAAAACCTGAAATGAATAGTATAAAGAATTATGCCAAGCCTCCCCCGCCGAAAGGCGGGTTCTTACGCCGCTGATTGAAATAATGAAGAATGGGGTGCGGCTACGCCGCAAATATACTGATAAATCATAAATCCCCGGCGTTGCCGTGCCAAATCAAGCCTTTTTTGGTAAATTCGGGACAAACAGCAAAAACAGGCGTTTTGACAGCATAATTTGGTATGTTTTCCCCCCTTACAATATCATTGAAAATATGATATACCTAAACCTAAGTAAAGGCCCTGGCGCCTTTATATCTTAAAATGCATAAAAAGGAGCAATCATTATGCAAAGCATGACATGCAGACTACTAGACAAGAAGATGGGTATTACAGTATTGTTTACCCCCCCCCCCCCCCCCCCCCCCCCCCCCCCCCCCCCCCCCCCCCCCCCCCCCCCCCCCTCCCCCCCCCCCCCCCCCCCCCCCCCCCCCCCCCCCCCCCCCCCCGCCCCCCCCCCCCCCCCCCCCCCCCCCCCCCCCCCCCCCCCCCCCCCCCCCCCCCCCCCCCCCCCCCCCCCCCCCCCCCCCCCCCCCCCCCCCCCCCCCCCCCCCCCCCCCCCCCCCCCCCCCCCCCC
>BNVE01000134.1 GCA_025997875.1 Spirochaetia bacterium
GGGGGGGGAGGGGGGGGGGGGGGGGGGGGGGGGGGGGGGGGGGGGGGGGGGGGAGGGGGGGGAGTGGAGGGGGGAGGGGAGTGGGGAGGGGGGGGGGGGGGGGGGGTGGGGGGGGGGGGGGGGGGGGGCGGGGGGGGGGGGGGGGGGGGGGGGTAAACAATACTGTAGAACCTACGTTCTTGTCTAGTAGTCTGCGCGTCATGCTTTGCATAAGGGTTTCTCCTTTTTATGCGCTTTAAGATATACAGGCGCCAGGGCCTGTACTTGTTTTAGGTATGCTCTCCTTTCAATGAAACCGCAAGGGGAAAAACATACCAATTATGACATCCAGACTCCCGTTTATGACATCGGACCTTCACAGAGAAAGAATTAACCACTTTCCTACCCAAGGAGTGGAAAAGTCGACCACACAGGCCCTCACGGACAAAAAAAGATAGGAAAGCAGGAGTCCGTGTGGTCTGTGTGGTCTGTGGTTGATTCTGGTAACGCAAAGGCGGCGTTGCAAAATTGCCGGAATGTGGGGTATAGTAGAGGCATGGACAGAGAAGACATGACTGATGAAGAAGCCGATGCCCTTGACGAACTTTTGACGCGCACAACACCAAAAGTCCCGCCCAATCGGAGAAGTTACCTTGCCCAAAAGGGCAGCCGTCTGGTGGCGTTGGACGACCTGTCAGAGGACTACCTCATGACCAGGGCAATGGCGGCACACAAAACCCCCACGGAAATCATCGGCGAACTGGTGCGGGAAAAGATAGCGGCTTCTGTGTAAGGGAGCATGGTGCCTACACCTTGCTCAATTCCTCCCAAAGACATATACTTGAATCATGGATGGAATAATCGAACGGCTTGACAAGATTATCGAGCTTCTCGAAACCATTACCAAACCGTCCTCTGGGTATTTTATCGGCTATTGATATTATCAAAACATGGCTAGGGGGATAAGTTTATGATGTGGCAGATTATTCTAACGATAGCTCTTTTTGTGGCAAGCGGCCTGCTTTTCTATGCTGCCCGCAAGCTGAGAAATATTAAGCAACGCAGGGGTGCCTGACACCAAATTTGCCGGTGAGGTGAACGCACCGGTGCCAGGCGCCATTTTTATATACGCCGGAGGCTTTCCGGTCCCCCGCTTCACGCGCCAAACCGCTTAAAAAACTTATTGAATAAGTCCAATGCCCATAGTATCATAACGATTATTATGAAATACCGAAAAATCGGAAAGACCGGCATGAATGCCAGCGTCATCGGACTTGGAGGCGGCCCCCTGGGGGAGCTTTCCTCCGCAGAAGTAGAAACCGTCGTAGGAAGCGCCCTGGACAATGGAATAAACATCTTCGACGTTTTTATGCCCGGCCAAAAGGTACGCAGCGACATTGGCAAGGCCATCCGGGGCAGGCGGGACAAGGTCCTGATCCAGGGGCACATCGGCTCCACGGACATCCACGAACAAAACGATGTCAGCCGGGACCTGGCTACCTGCAAGAAATATTTTGAAAGTTACCTGACCGATATGGGGACCGACTACATCGACATCGGGATGTTTTTCTTTGTAGATACCCCCGCCGATTTTACTCAGGTCTTTGAGACGGAGCTGGTGGAATATGCGCTCAAGCTCAAGGAACGGGGGATCATCCGGGCCATCGGCGCAAGCTGCCACAACAGTGTGACCGCCCGGCGCATCGTGGAAACCGGCCTGGTGGACCTTCTGATGTTCAGCGTCAACCCGGTCTTCGACATGACCCCCACAGAATCGGACATCTACGAACTCCTTGGCGAAGAAAATAAAGCTCTCAACTATAAATTCAGTTTGAAAATTGAACCGGGCCGGGCCGCGCTTTACAAGTTCTGCGCGGAAAAAGAAATCGGCATCACGGTGATGAAGACCCTCTGCGCAGGAAAGCTCCTCTCCAAAGACCTGACCCCCTTCTCCCGGCCCATGAGCGTAGGCCAGTGCATCCACTATGCCCTTACCCGGCCTGCGGTGGTAAGCACCCTTATCGGCTGCAAGAACAAAGCAGAGGTGCTGGAGGCGGCGCGCTATTTACAGATGAGCGACGCGGAAAAAGACTACAGTGATGTGATCGAAACCTACCAGGGCGATTTCCGGGGAAACTGCATGTACTGTAACCACTGCCTCCCCTGCCCCTCCCGGATCGATGTGGCGGCGGTGACCAGGTACATGGACATCGGCGCCCTTACCGCGGGGCACATTTCCAGTAGTACGGTTCAGCATTACCGGGCCCTGGAAAAACACGGTTCGGACTGCATAAGCTGCGGGAGCTGCGAAAAACGCTGCCCCTTCGGCGTTCCGGTAATCAGGAACATGAAGCGCGCTGCGGAACTGTTTGGAATATAAGGAGAAAAAATAAATGCTTCGCAACATTTCTATCGGCATCAGAATTCTTGGTTTGAACATCCTTTTGATTCTGTCAATTATAGCCCTTATCGCAACCGTTTATTTTACGGCAAATGATATCAAGGAATCCGGCGTCAACGATGCCAAAGAGGTAATGTTTACGGGCCAGCAGGAAAAAGTCAAACTGGGCACCCAGACCATGGCCATTGCCTTAAGCAAAGCCCTGGAGGGGGTAACAGACCGGCAGGAACAGCATGACATTATCAAATCCTACATTCAGGATTACCGTTTTGAAGAAGATAATTCAGGTTACTATTTTACCTACATCGGTACGGTTATCTTTATGCACCCCACCCTGCCCCAACGGGAAGGTGATGATCTTGCAAAGACCCCGGACGCCAACGGCATTTTCTATGTACAGGAACTCTACGACAATGCCCGCAAGGGGGGCGGCTTTGTTTCCTTTGCGTTTCCCAAACCCCCTTCAATGGAAATAGCCCCCAAGCTTGCCTATGCAGAATATATCCCCGGCACCGATATCTGGATATCTACGGGTATTTATATTGATAATATTGAAACCGTAACCGCAGCCATGGAAGAGCGGGAATCGGAAGAACTCTTTAAACTGATGGCTTTGATCATCGGCATCCTTGCGGCTCTGCTCCTTTTCATCCTGGGGCCCCTGGTTATCTTCACCCTTAAATCCATCACCAGGCCCCTGCGGGAAACCGTTAAGGCCGCGGAACAGCTGGCTGCGGGGAACCTTAACATAGATATTACCGTTACCGGGCACGACGAAATTACGGTGCTGGAAAATTCCTTTTTACGGATGGCCCAGAATCTGCAAAGCAGTTTTACTGTGGTCCAGACCCACGAGAAGGAGGCCCGGGCCCAGGCGGAGGAAGCCCGGCGGGCAGCCGCAAAAATTGTGGAGATTGCGGCGCAGGTTGAAAAGGCCGCCCACGATATGGAGACCACGGTGAGCAATATCTCCCGCAGCGCCGACGGGGTCAAGTCCGGCGGCGACACCCAGACCGCCCGCATAAGCGGCATACTCACTTCCATGGAGCAGCTCAGTACCGGGGTATTGCAGATTACCGGCAGCGCGGAGGATGCGGCGGCAAAGTCCCAGGAGTCCAACGCCAGGGTTGAGGCCGGGGTCACCATGGCCAACGAATCGGGGCGCGCCATGAACGATCTGCACTCCCTTACGGGGACCCTTACCGAAAACATCAACCACCTGGGGGAGCAGTCCAATAACATCGGGGACATCATGAACGTCATCACCGACATTGCGGATCAGATAAACCTTTTGGCAATGAACGCTTCCATCGAAGCGGCCCATGCGGGAGAATCCGGGAGGGGCTTTGCGGTAGTCGCCGGGGAAGTGCGCAAGCTGGCGGAAAAAACCCACGCCGCCGCCCAGGAAGTTGAAAGATCGATCACCGAAATGCAAAAGCTCACCAAGGTGAATATTACCGGTATGGATAATGCGGTTGCCGCAATTTCACAGGTTACCGATCTGTCGGAAAAAACCGCAGCATCCCTCACGGAGGCGCAGGCAATCGTCAAAGACGTGATGATCAAGGTGCAGTCCATCGCCGCCGCAGTAGAACTGCAATCCGGTTCCACCAAGTCCATCACTTCACTGGTTACCGATGTCAGCGGCATTGCCGGTGAAAACAGCGCCCTGGTAACCCAGGTTGACGCGGATCTCAAAACCCTGCTCCACAAATCCAAGGAACTGCTGGACCTGGTGTCTGAGCTTAGAAATTAACTGTTCAGACCCGCAAAGTACTGCGCTGCCAGGGGGTCATCGGGTTCCAGGTCCAGGACGATGCGGAAGAAGGCCGCGGCCTCGTCGTCGTCGCCCTGCCTCATGGCAAGGACCCCCAGGTTGGAGATGATTTTGACATTGTCAGGATCGTCACGCAGGGCGGTTTCCAGTTCCTTCCGGGCGGCGGGAAAATCCTCCAATTCGATCAGACAGATGGCGGTCTCATTCCGGGTGTCGCTGTTTTCACCCCCCAGTTCCAGGGCCTTTCTGAATGAGGCAAGGGCGTCTTCCCAGCGCTCAAGCCGCCGCAAGCCCCAGCCCAGGATAAACCAGCCGTTCCAGACCGAAGGATGCCGTTCCAGAAAACTGCGGATGCTTGCCAGTCCCGCTTCCTCGTTGCCCTGGCGGATAAAGTTGTAGGCCTCCTGGAAACTCTCGTCGTCCAGGCCGCCCTCCTCTATTTCCTTAAGGATATTTTCGGCGTTTTCCTTTTTTTCTTCGTCCAGCAAAGCCGCCATGTCAAGAGGGGAACCTTCGGCCCCTTCGGATCCCGGTTGAGGATCCGCCGCCCCGTCCACGGACAGAGACGCGGTAAAACATTCCTTTGCCCGGCGGTAATCCCGGCGTTTCAAATAAAAATGGCCGGCATTAAAGAAGGCATTGGGAAAGGGGGGCTCCAGGGCCAGTACTTCTCCATAGGCCTGTTCCGCCGCGGTGTACTGTTTCTCCGCCTCTTCTTCCCGGCCCGCCAGTTCCAGCGCCGCCGCCTGTTCTTCCAGCACCAGGGCCCGGTTCAGGAGCACCGGCGGAAATTGGGGAAAGAGCCCCCGCAGGGCCGCAAGAATTTCCAGGGCCATATCAAAATCGCCGTTCTTTGCCTTAAGAATTGCCGCCTCGGTAAATTCACCCCTGATATCCGGCCGGAGGGTCAGGACAAAACGGCGGTAGTAATTGGTCCACTCAGGCTTGGTATCGGCGGAAATGACATGCAGCATACCCGAGAGGATCATCTCCCAGGAAAGTTCCTCAAGGTTGAGGGAGGATTCTCCGGGGGCCAGTTCCACCGGGATGGGGATTTCGGGATCGATGGAAAATTCTTCGTGCCCATGTTCGTGGTGATCGATACGGCCCCGGAGGCTTTCGGGAACCGACAGGAAGACAATGCGATCTTGAAGATCTTCAGCCATGGGTCGTTTCACTCCGCTTTCGTAGAAGTAGGATTAACACACCGCTAACGCGGCGGACCTCATGCCAGGCTCCTAGGCTTTTCCCCCGCCTGAGGACGGCGAAACGATCTTTGCAGTCGCAGCAGGAACCGCGCCGGGTTTAGCCGCGGCAGAGGGGGCGCCAGGCTTTGCAGCAGTGGACGCGGCCGGAGCAGGCGCGCCGGGTTTGGCCACAGCAGCGGGGGCGCCGGGCTGGGCCGGAGCGGCTTTATCAGGGGCTTGGGAAGCGCCCGCCTTTGCCGCCGGCGGTTCCGGGGGAGCTTCCGCATTCTGTGCCCCGGCAGGGCTTAGCCCGGGAACCGCAGGGTCTGCATCCGGGGACGGGGCCGCAGCAGGTTTCGCCGGGGTCTCGGCTGCGGGTTTTGCCTTGACGGTCTTGGCCGCCCCGGATGAGGCGTCCGCGCTGTCGGAGTCCCCGGTGCGGTTCTCCGCCCGGACCGTGCCAAGAAAATCGTTCACCCGCATTTTATAGCCCATGGGAACGATGGATTCATCATAAGCCAGCATCAGGGCCAGGAGGTCCTTCCGGGCTTCAACATTTTCAACCTGGGCAAACTTTCCCTTGATCAGAAAACTCTCCCGGGGGTCTTCAAAATCCAGCCGCAGGGAGGCTTCTTTGCCCTCAAGGAACTTGATTATCCCCATCATGATAAGCTTTGCCCCGGAAAAGGAAATATCCCGCAAAATACAGCGCCGGGGCACCCCCTGGATAAATATGGCGCTTTCGTTGGAAAGGATGCCCATCTTCCGCTGGGTTTCGGCGGTGACGGGTATCCGCTCCTCCCGCCGTTTGACGGAATTGAAGTTGGCGTCCAGGAGCCGGCCCATAATTTCGATAAGATCGTCCGGGGGCCGCTGGGTAAACTGGATGTTAAAGAGGGCCATATCCTTTGAGCCCCCGTAAGAGGCATAGTCTACGGAACGGGCGGATACAAAAAAGGTCAGGGGATTCGCCTCACCGGGCACTTTAAAACAGAAACGAAGGCTTACCGAATTATTGGCCTGCTGGAGCTTGTCCACCAGTCCCGATTTGATATTGGCCACGATTTTTGCCCCCGAAAAGGAGGATGAATAGATCACACAGGGCCAAAAATCGCTCACACATTTGAGGTGTACCTGATTGGCCTGGAGACCGGTAACCTGGATGACTTCCTTGGTATAGGTTACGTCAATCCCCTTAAACCGCTCATAAAAAGCTGATATTTTCTGACTAGTTAAAATACCCATTATGCTTACTATAAAATGTATTGCCGGGTCCGTCAATGAACCTGAACAGATCCGCTAAAGAAACACATTGTACCTGCTTTTCGGCGGCCAGCTTTTGAGCCCCCGGGGTAAAGGAGGACTTGGCAAAAAAACAATAATGGTATTTTTGGTAGCCCGGAAGCAGCCGCCCTTTATCGAGCAGTTTTTCCAGCTCCGCCGTACCAACGGCTTCGTTGCGCCATTTACATTCCCCCAGGAGCGCTTCGCCCCCCGTTTCACTGTGGAGGACCACATCAATATCGGTCTGTTCATGGTTTAGGGGGTCCGATCCCCACCAGGTTCCGAACTGGGTGGCAAAAAAGGGCAGCTGTTCCCACCGATTAAGAAGGACAAGGTATTGCAGGCAGATTGCTTCAAAAGAAGGTTTGCCGATATAGGCGGGTAAGTCGGGAAAAACCCTTTTTTGCGCCCCCTGCCTTCCCATTCCCTTTTCAATCGCGTCCTGCAGGGGAAAAACAAACCGGTACCAGAAGGCAAAACAGTTGTCTTCGATACGGTAAATGGAACGGCGGCTTTTTGCGGGGTTCTCCCCAAAGGGATACACCCTGCGGAGAATCCGCATTTCCACCAGGGTATGCAGGTACTTGCTCGCCTTTTGGGGGTCTTCCCCGGCCTTTTGGGCAATATCATTGAGCTTGCTGGCACCTGAGGCAATGGCGGTAATAAGGGAATTGTAGAGCGCCGGTTCCCGAAGTTCCTGCCGGAGCAGCATCATGGGTTCATCGTACAGATACCCCATATTGGTAAAAAAAAGAGCGGTAATGTTTTCTTCAAATGAACGGGAAGGATCAACCTGGACAATATAATAGGGGGTTCCCCCCACACAGCTATAGGTTTTAACCATATCTTCCGGGGAGAAGCCCTGCAGCAATTTGGCGGCGTCCGCGTAGTTAAGGCCCTCTATTTTTAACTGGGCGGTTCTCCTGCCAAAGAGGGGGCTTTTATATCCCAGGACCTCGTTTTCCATAAAGCCGATCTGACTGCCACAAAGGACAAGAAACAAGCCCGTATCCTTAAGGGCATGGTCAATGGTGTTTTGAATGATGGAATTCAGTTCCCGGTTAGCCTGGGCCGCATAGGGGTATTCGTCCATTATCAGGATAAAGCGCCGCTCCCGGGCCTTTTCGGCGATAAAATTGAATGCGGCGTTCCAATCCTCAAATTTTCCCATGGATGGCGAAACATTAAAAAAGCTGTAAACCAGTTCGGTAAATAGCCGTAAATTGTTATAATCATTTACTTCCTGGGCGGTAAAGAAAATTGCATCCTTATGGGCGGCAAATTCTTTAATCAGGGTAGTCTTGCCCAAACGCCTGCGGCCATAGATGATCACACACTGAAAGCTGCCCTTGGCGTAGAGGTTTTCAAGACTGTCCAGCTCATCCTTACGACCTACAAACATGGTCCAACACCTGCCCAAATAGTCTACTTGTGATTAGTCTACTCATAAGTAGATTAATCACAAGTAGACTATTTGTCAATCCGGCAGCGCCAGGCCGAGCACTTCCTCAAAGCGCTCCACGGGGTGGAATTCGATGCCCTTCTTTACGTGGTCGGGTATCTCGTCCAGGTCCCGGACATTCTGTTTGGGGATGATGATGTGCCGGGCCTTGTTGCGCCGGGCGGCGATGGTCTTTTCCTTAAGGCCGCCGATGGGCAGCACCTGACCGGTCAGGCTGAGCTCCCCGGTCATCACCAGCCGGTCCGCGATAGTCTTGCCCCGCATCAGGGAGAGGAAGGCGGTGGCCATGGTGATCCCCGCGGAAGGGCCGTCCTTGGGGGTGGCCCCTTCGGGGATGTGGAGGTGGATGTGGTTCTTGTCGAACCATTCCGCCGCAAGGCCGTAGCGCTCCACCGCCAGTTTCCGGGCCACAGTCATGGCGATGGCGGCGGATTCCTTCATGGTGTCCCCCATCATCCCCGTAAGGGTAAGCCCCTCCTTGCCGGGCACCGAGAGGGCCTCTATCACCAGGGTGTCCCCCCCCATACTGGTCCAGGCCAGCCCCACGGACATACCGGGGCGGTCCGCCTTTTTCACCTCACCTTCGGGGAAGATGGGCTTGCCCAGGTGCTTTTCTATCAGTTTTTTATCGATATTGAACTTTTCAGGGTTCGCCCGCGCCTTTTCAGCCTTTTTCTCGCTGAGCCCCTCTTCGGTTTCGATGATCTGCTTGGCAATCTTCCGGTGGATCTTGTCCAGGTTCTTCTCAAAATTCCGTACCCCTGCCTCCCGGGCATAGCCGTTGGCGATGTGGAGCAGGGAATCCTTGGTGTACCTTACCTGGTTCTTTTTTAAACCGTTCTTTTCCAGACTCTTGGGCACCAGGTAGCGCCTGGCGATTTCGAGCTTTTCCGTGTCGATGTAGCCGGGAAGCTGGATAATCTCCATCCGGTCCTGCAGGGGCGTCGGGATAGTGTCCAGGGTGTTGGCGGTGACGATGAAAAAGATGTGGGAAATGTCAAAGGGCAGGTCCAGGTAGTGGTCCCTAAAGCTGCTGTTCTGCTCCGGGTCCAGCACCTCAAGGAGGGCGCTTGCCGGGTCCCCCTGGTAGCTGGCCCCCATCTTGTCGATCTCGTCGATCATGAACACCGGGTCCTTGGCCTTGACGATCTTGAGGCCCTGGATGATCTTCCCCGGCAAAGCCCCGATATAGGTGCGCCGGTGGCCCTTGATCTCCGCCTCGTCCCGCATACCCCCCACGGAAAAGCGGAAAAACTGCTTCCCCAGGGAGCGGGCAATGGACCGGCCCACCGAAGTCTTCCCCACCCCCGGGGGCCCCACCAGGCACACGATGGAGCCCCGGGTGTCCTTCCGCAGCTTCCGCACCGCCAGGTACTCCACGATCCGGGTCTTTACGTCCTTAAGGCCGTAGTGATCCTCCTCCAGAATCGCCTGGGCGGTTTTCAGGTCGAAGTGCTCCGGGGCGGGATCGTTCCAGGGGAGCCCGGCGATCACGTCCAGGTAGTTCCGGGTAACGATGAATTCTGCGGAATTGGGGTCCATGAGGTTGAATTTCTCAAGTTCCTGGTCCACGGTCTCCTTAATTTCCCCCTCGAACTTAAAGGCGTCCAGTTTTTCCTTGAAACGCTGATATTCGGAACTTTTCGCATCGGTGGTCATCCCCAATTCGGTCTTGATCGCCTTAAGTTCTTCCTTAAGGAAGTAGTCCCGCTGGGATTTTTCGATTTTTTCGTTTATTTCCTTCTGAATTTTCTTCTGAATCCGCAAAAGTTCCTGTTCTTTCTTGATAAACACCAAAACCTGCTCCATCCGCTTGCGGACATTAAGGATTTCCAGGATTTTTTGTTGTTCCCCCTTGTCAATGTTGAGAATACTGGCAATAAAATCGGCAATTTTGCCCGGATGGTCGATATTTATCATGTTGAGGCGCATTTCTTCGGAAAAAAGGGGGTTATTTTCGGAGATTTGCTTCATTTCGCTGATAAGCGCCCTGGTCAGGGCCTTTACCTCGCTGGTGTCGTCCTCCTCATCGTCCATATAGTCCACCGCCGCCACGATGGGATTGATGGCGTTGAGGGTCTTTTTGATCCTGAACCGCTTGAGGGTGGAGATGAAAATATTCACCCCCCCGTCGGGCAGGTTGATCTTCTTGACAATCTTGGCGGCGGTCCCCACCTTGTGGAGGTCCGTAATGGAGGGGGTCTCGGTCTCGTTGGAGAGCATCACCAGGCCAATCAGGGCGTCCCGGGCCACCGCATCGTCCACCACCTTCACGTCCGCAGGGTTCCCTATCATGATAGGGGTAAAGATCCCCGGAAATATGGGCCGCCCCATGAGGGCCACCAGGGGCAGTTTATTCGGAAGATTCTGATCTATGGGTACTAAACTTTGGTCTGACATGGGCCTTCCCTTGTAAATTGACGATATGAGAAATTATGAAGCGATAAAAACCTTGTATCTAATATCGCAAAATTCGCCTGGAAAGGCAAGAAAAGCCACCGGGAACGCGCAATTCCAAATTTAACCACAGACAGACGAGATACAGAACCACAGACCACATTGACAAAAGAATGAAATTTCAAAACAAAAGTCCGTGAGGGTCCGAGTGGTCTGTGGTTAACCTATATTCGCGGACTCTGTCTTCTTTTACTGAAACAGCTCGGGTATTTCTTTCGCCAAAAAGTCTTTGATGGTGTGCGTGTGCAAAAGGACAAGGCGCATATCCGCGATTGCACAAAGCTCGTCCAAATCATGGATATAGGGCGGCTCTTCCTCCAAAACAACCAGCGCCCCTTTCAGGTACTTTTCAGCCGCCTGCTGACAATGATAGGCGATGATTTGGGTTGGCGTTGGAACCATGTTGGCGGCCAGATATTCGGCGACCGATAAATCACGCTCCGCAAGAAGCCGCCAGTCTTCAACACTGTTTGTCTGTTTAGCCATAAATCCGTATCCCGTCCCTGTTTACTTTGCGTTCCAGAGTAATATCGTCCAGACGGTTTATAAAATCCTTTTTCTTCTTTGCCACAATATCCACCGGCATAGACTTTTTGCGGGCAATCGCAAAACGGATTTGCAGGCCCGCGTCAATATCCCGCAGGGGGTAGTCCAGGGCAAAAGCATTTACTTTCTTAGACTATATTTGGTAACTTTATATGAAAGAAATTCGGGCTTCACTGCATTTATGCTGGCATCATTCACGAAATGCGCCGTATAATTAAACCATAATTGGTAT
>BNVE01000135.1 GCA_025997875.1 Spirochaetia bacterium
GTGTGGCGTGTATTTCGTAAACACCGGCGACCAGACCCGGGTCAAGGTGGAAGCGGCGGACATCGTGGAGAACCAGAACGCCCGCGTCATGGTGGTAACCCCCGCGCTGACAGCGGGAACCTGGCAGATTGAAATCACCACCCAGTATTCGGGAAGCGCTGTCCTTCGCAAGGAGCCTCGCACCGTCACCTTCGACCGGCCGCTGACGGTTGTCTAGTGTTCTGTGATTATGTCTTCTGTTTAGGACAGAACACCAGCCCTCCGGCCTCGTTTCAAGGTGCTTGAAAGGGTGCTTTCAAGGTGTTTGAAAGGGTACTTTCAAAGTGTTTGAAAGGGTGCTGTGAAAGAGGATGAAGAATTATTCAGCTTCGTAAGACAGGGCTCCGTAATAGACGGTTTTGTTTTCCTCATCCCTTGCGGAAATCAGGGGATTTGAAACCAGATGAGCTTCCCTGTTCGCCACCAGGCCGCTTTCCAGCAGGCTCGCCGCCAGTGCGCCGCCGCAGGCGCTGATCCGGCCGTCGCTTAACCCGGCGCTGAAGCCGGGGGCATCCTTTTCCATCAGGAGCCTGATGCATTCTTCAGCCTGGATGCGGGCGGTCTCCGGGCTGCTGTTCATCCCCACATTACAGGAAACCACGCAGAGGCTTTTTTTCATAACCGGGGTCATAATTTCCAGGGCCCGGGCAAGGGCTTTAATCAGGGGCCGGCGGGAGCCCCCCATCAGGATGGGCACAATCGAAGCCCGGGGGAAACAGTATTTGATAAAGGGGAGCAGCACCTCAATGGAATGCTCCCGTAAATGGGGAATATCGTTTACCTCGAAAAGGGTACTGCAGGAAGCCAGCTCGTTTCCCATTTTTCGATCCACCTCAAGGGCGCCCAGGGGGGTTTCAAAGGTATCGGAATCCGAAAGGAAGATGCCGTCTTCCGGGCCGCGGTAGATGGGTCCCAGGATAAATACCCGGGATATGGAATCCCGGCTTTTTTTGCCGCCAGCCATACCACCGGCGCTGCCAGCCATACCACCGGCGCCGCCACCCGTACCGCCGGCGGCTGAAAAGGCGTTGGCGGCGAGCCTGCCGGAAATTCCCCAGGCCCCGTGGGGGGCGATAATGGCGGAAGCGCCGGCGCCGGGCTCAAGCCCCCAGGCGCGGAATTGGGCTTCCACACTTGAACGGTCTTCGGGATAGAACATATCCCCAACAACGGGGGAGCGGATTTTTTCCTTAAGGGGAATACTATCCTTCACTATCTATTAAGTTTAGAACTCCATGGCGTCACTTACAAGGGGTAATTTTATTTTTCGATCCTGCAAGTCTCAAGTTCCCTGAGCCGTTTTTCTTCAACCTTTACATGGAGGTTTTTTTCATGGGTGGGGAGCACCGTACCTTTTGGGGCGTCCCGGGCCCTGCGGAGGTACTTGACCGGGGTATAGAAAAGGTCCCCCTCGCCGTTGTTGCGTCCCTTTGAATAGAAGATCGCCAGATTCCCCGCATCCAGCAGGATGTCCAGGGGCACGGTTTTGCCGGATCGCTGTTTGATAAACACATAGGAGCCGGGGTAGTCCCGGGCGTGGAGCCAGAGGTCGTTCCCCTTTACATGCCGGCGGAGGAGGGCGTCATTTTCCGCAGCGTCCCGCCCCACCATGATGAGCCAGTCCTTTCGCCTGAAGGAAAGCCCCGGCCGCTTTTGGTCCTGACCCAGGGTGGGAGCCGCCCTGGCCCCATCGTTTTTAAGGAGCTTCAATAAATTGAGGGGATTGGTTTCCTCAAGGAGGGCGGCAAGGGTTTTTTCCAGTTCCGCAAGCTCCGCTTCCCCGGCCTGAATTTCCCCCCGGATATCCGCCAGCCCGTTTTTTGCCTTCCGGTACTGTTCGTAGTAGTGCTCCGCCTGGGCGGCGGCGTTCTTTTTGGGGTCCAGGGGAATCCTGATCTTCCCCCCGGAGTAGAAATCATCCGCCTCCAGCCAGGAAGCTTTGGGGCTAATCATCCCCAGATTCGCCAGGATGATATCCCCGTATTGTTTCAGCTTGTCCGCAGCGGCAAAATCCGCCTCCTTGGCCTTAAGCTTTTCCAGGGACGCGCCGAGCCTTCCCATCTGCCCCTCATACCGCTTGCGGGCCTGTTCCCGCAGGGCATCCAGGGAAACCCGGCCCCCATGCTCCGCATAAAAGGCGTCGATCTTTTCGTTAAACGAAAGTTCACCCGGGACTTCTGCGGTAAATTCCCGCACTTCGTACTCACGCCCGGGCTTTTGTGCAATACCCGGGGAGGCTGTTCCGGCCGCCGCGGCCGCAGGCTCCGCCGGATCTTCCGGCGCATAACGCCCTCCGGTGGTCTCCCCCCGTTTTGGCAGCCGCCGCATGGCGTCCAGCACGGTCCCCTCCTCGTCGGTAACGATGAAGTTGGCCGCGTTGGACCAAAGCCTGATATAGAGCCGGAACCGGCGGACCCCCAGGCGGACAATGATCCTGACGATCCGGTTATCCCCCAGCTGCACCGCCTCCTCAATCCAGCCGTTGGTGATCCGGGAATTGAGGAATTCCGCAAACCGCAGGGGCTTGTCGTTTTTGGGTGTAGCGCGGAAGGTCTCGTGAAGCCGGCAGGCCCCGGGGCTGAGGGAGATGAGCAGCGTTTTGGAGAGCCCCTTCCCGTGAAGCCGCAGGACGATCACATCATAGGCGCTTTGTACCGCCTTTTGTATCTGATACCCCGCCAGATCCAGCTCGGAGAGGACGAGGTCGATTTCTTTCCAATTCAAAGACATGGTTCATAATATAGTGAGTAATTGAAGCATTGTCATTATAATGAATTTTATGTTACGTCCTGTTGTTGTATTGCTATTGTTATCCCTTTTTCTTGTCCCCTGTTTTGGCCGGGGCAATTCCGACAGCGGTAGTATTGGCGCGGAAGTTCCGGCGGAGCTCCCTCTGGAGGAACAGGCTTTGCGGGAAAGGGCCGCCGCTATTGCCGCTTCCCTGGATGACCGGCTCCTGGCTTCCCAGGTGATCATGAGCGGTATTGATGGGAAGGGGCGGCTCGGCGCGGATATGAAGGCGATCCTGGCACAATGCCCTCCGGGTGCGATCATGCTTTTCAAGTACAACCTGGATACGCCGAAAAATGAAGTTAAAAATTTGCTTGATGAATGCCGGGACCTTATCACTGCGGAAAGCGGCGGAGGGGCCGGGCATGCCGGTATCCCCCCTTTTATCGCGGTGGATCATGAGGGGGGGGTAGTCCACCGTTTTGGGCCTGGGGTTGCCCGGCTTCCCGCCGCCGCTTCCTGGGGGGAACGTGCGGAAACCGCGGACAGGGCAGGGGTCCTTGCGGCGCTGGAGGAGGCGAGCTTTCAGTCGGGAAAAGAAATCCGTGATCTGGGAATTACCCTGAACCTTGCCCCGGTGGCGGAGACCCTCAACAACGACAACCGTCTTTTTCTGGAAGATCGTTCCTTTGGAACGGACGGGCAATTTACCGCAGACGCCGCCGCAGCCTTTATCCGGGGCATGGAACGGGCCGGCATAGGCTGTACGGTAAAACATTTCCCCGGCAACACCGGGGCGGACCCCCACGAAGCTTCGGCGGTCCTCCGGGGCAGCCGGGAAGAGCTGGCCGCAATGGCCGCCCCCTTTGCCGCCCTCATAAAAAACCGGCGGTCCCTTGAAGGGAGCTTTGCGGGACCTTCCGCCGTAATGGTTTCCCATGCCCTGGTTCCCGCCCGGGACAGCGAAAACATCGGGAGCCTTTCCCCGGCGGTGATCGGCATCTGGCTCCGGGGGGAGCTGGGTTTTGACGGTATCGTCCTGGGGGATGATTTTTCCATGGCCGCCGCTTCTTCCCGCTTAAGCCCCGAAGCCGCCGCGGTCCGCTCCCTTGCCGCCGGCGCGGACATGGTGATGGCCTGGCCCAAAAATATCCGGCAGATCCACGGGGCCATAGTAAGCGCCCTTGAAACAGGCAGCCTTTCCCGTGACCGCCTGCGGGAAGCGGCCGCGCGGATCATCCGGGAGAAGATCCGTTTGGGACTTATCCCCTGAACTCATGCGGCCTTTGGGCAGGTGTTCCGGTAGAGTGCGATTTAGGGATTCAGTATCACGTCCACGGTAAAGGATGCGGATGCCGTCCCGCGGGTGGTACCGGTACTGTTGCAGTTCCACACATGGATGGTCACCATCGTCATCCCGGTTCTGTCGTAGCTGATGGACATTTCGGGGGAAAGCGCCGGCCGGGGCGCGGTGGAACTCCATTCGGCGCCAAATTTTATACGGCCGTCCACCCCTTTCAGCGGGCTGCCGGGAGGATCGAATGACCATTGCAGGTAGTCAAAGCCCGCGGGCGCGTTCGTCAGGACCGCCTTTGCCTTTGCGCTCAATGGGACGGCCCCCCCCCCGGGGTTCCAGGCCGGCCAGATGACCGCACCCTGGTTCGGGACGGCGGGCTCCCCGCCGGTCCAAGGGGCGCTTGTGGTGTCCCAGTAGAGGACGATACTGGGCGCGGGGGCGGGCGGAGCGGCAGGCGGAGGTGGAGCGGCGGGAGCGGGCGCAGGTGGAGTGGCAGGGCTTGCCTCCTCTCCCCCCGTTGTCCCCTTGGGCGAACTGAAATACAGCTCCGGTTTCAGGTCCGGCATCAGGCAGGAGCCCAGTGCCAACAATGTAATGATAAAAGCGCCGAATTTAATAGATCTATTTTTCATGTGTACCCTCCATCCGTATATAATAAAATATAACCCTTTCCCCCGGGAAAAACACGATTTTTTGGAGATTTTGTAGGAATTCGCATTTTTCTTTTCAGGATTCCGGTATCCCCCGCATTTTTTATCAATTTATGATATGATTAAGCCAATAATGGAAATAGTATACCAAAGTGAGGATTGCGTAATAGTTAATAAACTCCCCGGGGATTCGGCGGAGCCCCTTGCGGCGTCCCAAACTGCGCAGGCTGCCGGGACCGGTAAGGGGATGGCCGATCTGCCCCGTATGCTGCTCAAGACCCTGCCCCCCGGAAAGGATTTTAAGGGGAAAGATTTTCTTCCCGCGGCGGTGCACCGCCTGGATGTGCCCGTGTCCGGGTGTACCCTTTTTGCCCGCACCCCGGAAGCCTTGGCCTTCCTCAACACTCAATTTCACCGGGCAAGTGATGCGGCCCTTTCGGGAACAAAAGCTCCGGCGGTGGAAAAGGTCTACTGGGCCATTGTTGAAATGCCGCCCCCCGGCAAGGCGCCCGGTGAAGCCGGGGAATGGAAGCACTGGATCAAGGCCGGGACCGGGGAAAACAAGAGCGTCGCCTACGATGAAGAAGGGCCGGGGAGGAAGCAGGGCATCCTCCGCTACCGCCTTGTGGGGGCGGGAACCCATTACCTTTTTTTGGAGATAAATCTTTTAACCGGCCGGCATCACCAGATACGCGCCCAGCTTGCCCACATGGGGCTCCGCATCAAGGGGGACCTGAAATACGGCGCCAAACGCAGCGAAAGGGGAGGGGGCATCAGGCTCCACGGCTATTCCCTGGCCTTCCCCGATCCCGCCGCACCTGGCAGCGCTCCCGGTATCCGGGTACAGGCGCTGCCGCTTTTACGGGACCCCGGCGCATCAAAAGATGCGCTTTGGGATGCCTTTGAAGCGGCCCATAAAACGGCAGCCGGTGCTCAAGCTTAAGCACTTCCCCTAACGCGAATCAGCAAGCTTGGTTTGAATCTTTTTTAGGACCCCAAAGGCCGGGTCCGCGGTAAAGCGGCTGGAGTCGTGTTTGCCTTTGCAGATGAGCAGGGATTCTTCGGTTTCAATGGATTGAATCCCATCGTCAAGGGCGTTTCCGTCGTAGGGGGCAAAGAGGACGCCGTAGCGGAGGGTCCTGGTTCTGCCTGCGGGAATAAGGGCCGTGACCGGGGCGCCCATAAGCTGCCTTGTCCGCCGGGCGTATTCCAGTCCGTTGGCATAGGCGGCGACGGCGTTTTCCGTTCCCAGGCAATAGGTAAGATCCGTACCCCCTTCGTAGGGGGCCCAGGGGGTAAAGGGCCGGCCGCCGTACTGCATCCAGAGATCGTTGAAACGCAGGATGATATCATCTTCCGCCCCGTTCCCGGGTCCCGTGAAAAAGCAGAGGTAGGCCAGTTTTAAGAAGGGGTTCAGCAGGGCCGACCAGCCAAGGGGCGCGCTTGACGGAATAAGGCCGGTAACAAAATCGGTATATCCGATGGGACCGGGCACCCGGGACAGATCAATCTTTCCGCCCTGGTGCAGGGGCGCGGAGCTAAGGGAAGAAAATTCGGCGCCGGGGTTCAGCCGGGCGGTGGTATCAAATTCGCCGCCCAGGGGGGCGGAGGTCCAGCGCTTTGCCGCGGCGGAAATACGGCAATCGCTTTGCAGGAAGGGGGCGCCCAGGGTATTGTGCCAGCCGCAGTTTATTTCCAGATCAACGCCGCCGGAATTGGTAATTTCAAGGCTTGAGTAATGGACAGGTTGACCGGGAATCAGGGCGTCGATCTTCCTGAATGAAAGGGGCATCCTCCCCCCGGCGGGGGCGCGCATGGATGAAAGGGCCCAGGCGGTTCCGGTTTCCTCATCAATACCATTATTGATAAATTGCCATTTCTGGTTGGCGGTCCAGCCGTGGGGGGGCATGGTAAGGCCCTCAATAAAATGTCCGGGGCCAAAATTCGGCGCGCAGGGAAAACTGCCCGCGATGTGGTACAGCAGGTTTCCCTTCCAGAATGAACCGTGTTCAGCATCGTTGTAGGGCCTGGGCGAATTTGATCTGAACCAGGGCTGCCAGTGGGCGTTGATCCGGCTCTTTCCCCTGATGCCGGAAAGCTCCGGGATCATGCCCCCCTGATCGTCGATTATCACCCTTAATGCGTCGTGTTCCAGAACCGTTGCTTCCCGTTCACCCAATTCAACAAGACGGTTTACCAAGGTCTTGTTTTGATTATCCGCCATAGCTGCTCTCCGTGTTGTTTTACAAAGATTGAAGGAAACGGATCAGGGGTGTTTCCCAGGACCCCGCTTCGCTGTTTGCCGCAGGACCTTCCAAAAGAAAACGCCGGTAAAGCGTTTCAATATGATTTCTGATTATTTCACCATCCCTCTGATCTATTTTCGGCAGTTTTTGCGCCGGAGATAAAGGCGCATCCAAAGTATCTTCGGTAAAGAGCCGGGAAACAAAATCCTCCGCCTCTGACCGGGGGAAAAGCTCCGCGTCAAAACAGGTCATGGCATACATGGCGGCGGCAACGCAGTTTACGCTGTGCTGTTTCACGTAAAGGATGGCCTCGGTAATATCCAGGGCGCCCCGTTTCAGTTCGGCGATTTGTTCGGAGTATGTTTCCCCGTCCCCCAGGCTGCGGAGTATGGCGGCAAATTTGGTATAAGTACGGATCACCACCATTACGTGAAGGCTGGGGATGCACATCAGATGGGGATCAAAGGCATGGATCAGAATGAAGCGGGGCCGGCGGATGTAAAAGGGCCGCCGGGTGGTGGAAAGGTTTTTTTGATACACCTCTGCGGCAAAGCCGTAGAGGGCGCCCATGGATTTAAGAAATTCCCTGACCCCGGTCAGCGCCGCAGGCCATTCACCCTGAGGCTTTTTCCGGCAGGTGTTCAGTAAAAAACCAAGGCTCCGTATCCAGAAGGCGACGAAATCAAGGTAGACCCCGATCCAGTCCGGGGTAAAGGGAATTTTTTCGTCCAGTTGGTGATCCACCCGGGACACCGGTATCTTTCCGGGGAAGAGGGCGGCCCGGTATTGGCAAAAGAAAAAGTTATAGACGATGGATTTTATACACCCCAGAGCAACGGGCCGGAGCGGGGCGGTGGTGAATATTCTGAAGGCCGTACCAATTACTGAAACACCGGCAACTCTCTCTGACATACTGTTTTGTCATACCATGGAAGCGCGCTCCTTGTCATCGGTATATTGTTTGGTCCCTATTGACTTAAAGTTCAGGTGAGCATTTACAATATTGTTTAAATAATATGTAAGAGGAGTTATACATGAGAACCATCAATTTGGGACTTTCAGGATTGCAGGTACCGGTAATCGCGGTGGGCTGTATGCGGATCAACGGGATCGAAAAATCCGAAGCAAGCCGTTTTGTCAAGGCGGCCCTTGATTTGGGGGCCAACTTTTTTGATCACGCCGATATTTACGGAAAGGGGACCTGCGAGGAGATCTTTGCCGAGGCCATCGGGATGAACCCCGCGGTGCGGGAAAAGATACTCCTCCAAACCAAATGCGGCATCCGTCCGGGGGTGGCCTTTGATTTTTCAAAGGAACATATCCTTAAATCGGTAGACGCCAGCCTTAAAAAGCTCAAGACCGATTACCTGGACGTGCTGCTCCTCCACCGGCCCGACGCCCTGGTGGAGCCGGAAGAAGTGGCGGAGGCCTTCGGCATACTCCACGCCGGCGGGAAAGTACGGAACTTCGGGGTGTCGAACCAGAACCCCATGCAGATCAAACTGCTGCAGAAATATGTCCGGCAGCCCATCGTGGCGAATCAGCTCCAGCTCAGCATCACCAACGCCACCATGATTACCCAGAGCATCCACAACAACATGCTCGACGATGAGGCGCTAAGCCGGGACGGCAGCGTCCTGGATTTCTGCCGCCTCCACGACATCACCATACAGCCCTGGTCCCCCTTCCAGTATGGCTTCTTCAAGGGCGTGTTTTTGGGGAACAAGGAATTCCCCAAACTCAACGAGAAGATCGACGAGATCGCCAAAAAGTACTCGGTCTCCAACACCACCATCGCCATAGCCTGGCTGCTCCGGCACCCTGCCCGCTTCCAGCCCGTCACCGGCACCATGAATGCGGACCGGCTTAAGGACTGCGTAAAGGCCGCGGAAATCACCATCACCCGGGAAGAGTGGTACGAGATCTACCTTGCGGCGGGCTACATTTTACCATAAGCTGAAAAAATGCTTGGACCCCTGGTTAACGCCCTGGTGATTGTAATCTGTTCCCTGGCCGGCTGTTTTGTCATCCGGGGAATTCCCCCGCGCTTTGAGGAGATCGTCAAAAAGGCCATCGGCCTTTGCATCGTGTATGTGGGGATCAAGGGCTCCTTTGAAAGCCAGCGGGTCCTCCTCCTGATCATGAGCATGGTTGCCGGGGCGGTCATTGGGGAACTTATCAACATTGATAAACTGATGAACCGCCTGGGGGACTGGGCGGAGAAGAAGCTGAAAATGGGGGGCGCTGCTGCCGATGCCCCCGGACAAACCAAAAGTTTCTCGCAGGGAAAATCCAAAGGATTTTCCCAAGGCTTCGTTTCCGCCAGCATTCTTTTCTGCACCGGGTCCATGGCCATTGTGGGCTCCCTGCAGAGCGGCCTCCAGGGCAACCACGAAACTCTCTTTGCAAAATCGATCCTGGACGGTTCAATCTCACTGGTCTTTAGCGCATCCCTGGGCATCGGGGTGCTTTTTTCCGCCATTCCGGTGCTGGTCTACCAGGGCGGCATCGCCCTTGCCTCCCTGGCGATCCGGGACTACCTGACCCCCGACATCATCCGGGAAATGTCCTCCGTGGGGAACCTTCTGGTGGCCGCCATCGGCTTCAACTTCCTGATACCGGAATTCAAGGCTGCGGGCTTTTCCGCAATAAAGGTGGCGAATTTGATACCGGCGATCTTTATCCCCTGGGCCTACCTCGCTATTGAGGCGGCGGTAAAGGGCGCCTCTTTCTAAAATAGAAATTAATTTTCTTAATTTTGGAACCGGCTCAAATCAGTATCTTTTCCTTTCTTATTCGACTTCTTCGACTTGGCGGTTACTTATTCTCTCCCAAAAAAAGGCGGCCCCCGATGAGGCCGCCTTTTATCTTTCCTTTAAGTTGGCAGTGCGGAAGAAACGGCTTTTCCCTGCTTCTTCCGCCGACAACTATCCGAAACTTTTCCTGGCCCGGCCGTGGAACTAGTTATTACGCACCACCCGGAAACCATTGTAGGCGGACTTGTTGGCCATGTCGCTGTTGATCCGGTACACCGAAACGATCTGGTCCTCACAACTCAAACTGTTGCCGCCGCGCTTCACGCGGGACGAGCCGGTCAAAGGACCCGTAGGATCAGTCTGCGCACCGGCACCGTAATTGCTCCAGTAGTCCGAGCACCATTCAGCCACGTTTCCGTGCATGTCATACAGATCCCAAGCATTCGGGGTTAGCTGCCCTACCGCCCGGGGCGGACCCCAGGAGGTGGTTACCTTGTACCATGCCGCCGCGTCCAGCGCCGCGTCTGCCGCGTTCCCGGTATAGTATTTTGTCGTCGTCCCGGCGCGGCACGCGTATTCCCATTCCGCTTCCGTTGGCAGCCGGTACCCGTTATTGCCCTTGGTCATCGTGGCGTTATCCCAATTTGAGTTGACTGTCCAGGGTATACTGCTGGACGCAAGACCCGCCCAGTCGCTTATCCCGTCCACGCTGTACACCGGCTGTAACCCCGCCGCTATGCTCAGCTTGTTGCAGAACGCTATCGCCTCATACCAACTGACTGCGCTCGAAGGGTAATTTTCAGCCCCCATTAAGTCATAATTTTCAATGGTGGTCCACCCCAGCACCGAATTAAACTGCCAAATCGTCACCTCGTACTTATTTATCTTGAACGCGCTCAGCGTCACATCATGTGCGGGGGTCGCGTTAGAAACACCGTTGCCGCCCATCTGGAAGGTTCCGGCGGAGAGCGGTACCATGTTACCGGCAATTTCTGCTAACACTGCCGGTAAAGGATCTACAGTGATAGTAAAATTTTCGGTGTAGGGGGTTCCCGGCGCCAATCCGTCGAGTATAGTCGCCGTAACGGTCATGCTGCCTCCGTATTTGGTGTTGAGGGTGTTGCCGCTGATTGCCGCCCCGGTTACTTCGTATATATTCCCGGCGTTTGGGACACTCCAGGTAATGGTTTTGTTGTTGGCGTTCCCGGGCGCTGCCGTACCGGTCAGCGTAAGGGGCGTTCTGGCGTTAGCGCTGGTTGGCACGCCGGTGATATTGGTTACCGCCACGAATGGCACTATCGGGGTTGCCGTTACGGAAGCCCCGGCGCTGGTGTTAACGGAGTCATCCACCGTTTTTACGGTAAAGGTGTAGAGCGTGTCGTTGGTCAGACCGCTAATCGTGGCGGTTTGGATTCCCTTGACCACATCTACCGGTTGGGTAACGCCGCCCGCCGGCGTCCAGGTGATTACC
>BNVE01000136.1 GCA_025997875.1 Spirochaetia bacterium
CGCGACGAGGTCTGTCAGGGTTTCCCCTCACCGTTCCCTCACGTCGAATAACAATCGGCGCCAGCCCCCATATCCCGTCAGATATAGTGTACCCCTTTCTGACCTTTATCATATAGGCTTCGCGGTTTTTCTTCTTAAGTTGACGATGTTACGCCAGGCGCCAAATTAGAGCCGTCCTCCGTTGGGGGGCGGTTTTTTAGGGCTAAAAAACAGACAGTAAGCCCTGCCGGATAGCCGGTAAACCCGCCGGAGTCCACGGCATAGAAGTCCGCTGGGAAATCCAGAGGGAAGGCGAAAAAGGGCCATTTGGGGATATTGAAGATGCGATAATTCCGTAAAGGAATATCGAACCAAAGGTTCGCGGCATAACCATTAAACCTCTTGACAAAATATGTCGAATAGTGCATATAATAACAGTGTGGTCAATCAACTATACAAATGAATATGAACAATGGTTCTCAGAGCAGGATGAGGATGATAAAACGGGCAGAGAATCTGGTTGAAATAAATCATCTGTTTTAAATAGGAGGCAAATATTTATGGATGCAATAGCAATGATGGAATCAAAAATGACTCCTGAATCAATAAACAAAGCTCGCATAATGGCAGAGCAGGAAATATTGACTATACGGCTTTCTCAATTAAGAGAAAAACTTGGTAAAAGGCAAGAGGATTTTCTTACATTTAGTCAAACATCAATCTCACGGCTTGAAAATCGAAAAGACATTCGAATTTCAACTCTAATTGAATATTTAAATGATATGGGAATGGGTTTGGAAATAAAAACATATCCCAAAAATGATCATTGTGAAATTAACGAAGAAGTATTATTAAAAGTATAGGTGCAAAAACAAACGGTTTGCGCTATGGGCACAGTAGAGATGGTGCCCGGTAACGCGCGAATTGCATGATAACCGTCCTCCGTTGGGGGCGGCTTTTTTCTGCGGGGTGCGCGCATATGGCGACTGGTGTTAAACACGTTATACTATGAATGAGGAATCTTTTATGTCATTAGTACGAACCGAAATCACCCTGAAAAACGCGGATGACCTGGCCAGATTACTGGACGGGCACATCAAGGAACCGGAAATCCGTCAAACCACCATACAGGCGCTGGTTGACACCGGCGCGTGGACCCTGGTCATCGACCCGGCCACCCGTGAAAAACTGGGACTCCGGGTACTCAGAACCGAGACGGGCACCCTTGCCGATGGTACTGTGGCGGTTTATAACCTTGCGGGCCCGGTGGAAGTTATCTGGAAGAACCGCAGCGCAACCTGTGACGCCCTCGTGGTACCCGGCGCCGACAAAGTATTGCTGGGCGCAATCCCCCTTGAGGCCATGGACTTAATGATCAACCCCCGTCTGGAAGAAGTGGTCGGCGTCCACGGCGATCAAATACTGCATACGTTAATTAACACCCGGGGAGTGCAAGTCAAACACCCCTATGTTATCCCTTCACCTTGTCAACAATCTCCTTAATCACCCGGTCCGCATCGGCGTAGTCCACCTGGCAGGTTCCTACCTGGTGGTGGCCGCCGCCGCCGTAGCTGTAGACCAGGCTCCCTACGTCTATCGTGGCGGTGCGGTTAGTGATGCTGTAACCTACGGTGATGGCGGCGTTGGCCTTGTTTTTGCCGTCTATGATCCAGACCGAGATATTCTGTTCCGGATAGAGGGTATAAATAAGGAAGCGGTTTCCGGCATAAATGGTTTCTACGCCGCGCAGGTCTACCACAACGGCGTTCCCATCAATCCTGACATGTTTGGAGATCATTTCACGGAAGAGAGCGTCCTGTTCATAGTAGACATCCAGCCGCTCCTTTACATCGGGGAGGGCCAGAATTTCTTCAATGGTATTTTCGCTGCAGGCCAGGGCAAGCTTCTTCATCAGATCATAATTACTGATGGTGAAATTCCGGAACCGCCCCAAACCGGTACGGGGGTCCATGATAAAGCCAAGGAGGACCCAGCCCTTGGGGTCCAGTATCTCGTCGGCGGAAAGGTTCCCCGAATCCACCTTGTCCACAAAGTAGATCATCTGGGCAAAACGGCCCAATTTTGTGTCCCCGCCGTAGTAGTCATATACCACCCTGGCGCAGCTGGGGGCTACCCGGGAGACCCCTTCAAAATAGGTCTCCTTGCCGAGCCGTTCGGTCTCGCTTGAATGATGATCAAACCAGAGTTTACAGCCATTGACATAAGGTATATTCGCCAAAATATCACTATCCGTGGCCTCAACCTTGCCATCCTGTATATCCTTGGGATGTACAAATTTCCAGTCATCAATGATTCCCAAATACTGCAAAAGCGCGCCACAGGCTAACCCATCAAAATCGGATCTGGTTAATAATCTCATTTTATGTCCATCCTTCAATGTAAATTATGATCATAATATATCATTTTTTATGAAAATTACTATAATATAAGCATGAAATTCAACAAAAAATTTACCCAAGTCAAAAAATTCGCCGCTTTTTTGGGCCTTGCGGCCCTGGTCATGGGGATTTTCGCCTGCGCTTCCGCAGGGAAAGCCGCTCTTAAGCCCGGAATTGAAGCCTACGGTGGTTTGGGGCGGCCCGAATCCCCCCTGCCTTTTATGGAAGCGGTCCGCACGGGCAAACTTCCCAATGGGCTTACCTATTTTATACTGGAAAATGCAAAGCCCGAAAACCGGGCCTACCTTACCCTGGCGGTAAACGCCGGGTCCCTGCAGGAAAAGGATGATGAACAGGGGCTGGCCCATTTTGTGGAACACATGGCCTTTAACGGTACTGCCCGTTTCCCCGAAGCTGAGTTGATCAACTACCTGCGCTCCCTGGGGATGCGTTTTGGCCCCGAGGTGAACGCCTATACCTCCTATGACCGGACCGTTTACGGCATTGAGGTGCCCGTGGAAAGCGGCGGCGCCGACGCCGGCGGAACTATCAAACGGGTGCCCGAAAAGGCCCTGGCGGTGCTGGATGACTGGACCAGGGCTATCACCTTTGATCCTAAAGACGTGGACGAGGAACGGCTGGTTGTTATGGAAGAATACCGTACCCGGCTTGGGGCCATGGACCGGGTCCGGAAGCAGCTGCTGCCCACCCTTTTCCGGGGTTCCGCCTATGCGAACCGGAGTCCCATCGGGCTCCCGGAGATTATCGAAAACGCCCCGGCTGCGCGGCTGGAGAATTTCTACAAACAATGGTACCGGCCGGATAATATGGCCCTGATCATCGCCGGGGACTTTGACGGCGCGGCCCTGGAAGCGGAACTGGCCTCCCATTTTACCGGCCCCGCCCCGGCCGGCCCCCTGGTTCTTTCCGAATATGAGCTCCCCGCCCCCAAAAAAGGCAAGTTTGAGACGGCCATCATCACCGATCCGGAGCTGACCTATACCCAGCTGAACCTCTACTACAAACGGGCGCCCCAGCCCCTGACAATGGACCTGGCGGGTTACCGGGAAGGGCTCATCGATACCCTTATCGACCGGATGCTGGGCCTCCGTTTTGATGAAGCATCTTACCGGCCGGAGACCCCCTATGTAGGGGCCGGTGCCTGGCATACCCGGTACGGTAAAAATTCCCGTTACTATATTCTGGCGGGTCAGGCCAAAACCGGCGCCGCCGAGGCTACCCTGCAGGAACTTTTGCGGGAAAAGGAATCCATGATCCGCTACGGCTTTACCGCCGGGGAAATCGCCATCGCCAAGGGCTCACTGGTTTCCGATCTTGAACAGCTGGTTTCCGAAAAGGACCGGCAGGAATCAAACAATTACATCTCCGGCCTTACCGAATATTTCCTTGCGGGGGAATCTTTTCCGGATATTGAATGGGAGCTGGATGCGGTCAAAAAACTCCTCCCCGGCATCGGGGTTCAGGACATCGCCGCGGCGGCAAAGGACTATTTCCAGCCCGGGGACCTCCTGGTCTTTCTTATTGCCCCCGAAGCTGAACAGGCCGGGCTGCCGGCGGAGGATCGGATCCGGCAGCTGGTTAAGGAAAGCCCCCGGCTGAAAATTGCCCGCCCGGTAGAAACCGTAACAGAGGCCGAGCTGCTCCCCTGGCGGCCGGTTCCGGGAGAAATTACCGCCGAATCGACGGATGCGGAAACCGGGGCGATCATCTGGGAATTGGGTAACGGCGCAAAGGTCATCCTCAAGGAAACTAAAAACCGGAATAACGAAATCAAGCTCTATGCCATGGCACTCGGGGGCACTACGAGCGCCGCACCGGAAGAGTATATTGCCGCCCGGTACGCCGTAGAAATGGCTGCCGCCTCCGGGCTCGGCCCCTATTCCCGGCCGGAGCTGGCAAAAAAAATGGCGGACAAACAGGCTTCCATTGGGTTCTGGACTTCCAGTTACTACCGGGGCCTGCAGGGCTCCGCCACCACCGGGGACCTTAAAACCCTTTTTGAAATGGTCTACCTTGGCATCACTGATCCGCGGATCGATCCCGAAGCGGTATCGGTAATGATGGACCAGGTCAGGACCGCCCTGGCTCAGCGGAACGAAGATCCCAACACGGTCTTTTCCGATGAAGTCAACAAGATCATAAACGGCGGTCATCCCTACTTTAAGCCCCTGGAGCTTTCGGATCTCCTCAAGCTGGATATCCCCCGAACTATCACCCAGGCCGAAGCGTTCCTCCGGCGCAGCCTCAACCCCGCGGACAGTACCTTCATCTTTACCGGCAATATTGATACCGCAGTCTTCCGCCCGTTGGTGGAAACCTACCTCGCCTCGATCCCCCGGCAGGAAGTCTCCTGGAACAGCTGGACAAACCTCAACCTTAAACGGCCCGGCAAAATCGAACAGCAAGTCTACAAGGGCAAGGAAGAGCAGAGCCTGGTATTCATGGGCTGGTATGGAAAGGAACCTTACTCGGAAGAGACAAGCGTTATCTCCTCGGTGCTCACCGAATACCTTGATATCAGAATGACCGAGGACATCCGGGAAAAACTCGGCGGCGTCTATTCGGTGTCCGTTTGGGTCTCGGCCTCTCCTGCCCCGGAAGGGGAACTTATCATGAATGTGTACTTTTCCTGCGATCCCCGCCGCGCAGAAGAACTGTGCAACGCAATAAATGAACTCCTCGGCCGCATAGCAAGCCTTCCCATCGACGAAGACACCTTCAAAAAATCCGTGGAGGCCCTGAAAAAAAGCTGGGAAGCCTCGGTCCAGAGCAACGCCTATATCGCCCAAAGCTACGCCAACTCCGCAGTACTCCTGGACACCCCCCTCTCCCGCCTGGACAAGCGGCCCGCGCTGTACGAAGAGGTCACCCCCCGGCAGATTCAGGAGTTGTGCCGCCGCTTATTGCAGAACGGGCCGGCCCGGATCATTCTGTATCCGGAGGGATGGAAACAATAGCAATACTATGCAAAATGTTGTAGGACAATATTTCAAGGCGATTTTTAATAATATTTTACAGGTGGAATTTCTGATCCAATATCGCCTAACTCCCTATCTATGCTCTATTGCCAACAGCAATCCAAACACCGAGCGGCTGTCCGCCGACTGTGCGGAAAAGCGAATTTCGTTTTTTTAAGCATTTTCCGCCCTCCTTATTAAAGTATACCCCATTTTTAGCAGTTTTGGAATATGGGGGTCACAGACCCATTGGTTTTATGATACAATTCCGCTATGACAATACGGGAACAGCTTGATGAAATAGCCGCAGAACGCATACTCATCCTTGACGGGGCCATGGGCTCCATGATCCAGACCTATAAGCTGAAGGAAGGGGATTTTCGCGGTGAACGTTTCGCCGCCCATCCGACGCCCATCCTGGGCTGTAACGACCTTCTCTGTATCACCAAGCCGGAGGTCATTAGCGGCATCCACGAAGCCTACCTGGCGGCGGGGGCGGACATCATCGAAACCTGCAGCCTCAATTCCACTGCGGTGTCCCTGGCGGATTACGGCCTGGCGGATCTGGCCTACGAGATCAGCGCCGCCGCCGCGCAGGTGGCCCGGAAGGCAGCGGACAAATTTTCCACCCCCGGCAAACCCCGCTTTGTGGCGGGGAGCATCGGCCCCACCACCCGAAGCGGCAGTATCTCCCCGGACATGGATGACCCCGGCAAACGGGGGGTTACCTGGGATGAACTTGAAGCAGCCTATTACGACAACGCCCGGGGGCTCCTGGACGGCGGCGCGGACATCCTGTTGGCGGAAACCCTCTACGACACCCTCAACGCCAAGGCCGCCGCCTTCGCCATCAACCGGCTCCTGGAAGAATGCCATATCGATGTGCCCCTTATCCTGAGCGCCACCGTTTCCGATACCGCCGGCCGGCTCCTCTCGGGGCAGACCGTGGAGGCCTTTTGGGTCTCGGTGGCCCACGCAAAACTCTGGGCCGTCGGCCTTAACTGTTCCTTTGGAGCCGAAAAGCTTAAACCCCACATCGCCGCCCTTGCCGCCGCCGTAAGTAACACCCCCGACACCGCCCCCTGCAAGATCAGCGCCTACCCCAATGCGGGGCTGCCCAATCAGCTGGGCGATTACGATGAGGGCCCCAAATCCATGGCCGCCAAAATCGAAGAATACCTCAAGGAAGGGCTCGTCAACATCGTCGGCGGTTGCTGCGGTTCCACCCCCGCCCACATCACCGAAATCGCCGCCATCGCCAAAAAATACGCCCCCCGCAAGGCGTCCGGCGCCCTTTCCGGCACGGTCGAAACGCAAATGGGGATGGCAACGCAAAAAAACGCGCAGGAACCGTCAAAAACAGGGATCCCATCGACCAAAATAGCGCCTGGTAACCAAATAATGCCCGGCGCCTTTTTAGCGGGGCTTGAGCCCCTCCGCATCGGCGGGGACCTGGGGCTTACCGACATCGGGGAGCGGACCAATGTGGCGGGGAGCCGCAAATTCCTCCGCCTCATCAAAGAAGAAAAGTACAACGAAGCCTTAGGTCTGGCCCGGGAGATGATCGAAGGGGGCGCGGCGGTGATCGACGTCTGTATGGACGACGCCCTGCTGGATGCGGAAAAGGCCATGAAAAACTTTCTCAACCTGGCGCTTTCGGACCCCGACATTGCGCGGGTCCCTTTCATGATCGACAGTTCCCGGTGGAACGTGATCGAGGGGGCCCTCAAATGCGTTCAGGGGAAGTGCCTGGTTAACTCCATCAGCCTTAAGGAAGGGGAAGCTGAATTCCTCCGCAAGCTGAATCTTACCCGGCGCTACGGCGCGGCGGTGGTGGTAATGCTCTTCGACGAGCAGGGCCAGGCCGCAGGCTATGAACGGAAAATCGAAGTGGCCCGCCGTTCCTGGGAACTGATTACCGGCGCAGGCTTTCCCCCAACAGACATTGTCTTTGATCCCAACGTACTCTCGGTCGCCACGGGGATAAGCGAACACGATTCCTACGCCCTGGACTTTATCCGCGCCTGCGAATGGATCCGGGGCAACTGTCCGGGGGCCCAAATCTCCGGGGGCATCTCCAACCTTTCATTCAGCTTCCGGGGAAACGAAACGGTCCGGGAAGCAATGCATGCGGTCTTTATCAAACACGCCGTCGACGCAGGGCTCACCATGGCGATCCTCAACCCCGCATCCTTAGTATCATACGACGATATTGAACCTGCTTTACGCGCCGCCGCCGAGGATGTGATCCTGAACCGCAGCCCCGGAGCCTCGGAAAAACTGCTGGCCCTGGCGGTGGAAATTTCCGCACAAGGTCCGAAGGAAGAAGACGCCGCCAATACCCCCGGCGCAGCCTGGCGCAGCCTCAATCCCGAAGAGCGCATTGTCCACGCCATGGTAAAGGGGATCGATGACTTTATCGAAGCCGATGTACTGGAAATCCGGCCCGCCTATTCGCGGTCCCTGGAAATCGTAGAAGGCCCTTTGATGAAGGGTATGCGGGAAGTGGGGGACCGCTTCGGCGCGGGGAAGATGTTCCTTCCCCAGGTGATCCGCAGCGCCCGGGTGATGAAGAAGGCGGTGGCGGTCCTGGAGCCTTTCATCGCAGAGGAGAAGGTTGAAGCGACCGCTGCCGCAAAGGTGTTACTCGCAACGGTGAAGGGGGATGTCCACGATATCGGCAAGAACATTGTGGGGGTGGTCCTGGGCTGCAACGGCTATGACATCATCGACCTGGGGGTCATGGTCCCCACGGAACGGATCATCGAAACCGCAGTCAAGGAAAAGGTCAGCGTCATCGGCCTTTCGGGGCTTATCACCCCCTCTCTGGATGAGATGGTCCGCACCGTCCGGGAGCTGGAGAACAGGGGCCTCAAAATTCCCCTGATCATAGGCGGGGCCACCACCAGCCTGGCCCACACGGCCCTGCGGATTGCCCCGGAATATTCTGGCCCCGTGGTTTATACCCGGGACGCCGGCCAGTGCCCCGCTGTGGTACGGGCCCTCCTTTCGGAAACCGAAAGGCCCCGCTTCCTTGAGGAACTGGCAGCAAGCTATAGCCGGGCAGCGGCCCGGCATGAAGCAGTCGTCTCCCGGATAGAACTCCTCCCCCTGGAAGAGGCCAGGGCCAACAGAATACCTTCCTCCTCTTACATTCCGCCCGCGCCCAAAACAAGCGGCATTATCGAACTGAACGATTACCCACTGGAAAAGCTTATCCCCCGCATCGACTGGAATTCCTTCCTGCAAACCTGGGAAATGGCGGAGCAAACCTACCCCAATGCCCTTGAGCAGGGGGACCGGTTCCAGGATCAGCAAGAAGTCCGGAACAAGCTCCTGGGCGACGCCCGGAATCTGCTGGACAAGATCAGTACCGAAAAAATCCTTCGCCCGCGGGGTGTGGCGGCCATTTTCCCCGCCGCTTCCGACGGTGACGACATTGTGCTCTACAGCCCCGGGGCGGTGGAAAAGGGACCGTCAAAAAACGCGGCAGCCCGGGAAATCGCCCGGTTTTCCTTTTTGCGGAACCAGGACAAAAAACGGACCGGCGCCTTCAACCCCTGCCTTGCGGATTTTATCCCCCCCGCCGTAAAAGAAGGCTCCGACGGAACCGCTGCGTACACCGGAAACAAGGGCCCCGCCGGCTGGATCGGCCTCTTTGCCCTCAGCGCCGGCTTCGGCCTTGCGGAAGCCGCCGAAGAATACCGGCGCCGCCATGACGACTACAGCGCGATCCTCCTGGCAAGCCTTACCAACAGCCTCGCCGAAGCCTTCAGCGAAGAGGTCCACCAACGGGTAGCCGCAGAGTTCTGGGGCTATGCCCCCGCAGGAAGCCTGTCCGCCGGAAACGATCACAATTCCGCAGATGGCACAGGCGGCATTCGCCCCGCCTTCGGCTACCCCGCCTGCCCGGACCACAAGGACAAGGAGACCGCCTTCGCCCTGCTGGAAGCGCAGCAACGCTGCGGCCTCGCCCTTACGCCATCCGCCATGATCGACCCCGCCGCCTCAGTCTGCGGCATGTACATTGTACACCCCGGCGCCTACTACTTCGGCATCGGCACGGTAGGGGACGACCAGTTAAGCGATTGGGCGGCGCGGAAGGGGATCAGCGGGGAGGAAGCAAGGAGGAGGGTGGGGAGGATTTAGGGGCCATTCCACTTATTCTAAAATATTTATCAGAATAATTTACTATCAGCCTCGTTAGGCGCAGTACACCCTTTTTATGGTATCATTTTTTCCAATCTTAATAAATAATCAATATTTTTCTTTTCATATTCATTAAAATTATTTTCTGAAAAATTTGGATTTATTTCGTATTTTCCATTTTCGTTATTAATATTTTTTAATCCAGTAAAGAAATCTTTATACCTCTGATTTTGAAAATTATAACCACGTATCGCGTAGAAAAAGTTTATGAATAACCTTATTTGATTCCTAGTATACAACTTTAGATCAGAAACATTCTCATACAATAACTGCTCATCCCACACCCACCAGCCTAAAAAAGAATCCCCAAATTCATTATAAGGAGCATTAAGCATATTACATTTGCTAATATAAAATCTTATCTTATCGCTTATTATTGGTTCAATATTATAGAATTCAAAATTATACATTCCGCTTTCTTTCCATGTAAAATAATCTACAATTTCTTCTTTTGTATATCGTCCGATAGTAAAACGATCTAAAAATATATCATCATCGTGGATTATATTAATAACCATTTTTCCAATAGGTCCCTTCCAGTTATAACCTGTTCCAAAAATATACCCACCCGTAAGATCAAAACCAATATGTCCATAAGGCGCTTTATAAGTTACTCTTGAAATTGTTGTACTATTCCCGGGAAAAATTACCTCTCGAATATACCACTTTGTATAAATGACATAATCATATGGAGCTATTGGAGGGTTTGTAACATATTTTATTTCTTCTTTGATAGTGTATCTTTGTATTAATTCATTATTAATATATGAACGAAAATCACTTAAAATCGCCCATTCTTTCTCCGAACTAAAATTCTGAAATAGCGCCTCAACCGGAAACCCTAATGATATGGTTTCAGTTTCTCCGGTATTTATAAAATAAAAGGTAACATCAACCTCATAGAAGTCCCTATATAGCCGTATATTGATTATTTCTTCCTGCATGGTAATATTGGTATTTTCATTATCAATAATTTGAACCGAACTACCCAAAATTGTCCTTGTGTCATTTGAAAAAGAAAATACAGTTAAATTAAAAAACATGACTATACAAATAAACTTATTCATATTTCCTCCTGTTTATTTATAAACTTTTTCTCGATTTTTGTCAACCACATTTAGGGTGTATTGCGCCTAACGTGAAAGCTATACGACGTTTTTGCGGTTGCGATAAAGGAAACCGCAGGTTTCCAGCAACCGCAAAAATGTGCCGGAGAAAAAACGCACAAAGGCCGCAGGCCGACTGCGTTTTTTCGTAGGCCAAGCCGCTACTGCGGCGCAGCGTATAGCGTATGTTGAGACTGTCGGAAAAGCCCCTTGAGGCGGAGGGATGTAATGAATTAAAATAACAACATGGCACGGTACAAAGAAACGAACATAGGGCAAGGACAATTCATTGAGGTAGATTTGCA
>BNVE01000137.1 GCA_025997875.1 Spirochaetia bacterium
TGATTAAGCGCAAACTCAAAGCTACCGGGTATTAGCTGTTTATTGAGATCGACCTTGACGAATAATGTTCCTTGCCCTTGGTGGGTGCTTTTGAATACTGCCATAATATGGCTATTATATCATGCTTTCTTTAGGACTTACAAATACTTTTTCTACAACCTCAACATACGCTATACGCTGCGCCGCAGTAGCGGCTTGGCCTACGAAAAAACGCAGTTGGCCTGCGGCCTTAGTGCGTTTTTTCTCCGGCACATTTTTGCAGTTGCTAGAAACCTACGGTTTCCTTTATCGCAACCGCAAAAACGTCGTATAGCTTTCATGTTAGACGAAATTTTTGGGGCAGAACTGGTTCGGAAGAACGCCTGCCGTCCGTATCAGAATGAGGGCGTGGTTGACAAAAAACATAATAGGGGTATAATAAATATTATGAATATATTAATTGCTTGTTTAATTTATATACCATTGTTTTTTATTGGAAGAAGATTTGCACATGGGCGTTATTCTCGTTTTGATTATAATACAAGAATACTTGTATTATTTTTTATAGATGTTGTAACACTTATGTGCTTTAGTATTCTTAGCTTTAATGTTCTTATTTATTTAGGGCAAACAGATTCAGTATGGGTTCCAATAGTTTTGTTTATTATACGGTGTATTAATGGCTACTTAATTATGCTTTGTACTATCAAAAGATTACATGATTTAGGAACAGAAGAGTTTATGGCATTGTTATCAGTAATCCCAATCGGCGGTTCACTTTTTTCATTGTTTATAATGTTTGGTGATAGTCAAGAGGGGGTAAATGAATATGATGAATCAATCAATTATCAAAAATTATTCCCATTTATTTATACTAAATTAGAATTATTTGAAGAAGGAAATTTATTATTGTTAATAATTAAAGATACAAAGCTATTTATTAAAAAGGAAAATTATAAATATACAATTATGTTTAAAAGAGATGACTATCAAAAAATATATGAAGATGTAAGATTTATTTCAAATAAGCCTATATGGGTTGAGAAAAATAAATATTGTTATTATAAAAATATAAAAAAACAAGAATTGCTAGAATGGGTTAATAAACAGTATGGATAAATATGTTACCTACAGTAAAATGTGTGTCATATATCGTAGCAGCCCCAAAAACTTCGTCTAACATACGCTATACGCTGCGCCGCAGTAGCGGCTTGGCCTACGAAAAAACGCAGTCGGCCTTTGGCCTTTGTACATTTTTTCTCCGGTACATTTTTGCGGTTGCTGGAAACCTACGGTTTCCTTTATCACAACCGCAAAAATGTCGCAAACTTTTCACGTTATGTGCCATTTGTCCTAAAATTTGTTGTAAATAATTGTATAAACTATTGACAAAATATTTTGGATGGAATAAAATAACTTATAAAGGAGATAAAAATGATGGATAAAAAACATAAAATAAATACAAGGGCAATAGTTTCAATATTATTGTTTTTCTTTATAATTATTTTATTTTTAACGGGCATTGGAATACAAATTCTTGATGAAATGATAGATCCAGAAATATTAATTTCTCGATATCTAAATCATGAAAATCAAGAACCAAATTTTTTGGTTGAATTACAAGAAATTATTACAGCTATTCATGTAATAGTTGGGTTTATATTTTGTGGATTAGCAATAATTCATATAATAAAAAATTGGAAAATATTAAAAACATATTTTAAAAAATAATATAATAAAAAAATAATGGGGTACGGACAAACGGCACATAACGAGGCTGTCGGAAAAGTCATTCTGCAGAAAAAGCACGTCTCTAAATGAGTGTTTTACAGTAGTTTCAGAAGATGAAATGAGGGTAAAATTTTGCATGAAAGGGTTTTCCGACAGTCTCAACATATGCTATACGCTGCGCCGCAGTAGCATGGTATACTTCCCATTGTCTTTCCCGGCGCTGGTAAAGGTATAGGACACGACGGTCCCCACCGTTCCCGCAACATCAGGACCGTTATAGGACCACTGGTAGTTTGAATACCCAACAAACTCCCAAAGGAGCCGGTTTATCGAAGGTTTTTCGACCGGAACCCGCGGGGCGGAGGGCGAAAAACCTGCAAGCGCCACAGGCTCCCAGGAGAAGGGGGCGCCGGAAGCCCCTAAACAAGCCGGCAGAGGAGTAGTCCTTTGAGGCAAAATTATGTATAATTCCTAAAATTGTTTAGACCTTATTTATGGAGGAAGCAGCCATGAGTTCAACAAAGGTGTATTTTACGAGTATGCGTACCAAGGTGGGGGAGAGCCTCCTGGTCAAGCTTGACCGGCTTATCCTAAAGGCCGGGATCAAGGAGATCGATTTTAAGCAGAAGTATGCGGCTATCAAGATCCACTTCGGCGAGCCCGGAAACCTGGCCTTTCTGCGGTCCAACTTTGCCAAGTTGGTGGCGGATCGGATCAAGGCCCTGGGGGGTATGCCCTTCCTGACGGACTGCAATACCCTGTACGTGGGGCGGCGTAATAACGCCCTGGTCCACCTGGATGCGGCCTTTGAAAACGGCTATACCCCCTTCTCCACCGGGGTGCAGAACATTATCGCCGACGGCCTGCGGGGAACCGACGATGTGGATGTGCCGGTCAAGGGCGGCAAGTACTGCAAGGTGGCCCATATCGGCCGGTCCATTATGGATGCGGACATTGTGGTTTCCCTGAACCATTTTAAGGGTCATGAACTGACCGGTTTCGGCGGAGCCCTGAAAAACCTCGGCATGGGAAGCGGCAGCCGGGCGGGCAAAATGGCCATGCACAATGACGGCAAGCCGGATGTTGCAAAGGCGGACTGTATCGGCTGTAAAATCTGTGCCCGGTTCTGCAACCACGGGGCCATCAGTTTCGGCGTCGACAAAAAGGCGGTCATCGATCACAAGAAATGCGTGGGCTGCGGACGCTGTATCGGTGCGTGCAGTAAAAACGCCATTTCAAACAATGCGGGTTCCAGCAATGATGCATTGAACTGCAAGATCGTCGAATATGCCAAGGCGGTAGTGGACGGCCGGCCCAATTTCCACATCAATATTGTGAACCAGGTTTCGCCTTACTGCGACTGCCACGGCGAAAGCGATGCCCCGGTGGTACCGGATATCGGCATCTTTGCCGGCTTTGACCCGGTAGCCCTGGACAAGGCCTGTATCGACGCGGTGAACGCCGCCCCGGGCATTGAAAGCAGCATCTGGGGTGACCGTGAACACACCCACAGGGACGGCAAGGGCAGTTTGGATCACTTGACCGACATTCATCCCACCACGGACTGGCGGGGTCAGATAGCCCATGCGGAAAAGATCGGCCTTGGTACCGGGAGCTACGAACTGGTAACGGTGAAGTAGAAACCAAATGTTAACAAGAAGGAATTTATGATGAAAAGAAGCCTGAGTATCGTTTCGCTGTTTTGTTTATTGTTTACATACAATTTGTTCGCCGTCGAAGAAGTAAAGAAGGAACAGGTTCCCATTGATTGGGATACCAATACATTTGACATGGACGGGTATATCGATTCGTATTTGCGGGAATATGATTACTGTTCTGTTGATTATCGTGTAAAGGAAAATCCGGCGGAAGCAATCTGGATAGCCCAGATTCTTACCATTACGTATAGAAATCCTGATTATAAGGTTGTACAGGAAGTACACAACTATTTTATTATCAGCTATTATTTTTCCAATACCCTGATAACGAACACCCCGGTGGAATTTTTCTATAGCCCCTACCGGACCAGCGGCGATATGATGCAGTATGTCAGCCGGTTTAATTCCACCCTTGAAAAAATTAAACTGCTGATAAGCTCCAAAGAAGTTGTCAGCCCGGAAAGAAGAAACGCCGATATTGGCTATCTTAATAGCGTAAAAAAAAGTCTATAGCGACAGGCGCCTACCTTTTCAACTTATCAATAACAGAATCAAGCTCGCAGGCCATTTTTTCAAGAAAATCCGTTTTTATTGATCTTATGTACTCTGTTTGCGAAGGTTTTTCGTCGTAAGCCGCCGTCTCATCGTAAAACAACTGATAGGCTTCAATGTCCAGGGCCTTGGCCAGTTTCCCGATAAAGGTAAAGGAGGGGTGCCCACTTCCGCTCTCAATCTGCCTGATATACGAATGGGCCGCATTACACCGTTCCGCCAGCAATTTTTGGGAAAATCCCCTTTTTTTACGCCATTTTTTTACGTTAAGAACAAAAATTTGGTCCAAATCCATGTTTTGTATTCTATGGGTGTCTCTTTTTTTGAGGTAGGGACACTTGACACGTACATTTTAAGCATTATATGATCGTCATAACCGTACATATTTTCAAAAAATTGTTGAATTTTACGAAAATCGGCGGCTAAAAGGTGGCACAGGTTGTCCGTCGGATGGATGCCGCATTCCGGCATGGGGAGCTTAGGAGGGCACGAGAATGGCGGCGGAGGATTACCGCGGTGTGTACAAAAACAAAGAAGATGCATTTTATAGGGACGGAGATTATACCCTTACCGCAGCTCAGGCAGAACTCACCGCATCGGAGTTGAAAATTGGGACCCATACCTATGCAGCCAGGATCGCCGGGGGCGCATCTCAAAAAAACTTGACCGTCAGAGGTAAGACAGAAGATGTTCATTGGGTTTATCTGGTAGTTGAAAAGAAAAAGGCCGGGGCGCTCATTTTTTTTAGCAATAGTCAAAAAGTAAGTTTATACCTTGGAAAGGATAATATCAGGATGGCGGCGCTTGTCCTCACTATTTCCGGCTTTACCGCCCGGCTGCCGGATGATACTGAAATTGTATGGAACGATTGGCAGGGAAGCGGTGAAAAATACAAATAAACACCCCTTTGTATTCGGGTAAAATCAAAGATAATCCCTAAGGTTGCACAAAAATTGAAAACTAAAAAAATCGGTTTTTTGTTTATAGTTGTATTTCTTCTTTTTAATTCATGTGCGTCATTAAGGACAGGTATTTATTTGTCTGCAATTGATTCTAACAGCGGGTCAGATGTACTGCTAAATGAACCAAAGGTACGGTTATTTTTGGAAAATATATTGTTGTGTCCCCGGGAATATACTATGCATATATATAAAAGACGAATTATGGCAGCCATACCGAAAACAAAATTAGTATACCATGAATTTTACTCAATACATGATTCAGGTGATGAGTATCATACCATAAGTTTTTACGGTACTGATATGCGTCTTTATTCAGAAGGAGCATGGATACTTGACGGAGATTATGACTTTGGCGCTCTCAAAAATTTTTTTGGCAAAGCAAAAAACTGGGAAGTAGAAGAAATTAAAATTGAAAAGGGCATAAATGTTGAAAAAACAGTGTCCAACATAATAAAAAAGATAGATAGTGATGTAACATATTATTTTCTGGACCATATAAAAGATAAACCCGATGTGGATAATTGTAATACGGCAATAAAAGAAACTTACGCGGAAAACGAATAGACACAGGACTTGTTCGAGAACCCGGTTGGTTTTTTTAAAATAAATTTTCCCACTTCTCCAGAGATTCCCGCATAAAGGCGCGGATGTCCATTCCGTAAACTTCCCGCAGGTCTGTGCCGTTCAATACTTCTGCGGGCTTTCCCCGGGAAACAATCTCCCCGTTCCTCATAAGGGCGACGCGGTCACTAAAACGGTGGACCAGGTTAAGATCGTGGAGCACCCCGATGATGATTCGCCCTTTTTCCCTGACCCATGCGGAAAGGTACTGCAGAAGTTCTATCTGGTGTTTCAAATCAAGGTGATTGGTGGGCTCGTCAAGGAGAATGATCTCCGGGTCCTGGACCAGAGTCCGGGCGAGGAAGACCCGCTGCAGCTGGCCTCCGGATAATTCGGTGATAAGCTGATCCTGCACATCCTCAAGCTCCAGCCGCCTGATAGTGTTGGCAATAATGTCCCGGTCCTCCGCGGACAGGTTTTTGAGGAACCCCGATGTGTGGACATAACGGCCCAGGGAGATGGTGTCGTACACGGTGTAGGGAAAATAAATTTGGGAACTCTGCCCCAGGAGGGCGATTCTTTTTGCCAGTTCCCTGCGTTTAAGACCGGCAATGTCCCGGCAATGTTCCCGGTCAAAATTGATGCTTATGTTGCCCCGGTAGGGGAGCAGCCGTGCAATGGATTTAAGGAGGGTGCTTTTTCCGCATCCGTTGGGGCCGGCGATGCAGAGAATCTCCCCCTGCTCTGCCTCAAGATTGATGTTTTTGATGACGTCCGCGCCGCCGTACCCGGCGTACAGGTTTTTGATTTCCAGCATCTTTGTTCCCGCCTAAGCTTTTTTAAAGTAAACCCAGGCGAAGAAGGGTGCGCCGATGATCGCCGTGATGGCCCCCACGGGCAGTTCCGACGGGGAAATGATGGTCCGGGCGATAAGGTCGGTGACCACCATGAGGCTGCCGCCTATGATAAAGGACATGGGGATGACGTAGCGGTGATTGGAACCCACGATTTTCCGCGCCGCATGGGGGGCGATAAGGTCCACAAAGCCGATAGCGCCGCTCAGGGCCACCGCGCTGCCGGTTAGTACGGCGGCGAAAAAAAACAGCCGCTTCCGTATCCCCCGTATCTCCACTCCCACCGATTGGGCCTCATCTTCCCCAAAGGTAAGGATGTCCATCTCCCGGGTGTACCGGGCAATTCCCAGGCTGCCGGTCAAAAGAAAAGGCAGCATCAGTGTCACATAGGGCCAGCCCTTAAGGGCAAAGCTCCCCATCTGCCAGAGGATCAGGGTTTTGAGTTCCTCACGAAAGACAGCGGTGATGGTGGTGAGCAGGGCGTTCACAAAGAGGGAGACCACCATACCAAAGAGGATTACCGTATTGTTGGACATGGTCCGGTCCAGCCGGGAAGAAAAGGCAATCACAAAAAAGACCGTCAGGAGGCTGAACACAAACCCGGTAAGGGGCAGGGTGAAGCCGCCGATAAAGGGCAGGGTAAAGCCGCTGATGATCACCAGGGCCGCCCCAAAGGAAGCCCCCGAAGAAACGCCGATGATGTAGGGCGACGCCAGCTGATTTTTCAGCACCGACTGAAACACCGCACCGCTCATGGCCAGGGCGCCGCCGGCCATAAAGGCCAGGAGCGCCCTTGGGAGCCGCAGCTGCCAGACGATGGAAATATTTTTGGGATCCGGCGCCGGAGCTATGGATGGCGGCGCCCCCGCAAGGGCTTCGCCGTTCGACGGCAGCAGCGCCGCAAAGGGTTCTGTCAAAAGCTTGTAAAAAATGATCCTTACCGTATCAAAAAAGTTGATGGAGGAACTCCCCAGGGAAGTTCCCGCGCAGAGGATAAACAGTGATATGAAGAGGCCAAACATTATTTTTTTACGGTTGCTCATACCGGTTTACTCACCTCGATCCGGCGCCGGCTTCGCAGGCGTAGTATTCAGGATACACCGCACGGGCCATTTGCTCCAGGGCCAGGATGATATGCTGGGATGGCCGGGATGAGGAATCGGTGTCGATGGTATACACCGCCCCTTCCCGTACCGCCCCAAGACTGGCAAAACCGTCCCGGCCCTTTATCTCACCGACAGGGTCATCGATAAAATTGACATTGGTCAGGATCACATCGGGGTCCCGTTCCAGTATGGCCTCCACCCCGGGGGCCAGCCAGCCCGTCTTATCGGCAAAGATATTCTGCGCCCCGATAAGCTCAATCATCTCGTTAAGAAAGGTTTCCCTGCCCACGGTGACCATGTTGGGGGATGGAGATATTTCCATGTATACTGATTTTTTCGCAGTATTACTGTTTTTGGTAACAGCAATACTATTTCCGATTGCAGCGATACTGTCGATCTGTTCCTTCATATTTCGTACCAGTTCAGAACCCCTTTCCGTGACCCCCAACACTGTGGCAATGGTTTCAATGTCCCGGTAAATTCCGGCAATGCTGTTGCTGGTGGGCAAATAAACCACGGTGATGCCCATCTCCTTAAGCAGCCTGAAAGGATCGTCCCCTGCGCCGTACACATTATGTTCGCTGGTGATGATCATATCCGGGTCCAGGCTGATGATCGCCTCCGGGTCGGGGTAGAAGAAGTCGATCTCCGCAGCGTCCCGCAGTCCATTATCCCCGCGCCGCTTAAGTTCCGGTAGTTCCAGGGAATATTTGTCCGCCGCGACGATCCGGTCCGCCAGACCCAGGCCGGCGATGATCTCCGTATTTGAGGGGGCGGTGGAGATGATGCGGTTTACCGCTCCGGCGCTGCCGCCGGCTGTCCTGCCGTCCGCAGTACTTCCGGGGGCTGCCGCGGCCCGTCCCCCTGCGCCACCCCCTTTGCTGCGGTTGCAGCCGGTCAGTACGGCGAGTATCAGCAGTACTACAAAAATCGCCCTTGTTGTATGTTTCATTTCCTGTTTCATGGTTTACCCGGCCCTTCATAGTTTACCTTCATTCCCAGGGTCAGGGTAATCCCCGGCATGGGGTAATCGTTGAAGGACTCGTAGGATGTGTTAAGGATGTTCCGCGCCGCTGCAAAGGCGCTTATGTTTTTATTGATCCCCTGGTTCACCGTAATATTCAAAAGGAAGTGGGGGTCCAGCCTGGTGATGTTTGCAACTTCCGCATAACGCAGGCTTTCATAATGGCCGGAAATAATCAGGGCGCCGGCTTTTGGCGTTCCGGTTTTCCAGGGTATACTCACCGACGCGCCGATGGCGTGCATGGGCATGTAGGGTATCCGTTTGTCAGAATTCCAGTCGTATCCGTAACTTAAAAGATAGCTTAAAAGGTATTGATACGAAAGGGAAAGGCCGATTTTTTTAAAAGGACCCTTTGATAACGGAATGTCACCCCCTGCTTTTGAGTCCATGCCGAAGAAGACAGCCTCACCCACATTCCGGGGCTTCCAGACCCCGCCTGCGCCGTACCAGTGGATCGAATCGTTGGTCCATTGGGCGAAGATGGAGCTTTCTATTTTCCAGCGGTTTTTGAACTCGTAAGAGGCGCCCAGATCGCTTCCCCAGCCATCTTCGGGGCGCAGGTCCGGGTTGCCCGTTCCGCCGCCCCCGCTCCAGTAGAGGTCCTCAAAGTCGGGGTGTTTGAAACTGCGGAAGTAGTTGTTCTTGACGGTAAGGGCATCGTTCACATTCCACAACAAGCCGAGCTTTGGTATTGCTACTACGGGCTTGGCGCTCCCGGGGCCGCTGAAAACCGCCTTAATCGACGGGATGACAAGAAATTCCTTCCGGGGGGCATACTCCGTAGTAAGATAGACGCCGCCGTCATGGCGGCTGCGAAGGCCGTTCTCTGTGGAATCCAGATGGTTTAAGCGGTAGTCCCATCCCGATCTAAGGGTGATTTTTTCCGCCGGGTACCAACTCCACCGGTTAATCGCAGTAATACTGTTCTGTTTGTGCAGGGAACCGCTTCCCGCAGGCGGTTTATAGTCCAGGATCTGCCCGGTATGGCTGAGGCTGGCCTCTGCGGCAAGATCATCCCGAAAGATGCGGGGCATGTCGAGCATAATGTTTTGCCGGGAAGAAGTATCCTTTTGCTTCCCCGCCATGGTTGAGTAACCCGATGTGGGAATGTTTTTGTCACCGTAATAGAAGTCTGCGGAGGCAATCAGCTTTGAATAATTATCCGGTAAATCCCGAATAAAAGAAACCGCTGCCCCGGTATCAACAACTTCATTACTTACCCTCCGGCTGGTTTTTTCAAAAATCGTATCCCGGTAGAGGAAATGATTCCCCGCACGGTTGGCAAACAGATTTGCGGTTAGTGACACCTTTTCCGCACCGAATCCCGCAGAGATACTGTAGTTTTGCGTATCAAAAAGGTCTTCTAAATAGGGACCGCTTTTGCTTCCGTCTATTTCATAGTACATACCTGGCATTGCCGAAGTATTGGTAACACTGCCCCCCAGGCGCAAACCGGGTTTCTGTTTTTTTATCGTAATGATATTGATTACCCCTCCCAATGCGCCTGAAACATTGTACTTGGTATCCGAACCACCGTAGATAACTTCAATCCGTTCAATGCTGTTAAGGTCTATCATGCTGATATCAAAGTCCCCGGACAGGGAAGAATTGGCGGGAACCCCGTCAATGAGGAAGGCGATCCGTTCCGAATCAAAGCCCCGCATGTTTATGTCCGCCTGGTTTCCGTAACCGCCGTAGCGGGTTGTTCCCAGGTCCAGGGTTTCCTGTAAAAGGCTTGCAAGGTCCGGAGCGTGGGCCGTTTCGATATCCTCTTTGGTAACCACCTTCATCTGCTGGGTGGTTTCCGGGCTTGCAGTAACGGTGAACCCCTCGCCCTCCATGAGGGGAATATCCTCATCAAAAAAATCATCCTCCGGCGCCATGTTTTCTTGCGCATACAGGGGAAAGAGCGTACAGAGGATAAAGACAAGGACCGGGAACAATCTCCCGGCCCTTGGGAAACAGGAAACCATTATGCTGTTAAGGTTATGGTTGTTTAGTTTGGGGTGTGGCCATAGTCAAGTCACCGCCATACAAACTGATGTTTGCCGGTTTGAATTTCTCCTTGGCCTCGGTCAAGGTAGCAACCTCTACCACTGAAAAATCAGCTTCATAGGCGCTTCCCAGTTTAACCGTTGATGTCGTTAAATCCCGGAAATAAACACCTTGAAATTTACCTACAGCAGCAACATCGGGACTCCCATTAAAATCCATATCGGCAGTAGTATATTTAACAATAATGACTCCCGCCGTTGAGGAGAAATTGTAAATATATTCAATAGTGCTGGTAAAACTACCCATATCAGAATAACCATTATAGTTTATGGTACTAGCGGTAATCACATACCCATCCGTTCCGCTATCCCGTAACTGTAATTGGGAAGATCCGCCGCCAACGGTCACTGGGTTTTTAACCTGGGAAGACCGGCGGAAAAGCGATTGTGCAACAATCGCACCCATAAGCCAGGAAACTTTGGTATAC
>BNVE01000138.1 GCA_025997875.1 Spirochaetia bacterium
GGGATCGTGAATCTCCCCCAAAAAATCGGTCATTTTGGTTATATCGGCTTGCGTTACTTCCATTCCTTCTTCCCCTCCCAGTGAAGAATAGAAGTTTATCATAGAATTCTAAATGCTTTTGCCCTGACTGCCGGACGGGTATGGTTGAACTCCGGGGCCTGTCATGGTAATATAGAAACCCATTACGTTTTTACCCAAAAAAACAAAGGAATCAGAATTGAATGAACAGGCCCTTTTAGGGGATGAGGCGGTAGCCCTTGGCGCTATCCATGCGGGATTAAGCGCCGCTTATGGCTACCCCGGCACCCCCTCCACAGAAATAATGGAGTACCTTGAGGATCTCATCCGTGCGGATGGGATCCGCTTGGAGGAAACCCGGGCAGGGGAAGTCCGCGCCCAATGGTGTAGCAACGAAAAAACCGCCCTGGAAGCGGCCCTGGGGGTTTCCTTTGCGGGGCGGCGGGCTATGGTCACCATGAAGCACGTCGGTCTTAACGTAGCCGCCGATCCCTTTATGAACGGCAGCCTTTTGGGGATCAAGGGCGGCCTGGTGATCGCCGTGGCGGATGATCCGGGAATGCACAGTTCCCAGAACGAGCAGGATTCCCGTTTTTACGCCACTTTTGCCCTCATCCCCTGTCTGGAGCCCCGGAACCAGCAGGAAGCCTACGACATGGCCCGGGAGGCTTTTGTCATTTCCGAGGGCTTCCATGTGCCGGTGATGCTCCGGCTGAGTACCCGGCTTTCCCATGCCCGGGCCGCCGTAAAGCTCCGCGCCCCCCAGCCGCAAAACCCCACTGCCAAGGCGGAGGACAAAACCCAGTGGATGCTCCTCCCCGTATACGCCCGGCGGAACTACGCAAATCTTATTGAAAAGCAGAAGGCCATTTCCGCATGGTCCGCTTCCCACGCCGTCAACAAACTTGAGATCGAGGGCCGTGACCAAAGCTTCGCAGTTATCACCAGCGGCCTGGGAGGTAACTACTACGAAGAAAACCGTGATGATTTAGTCGCACAGCGGAATGGCAAGGAACCGGCCCGGCTCCACATCGGGGCCTATCCCCTGCCGACGGCCTCCATCCGCAAGGTCTGCGAAAAGGCCTCCAAGGTTTTGGTGATCGAAGAAGGACAGCCCCTTATCGAAGAAAGGCTCCGGGGCATACTGCCCCAGGCCATTGTTATCTCCGGCAGGTTTGACGGCACGGTGAACCGCACCGGCGAACTGGACCCCGACAATGTCCGCAAAAGCCTGGGGCTTGCCCCCCGGCCAAACGTACTGGGCGCCATTAAACCAATACCCGGAGTTTCCGCGGGAAACTCCTTAGCTGATTTCGCCGCAGGCAAAGTCGGCCGGCCCCCCCAGCTCTGCCAGGGCTGCCCCCACGGGGACAGTTACGAAACCATCAAGAAGGTGGTGGCCGAACTGGACAGCGCCCCCAAACACCCCAAGGTGGCGGTTTGCTCCGACATCGGCTGTTACAGCCTGGGCGCCGCCCCGCCCTACGAAGTGCCCGAAACCATCGTCTGCATGGGCGCTTCCGTGGGCATGGCCCGGGGCGCCGCCGAGGCGGGCATCCCCTATGCCATCGGCGTCATCGGGGACTCAACCTTTATCCATTCGGGGATCACCGGCCTTATCGACGCAATAAGCGCCGACAGCCCCATGACCCTGATCATCTTGGACAATGCCATCGTAGCCATGACCGGCTGCCAGGAAACCATAATCCCTTCCGACAAACTCAGGGCCCTCATTTTGGGCCTGGGGGTCAAGCCGGAACACCTTCTGGAACTGGAGGCGAAGAAACAGCTTGTAAACGAAAACGCCGTCCGGCTCAAGGCGGAAGTTGAATACCGGGGCCTTTCGGTGGTGATCTTCAAACGGGAGTGTCTTGAGGCTTTCCGCAAACGGCAAAAGGCCGCAAAGAATAAATCACCCACAGGAGCCGCCCAATGAAGAAGGACATCATTTTAGCCGGTGTTGGCGGGCAGGGGGTGCTCTCCATCGCCGCCATCATTGCCCAGGCTGCGGTTAAGGAGGGCCTCGCGGTACGCCAATCCGAGGTCCACGGCATGGCTCAGCGGGGGGGCGCGGTACTTGCCCACCTCCGCATTTCCGACAAGGCTATCGCCTCGGATCTGGTGCCCCAGGGCGGGGCGGACCTGATCATCTCCATGGAACCCCTGGAAAGCCTCCGCTATACCGCCTGGCTTTCGCCCGGGGGGGCGCTGGTAACGGCGGCGGACCCCTTCGTCAATATCCCCAACTACCCGGACCTTCCCTCAATCCTTAAAGCCATTGCAAGTTTCCCCCTCTCCCGTACCGTGGAAGCGGCGGCCCTGGCAAAAGAAGCGGGGCTGGCCCGTGCGGTAAACATGGTCATGGTGGGGGCCGCCAGTCCCTTCCTGCCCCTGAAAAGCGAGACCCTGGAAGCCACCATCACCGCCATGTTCGCCGGCAAAGACGCATCGGTGGGCGAGGCAAACCGGAAGGCCTTTGCGCTGGGGAGAAAGGCGGCGTCATGATCCGGGCAATTAACGGAGCGGCCAAGTGACCTACCAGTACTGGAATGAAAAGATGGAAACCCTCAGCCGGCCGGAGTTGGAAGCGTATCAGCTTGCGCAGCTCAAGACGGCGGTAGACCAGGCCCTGCGGACACCCTTTTACCGGGAACGGCTCGGCAAGGCGGGAATCAACAGCGATACTATCAAAACCCCGGAGGACCTGCGGCGGATTCCCTTTACCACCAAACAGGATCTGCGGGACGGCTTTCCCTACGGTTTCCTCAGCATCCCCCGGGAGGATGTGGTACGGCTCCACGCATCAAGCGGTACCACCGGCACGCCCACAACGATTTACTTTAGCAAAGATGATATCAATCGCTGGACAAGTTTTGTGGCCCGCTGCATTTACGGAACGGGGTGCAATAAAACCGATGTGTTCCAGAACATGATCACCTACGGCCTCTTTACCGGGGGCCTGGGTTTCCACGCCGGGGGCGAGGAAGTGGGGATGCTGGTGATCCCCTCGGGACCGGGGAACACCACCCGGCAGTTCCGTCTGATGCAGGACTTCGGCACCACCGTGGTTCACGCTACACCCAGCTTCCTCCTTCACGTGGAGTCCAAAATGCGGGAAGAAGGGGTCAGCCGGGACAGCGTCAAGCTGAAGCGGGCCTTTGCCGGGGCGGAACCCTATTCGGAGGACACCCGCCGGCGCATCGAAGAACTGCTCCGCATCGATGTGTTCAATTCCTATGGCCTGTCGGAGATGAACGGCCCCGGGGTGGCCTTTGAATGCCAGTGCAAACAGGGGCTCCACATCTGGGAGGACGGTTACATCGCGGAAATCGTGAACCCCGACACCCTGGAACCCGTACCCGACGGCGAAACCGGGGAACTGGTCCTTACCTGCCTCTGCCGGGAGGCCACACCAATACTGCGTTACCGCACCCGGGACCTTTCGTCCTTCTACACCGAACCCTGCGCCTGCGGCCGTACCCACCGGCGCCTGCACCGGATCACCGGCCGCACCGACGACATGCTTATCATCAACGGGGTGAACCTCTTCCCCAGCCAGATTGAAGAGGTGATCATGTCCATGAAAGAGGTGGGAAACAACTACCTTATCGTGGTGGAAAAGGAAGGGGCCCTGGACCGGCTCACGGTGAAGACCGAAGTTGGCCAGGACATCTTCATGGACGACGCCCGGCCCCTGAACGCCCTCAAGGAAAAGATCCGCAAAATATTGCAGGCAAGTATCATCATCAACCCAAGGGTGGAGCTCCACGAGAGCGGCAGCCTTCCCGTGTCGGAGGGCAAGGCCAAGCGAGTTCAGGATATGCGACCGAAGGATGCATAGACCGGACTCGCAGGGGTGCAGGACGACCGGCCGAAGGATGTGTAGATATCCCTGCAATATACTTGCAATTATACTTGGATGGCCGCTATACTGAAAATCGGGGGTAAATATGCCGCAAATATCTTTATATATTGATTCGGATACCCTGAAAAAGGTTGAAAGAAGGGCGCAGCAGGATGAAATTTCCATCTCAAAATGGGTAGGGGAATATATAAAAAGGTCAATCAGCGACGAGTACCCGGAAAGTTTTTTAAAATTATGCGGCGCCCTTAAAGATATTCCTTTTGAAATACCCACCCAGGGCCAATTTGAAGCTGACAGCCTGCGGGAACCTTTTTAATGTATTTTCTGGATTCAAATATCTGCCTGTATTATTTACAGAACCGATATCCCCCGCTCAGCAGAAAATTAACGGCGACTTCTCCGACCAGGATCAAAATACCTTCGATTGTGGAAGCGGAAATATTCACCGGAGTAGAAAAGGCGCCCAAATAACCCGCGAAATGTGGGAAGAATTCTTTGCCCCCTTTGAAATTGTCCCCTTTGATCATGAGGCCGCCCGGAAATACGCGCTTATTCGGGCACATCTTGAACAGAATGGGATGGTCATCGGTCCCAACGATCTTGTCATCGCCGCTACAGTGCTGGCACATAATGGTGTTTTGGTCAGCCATAACACCGGGGAATTTAAACGGATACCGGATCTTTTGCTTGAAGACTGGACCACATAAGACGCCGGGAGCCCTAAAAATAGCGCCTGCCATCCCTGCGCCCTATACAAATTTTCTTACAATTCCTATCTTTCTTCCAAAATAAACAAAACCTATTGATAATAAAACCGTAAAGCTGACTGCTCCGGGGATAAACAAGACCAGTGGGTATTTTTCAGGAGTAAACCCAAGAAACAAGTATAATGAAAAAAGAAACAGGGGATGTATCAAATATATCCCAAAACACAAGGGGGATAAAAATTCAATTACCCTGTTTGTCTTGTTATTCCGATGAAAAAGACAAAAAAGTGCAAGCGAAACAACTACAACAACAGGAGAATCGGATTCTAAAGACAAAAGCCGTCCGCTTGACCCCACAATTATCATAGGGCTGTTCAAAGACATCAAAATCACATATAAACAATAAGCAAACAGCAGAAGAAATAATATTTTTGCATTTGCCTTTATCTGATATTGATGGATATAATGACCCAGTAAAAAGTAAAACAAATATATTGAATTTACCGGAATATAAAATCCAATATCAAAATGAAAGACATTTTTCAGCAATGGCAGAATACTGGTAAAAGCAAACAGCACAATAAGTATATATTCAATTTTTCTCCCTCCGGCATTGTCTGTAAATACCCTTAGCAACGGGACAAAAAGATATAAACCAAGGACAAAATATAAATACCACAGATGATTTTCCGCCTTTCCCTGTATCACATATAAAAAGGCGGAGCCGATCTGCCGTGTGTCGAAATGATAATGCGCAGCAGCAAATATCTCGGCAAACGCATAGGGTACGCCAAAAACAAAAAGCGCCAAAAGAATACGCCATATATTTTTTTTGAATAATTTCTCAATGGTTATTTCTTTTTGCGGATTGAGAAACAGAACGCCCGAGATCATAACAAAGATCGGTATACACCAATGCCACAGGTTACGCAAAACAATACAGAAGTATGCCTCGCTGCTTGTCAACACCGGCGTAAAGTAGGCACATATCGTCATAAAGATATGACCCATAATTACGGCGGCGATGGCAAGAACACGTAAACCGTTTAGATATTGTATATTATCCCTTAAAATAGCCATACATCCTGCCATCGTTAAATGAGGTAATATCCTTGTATATATCCGCTCAAATACGAATGTTTGGGCGGATATACGAATTTAGTCTTCAAAAAAGAAGCCGGATCCGGATTGACTAACTTTTACTGACGATGGACTGTAACGAACACTGCTAACGGTAACAGAACTATTAAATCGTACTTGTTGAGATCCGCCTGGTGCAATGGATGTGGATCCGGTCGGATCAGAAATTGTGACAGTTTGAGATGAGTAGTTATAAAAAGTATACACTATACCCTGTTCACTGTTGTTACTGTAGGCATTTACAAAATTGTTACTCGCCGGCGTACTCTCACAGGCAATCCCCAAAACCACAAACACCACCAACGCCGCTATGGTAATCACATGCGGCAACCGATTTTTACTCATCATACTATCCTCCTTCTGATGAAATATCTAAAAATTATGCCTTCTATGAAGGCAATAGAAACCATTAGAACCAGATCTATAAGATCAAAAGTACCCGGGATCACTCCGGGCAATTGGAGCAGCTCAAGCCCCACGGCTATTAAGCAAAAAACAAGAATATACACTTCACACCATTTCTTATCCATACACCATAGCGCCCTGATCAACAGAATTCCCGATAAAAGCCATAAACCGTCAGGAACGTTATATATCAGCACGGATAGAAAAATACTTTCTTTTGTGCTTACGTGAATATAAAATCCATTCAGCCATTCGAGTCTATTAAACCAATCAAATATAAGCAAATGCGAATTTCTGAACAAAAAATATACAGAAATACCGCTCAATAAAGAAAATAATGCCCCTAAAAAATACAACCCCCTATAGCTTAAAATACCATGCCGCATTTATTTTAATTCTAAATGCCAACAGCGGTTTCCATCAACAGTTTCATCTTTCACTGAAACGCCATTATTTGTCAGCCAATCCTTTACATTATTTGATGATGGAGCAATATCTACCGCGTCACCCTTCAAGTGCCTTGATACAAATGAGCCTTGATGTAAAGCATTTTTTATCAATTGCTCAAATTCATCAAGCCGTTGAGAACCATGTAATGTAATCTTTTTCATTTCAATTACATACCATGTATTACTCCCATACCAATTTAATTGTGCAGGAGTCATATCCGCCATTAATTCTGCCTGCCGTCTAACCGTCCTATAGTCATTAGTCTGATTAATATGAATTGAAACCTCAAGCGAATTTTCACATTGTTTAATAAGTTGACGAATGATTGCTGCATTACCATCGGCAAAAACACTTGAACTTAATATCAATAAAACTGAGAGGATTAAAATTTTCTTTGCCATTTTTTCTCCTTTACTTTGACAAAATATGCTTACCATCATACGGCGATAGTTTTCGACTATGGCGCCACTGCGCTGCCATTGATGTCAGGCACCATATGGTAGCACTGATTAATCGGCGCTACCATGGATTAATCATCTACCACTTAGTTTCTGCCGGTATCCACAAAGCTCTGATAGCCTTAACCCGAACGGGTATTTCCTTCGTCATGCCGGCTCCCAGAAATCCCAAGCCGCCGCCATAAATGTCTGTTGCTATCTCCCCCATGAAGTCCCTCCTCCCTTCCCTGTTTTCCACATACGCAGTAACATACAAATCTCTACTGGTGGTATTCGTAAGAGTTGTAACCCCTCTGGACTCCGAAAAATTCCATCGAACGCCGTCCGTGGTTTCGGCAAACAATACAACGGTTCCCAGGGCGCAGAGTATCAAGAGGATACTCACCATTTTTTTTGTGTTCATACAAACATCCTTTCGTAAGTTTAGACTCATTACGTGGAGCGTTTTGATATAATAGCCCATACGGGCTATATTACTATCGCCGCAACGCAGCGTTAATAATCTTTCCGTCAGCTATGCTGCGAAAATTTGGTACATCGGTGTCAGTCACACCGGAAAACATGCATGACACCCGTGCACTCACCGGTGGTAGATACAGTTTTCAAACCAAAACCATTATGTTTTGGTTTAGTTATAAAGATAATATGTATTTTTCGCCCTTATTAGTTCAATTTCAGCTTCCCGGTCGGCTTTAGCCTTGGCGGCAGCTCGTTGCTCAGCTTCTTGTGCCTGTGCTGCTGCTTGCCGTTCAGCTTCTTGCCGTCTCACTGCTGCGGCTTGCTGTCGTTCTCTTTCAGCAGCTTGCTGTCGTGCTACTTCAGCGGCCGCTTCTGCGTTTCTTCGCTCTTGTGCAGCCCGTGGTGATTCGGAACCATTATTGTAAGCGGGATGATCATTGTAAGTTGTATTACCTGTTTGATTACCACCATTACGAGTAGAAGCACGACCAGACCCCTCTTGTGCAAAAGCAGTCCCAACAGCAAAAAGCACCAAAAGTGCAACCGAAATGCCAACGATTTTTTTGTTCATAAACCCATCCTTCTGTAGTTTATCCTCATTGCGGAGTTTTTAATTTAAACAACCCATACGAGCTGTTTTTTAAAGAGCTATGCATTATCGGTTTTTACGAACCACCGGAAAACCGACGCATTGCCAAAGCACAAAACGTTTCTTCTAACGAGGAAACAGTAAAAAAAGTATTGAGCATTACCCTTAAAGTCATCCGGTATCCCCGTTAAATATTTCCGGGCCGCTTTGATGCGGAAACAGCCCGGAAATAAAAGTTCCAATTAAAAGCCAAACATTTCTCCAATATTGAGCAAGGTTCCTCCGCTGACTGAGCCGATGGCCAGGTTTGAAGCGTCAGCGCCGGTAACGGTTATTTCGTGCAAGTGATCCACCTTATACTCCCTGGAGGGAATTGTCTTCATAATCTGCCCTGTCCCTATTTTCAGATTCTCACGGGTAATACTCTCCGGATAGGTACCATCCGGGTTCCGTGGGAACTTTATGGAATAGGTATTTGAGGTTGAAGGAGGAATCCCCTTAATACCGGTGGAAGTCACTTGTTCTTCATCGCCCACGGTGAATCGTACTGCGGTATTTGAATTGTTGGTGATCCTCAGATAAAAACTACCGGATGACAAATTGAAGGTGATATTATTGCTAACCTCATTCAAATTCCAGGCAGCGGTACCATTTGCAGTTGTAATGGCAAAATCTTTTGCATAGGGTTTGCCAACAAGATCGCCGCTGGTGTATTTGGGTACAACCTCATATATTTCCTTTTCCGCAGGCACATACTTTTTAAAGATCGGATAGAGGGAATAATCGTCCGGGGCGTTAACATAGAGTACCGTATTCGTCATTTGGGATGCGACATATCCCAGTATCTCACCGGTTGGGCCGTCTTTCCTGATTTCAATATTCCAGCTTGTGGGATTATTCAGGGTTATACGCCCGGATCCCCCGACCTTGGAGCTGATTTGAAAATGGTTGTTGTTTGTGGCCTCATGGTTATAAAACGCATAAATCCGGGCAAAGGGCGCGTTCTCCAGTGCGCTCAGATTTGATTTGTTATCTGTGTACTGCTTCTCGGTTATCAGAATAAGCGCAAAGTCCCCGGTAGCGGTAAACAACGCCGGATCTTTCTTTAAGCCGTGATTGGTGGCATACGCGGGGATTCCGCTTATCAGGGTGTTGGGATTTAACGAACCCTTAAATGCGACCAGTTTTTCACCTGTTTTGTTATCAACCCAAATTGATGGGGCTGAAAAGTTTTCAAAAGATACTCCGCTACTGTTGTCGCCATTGTCCCCCTCCAAATTGCAGGCGAAGAACACCAAAGCCAGCACGGCCGCCAGGGCAGCTTTGCCGAGCATTGCCCCAAAAATTTTCCTGTTTTTCATAATACGCTTTCCTTTTGTCCCCTATTCACGACATATAACAGACGGGACAACGCCCATCATCTTTAAGCCGTCCAAAGGCGGCATTAAAACCTTATTTACAAAGACTTGGTCTCCCTCAATTCCCTGCCCTGCTTTTGAAGAAACGGGCACTGACCCCCGGATAAAATCCCCTGCCGCCTGCCGGCACACCGGACGGAAAAGGCCAGGGCTTTGGAGATACCGATGATGTATTCCTTTTCCCCGGCATCGAGCGAGACAAATTCCTGACATAATTTATCAAGTTTTACGTCTTTTTCCATAAGAACTCCGTTTAGAAGTAAAATAGCACTCCTAAAAGGAGTTGTCAAGTATTACATTTCAAATATTACATTTCAAATAGAAATAATTATGCGCTTGTTTTAGAAGCAAAAATAGAATAAGGTGAACTAATATGACTGCGGAAACGGTAAATGACCGGATAAAACGGGTCAGAAAGGAACTCAATTTGTCCCAAAAAGCCTTTTGTAAGGGAATTTTGCTTAGTCCGGGCCATTATGCCGAAATTGAACTCAATAACCGGGCCGTGAATGAGCGGATAATCAAACTGGTTTCAACAATTTATCGTGTAAATGAAGGTTTCCTCCGAACTGGTGAAGGGGGCATCTTTGATGAACAGCCCGACCAAAAGCTCCGGCAAATGATCAGTATTTTTCAGGGTCTGCCCGAGGACTATAAGGACTATATCCTGCAACAAATTGAAGAGTTAAAAAAATTACATAAAAAGACGGGCGCCAAATAGCGCTCAAATAGACACGTAGACCCTGCAAAAATTGTGAAAAAAGGGCGGATTTTGCCTGTTGGCGGCGGCTTTCCGAAAAGCCGGAAATGGGGTATATGTAGGGTATGACCTTAGTATTCAACCCTTCGGCTTTTAAGCACGGCATTACCGAACAGGACGTGCGGTGGGCGATGACAACCGCCTTGTTTGATGAGCTGTATAGAAGGTTATGATAACAAATACCTGCTTATTGGCTTTGATATGAACGGCAATTTGATTGAAGTGATGTATAATTTGGTGGGTGAGGTGCCCAAAAGCCTCTGGCTTTTGGGCTTGGAGTTTGTGCTTTGCACAAACTCCTCAATTTTATTGTATTTCACGCAATGAAATGCAGGAATGAAGTTCAGCGAAAATTATCCAAGAGAGGTTGACTATGCCAATTTTAACTGACGAAGAAGCGGACGCTCTTGACGAGCTTTTAACCAAAACGGTACCGAAAACAAACCCTAATGTTCAGGGGCCGTTTATCAAAAACCGTGAAACAACAGCAATTCTAAATTTACCCGATTTATGATAAAATAGGGGCATGGGTGGGGAAACATTTAAACGGCTGATGGGGAATCTGGACAAAGCAGCGGAGAAGATACCCGACAACCGGCATGGGCCGAAT
>BNVE01000139.1 GCA_025997875.1 Spirochaetia bacterium
AAAGGTGGGATAGAGGGGGGGCAGGGAGGAACTGCCCGGCGCCGGGGCATTCCCGGCGGGCAGCGGGCTAAAACGCCGGCGGAGCAGATCGAGCTGGGTGGTGGTGCCGCTGCCGTCACCGCCTTCCAGAATTACAAAATTGCGTATTATGTTCATGATCCTACCGATACTTATAATGGAATTCTATGCCCTTTCATAGTATCTTTGGTAGGTTAAGGATAATAGGTGTCAGATTTTGCCGGGTCCGGGATTGGTGATGATGAAAAAAGAAATCGCCGGTTTCATATAACATTTCATATCCTCATTTTTGCCATCCTGGTGGGGGCAAGCTTCCTGGGACTGCGGCCCCTCTGGGACGCCATGCAGTTCAGAATGGCCGGGATCCGGGACGGGCTCATCGGCAGGGCCGAAGGGATCATCGGCCGCAGGATCGAATACGCCTCCATGGGGCCCTCCCTTTTGGGGGGCCTGGATATCCGCGATATCCGCGTTTACGATGCAGAAGGGGGTACGGTTAGCAGCGTTAATTCTGCGCCGGTGGTCTTCCTTTCCCGGCTGCGCCTTTCCTGGTCCCTCATGGACCTGATCCAAAAAAAACCCGGGGCGGTCCGCTCCATCCGGATTGACCGGCCCTTCATCAACTTTGACATTGAGCGCGACAGGGATCTGCTGGACCTCTTTGTATCTCCGCAGATCCAGGGCCTTGCATCTTCCCGCAGCATTGCCGAATGGATTCCCCCGGATGTGCTTTTCCGGGTGCGGAACGGCAGGTTTGTCATAACCGGGGATGGGACTTTCAGCCTGGACAGGGTGAATTTTGACGCATCGGTTAAAAATGAGCGGATCACGGTACAGGGCAGCTGGAATGCCGCGGCTTCCCTGCCGGAAGTTTTTGGGGCCCCCCTGAATGTGGGGATGGCGGGACGGATAAGCGGCTACTGCAGCGGAGACTTTAAAAACGGGAACGCCCTTATCACCTTTCCCTATATTGCGGGGGACTTCTTTCGCTTTGGTTCCCTTGGGCTCAATGTGAACCTCCGGGATAAGCTGGTGCAGGTCCGGAAGATCAACGACCGTTCCCCCCTGGACCTTTCCCTGGATTACGATCTTGCTTCCCGTAATTTAAGGGCTTCTTTCCGGTGCGAAGATTTTACCCCCCGGGATCTGGTGAGCCTCTCCGGGGACTGGCGTTCTGTCAACCCCTGGCTGGCCATACGAAACACCGGGGAAGCCTCTTTTGAAATGGACGCCCATGGAAAGATCGGCTACACCGCTGACATTTCGGGGGCGATCCCCCGGAACCTGCCCATGGGGGGCTATGCCTTTGTACTCAAGGCCGGAGGTGACGAAGACTATGTCCGCTTTGACCGGCTTACCCTGAAGCTTAAACAGGGGGATATCACCTTTCAGGGGGGCTTGGGGCTTAAACCTCTTGCCCCAAACGGGACCATATCGATCCGGGACTTTAGCCTTGCAAAGCAGGGAACAGAGGCGCTGAACGCCGGTTTAAGTGTTAGCACCGAGGGGCGGGAGATCAGCATCTTTGGGGAAAATATCAGCCTGGGGGAAGTTGAACTTTCCGCCCTGGATCTGTCCCTGCGCCGGGATGCCGACGGGTTGAGCTTTGCCGCCTCCGCCCTGCGGTTCAGGGACCTGGAATCCTATGAGGATGTAAGCCTTTCAACCCTGTCCATGGAGGGGGCCTTTGCCGATGATCCCCGGCACATTGAGGCGAGTTTCCGGCTGGACTCCTTTTCCGCCGCGGATCTTATCAGCATGCTTAAGCCCTTTGATCTGGAACCGGACATCCCTTTCCCGGCGGAGGGCCTGGCAAAGAACGCTTCGATCACCACCGAGATATTCATCACCACCGATTTTGAGCATGTGCTCTACAACGCCCCCCGGCTGCTGATTGCCTATGACGGGAGGCGGGACTTTATCGGCCTTTTTTCCGTTGCGGGCACGGATCGCCGTTTTGAACTGAACGAAGGGCAGCTTATCTGGACAGGCGGCTCTTTCCGGCTTGCGGGGTTTGTTGATTTTTCCAACCCCATGGATCTGTCCTTTTCCCTTTCCACGAGCTATAAGGATACGTCATATTTTTTTGAAGGGATGTTCCTGGACCGCCGTTCTTTGAGCATCCAGGGTTCCTACGGCCTCCGGGCCTATATCAGCGCGGCGGGGGACGCCGGCTATTCGGGTTATGTGGAGGCCGACGATATTCCCATTCCCTTCAGGGGGCAGTTTGTCCGGCTGCGGCTTTCCACTTCCCTGCGGTACAACTCTCCTGCCTTCTGGTCCCTTGATATTAACCGGATTGAATTAGCCGGGGTGACCACCCCGGGCTCTTCCGGAACCATGCTGCGGATCTCCGGGAACGCGGATCAGGACGGGGCCCTGTTTGATGAGCTTTTCTTTGACGACGGCAGGGGGATTCTTGAGGGCCGGGCAGGGCTTTTCTGGAACCGGGATTTTACGGACCTCCGGGGGCAGTTCAACATCACCAACAGTGCAAATACCGAAGTGTATACGGCGGAGCTCTCCTGGGCGGAACGCCGCCTTGAGCTGAATCTTTTTGGGACCGGTATGCAGTTTGCCCGGTTCATGGAAAATGCCTATAGCGCTGTGGCCACCGGGAATGTCCGCCTTTCCTGGAACAGTATGGAGTCCTTTCATGCGGACATGAATTTGAGCTCCCTTTTCGCCCGTTACCAGAATACCGACCTTGAGGCGTCGGTCTCCGCAAGCCTGGACCACGAAGAATTCCTCCTCCGGGACCTGCGGGTAAGAGCTGCCAATGTCGAAGCGGATATGCCCTTGCTGCGGATAAACCGCAGGGATGCCCTGGCAGGGGCCGAAGGGCAGATCCGGGGAAGCGTTACGGGAAGGCCCCTGGATCTGTCCTTTATCATGGAATCCCGGTTTAAGCCCATTGATTCATGGCTGAACCTGGCCGACGCCCTGGGCGCCTTTGAAGGCGCCGTAACCGTTGCAAAGGCCAGTTTGGGCGGCAGGGAAATTGAGGAGCCTTTTAACTTTGTCTTTTCCCGGGAAAAGGAGGCCCTTTCCCTTACCGGGGGGCCAATGGACATGATCCGGTTCCGCGTTTCCGATACCGGGGATTTTTACGCGGGCTTCTCCAATCCCTCTCCGATCCGGGGGTCTGTGGTTGGTACCATTACCCAGGATACCATCGATGCCCTGGCTTCGGATATTTATGTGGATTTTCCGGCCCTCTGGGCCTTTGTCCCCGCCAATACGGAAGTCAAACTGGTTGGGGGATACGCCACCGCTTCAATACAGATCCGGGGCTCCCTGGGGGACCCGGAATTTTTCGGCACCGCCTACGGGCACAGCGTTCTCCTGGAGGTACCCAATTTCCTGGCCGCCGAAGTCAGACCCATACCCATGCTCGTGAACATCGAGGGGAACGAAATGACCTTTGGCCCCCTGCCCGCCGCGGTGGGGAACGGCATGGGCATGGTGAGCGGGTGGTTCCGCTTTGACCGGTGGATTCCCAATATCTTCAGCATTGATATCACGGTGCCCAGGGAAACCCCGCTCCCCTTCCAATTCGACATTCAGGGGGTTTTGGCCAGGGGGATCGTCTCGGGAACCATGAATATTTCCATGGAGGACATGAGCTTAAGGGTTATCGGCGATTTATTCCCCGATGAGACGGAAATAAGCCTGGACGCCGCAGAGATGGCCCGGCAGGCGGATATGTTCGATAATACGACCATTCCGGTAGCGGTAGATATCGGGATTACCGCAGGCAGAAAGGTGGAATTCCTCTGGCCTACCCGGGAATTCCCCGTGCTCCAGACCTATGCGGATATGGGCACCCGGGCGCGGATTACCGCGGACACCCTGGCGCGGCGTTTTTCCTTTACCGGGGATATAAAATTGCGGAGCGGGGAATTGTTCTACTTTGAACGGAGTTTTTACATCAGGAACGGCATCCTGTCATTCAAGGAAAATGAACAGTCCTTTGATCCCCGGATCACTGTCCGGGCGGAGGCCCGGGACCGGAGCAGCGAAGGCCCGGTAACCATATCCATGGTGGTGGATAACGCCCCCCTCCAGTCCTTTACCGCCCGTTTTGAGTCCAGCCCGGCCCTGTCCCAGATGGAAATTCTTTCCCTTTTGGGGCAGAATATAACCGGCGCCCCCGGGAGTGGAGAGGACGGGACCATAAGAAACGCCTTTATCCCGGCCACGGCGGATATTTTGGCCCAGTTTCAGCTGGTCAGACGGATGGAACGGGGTGTCCGGGACTTTCTCCACCTGGACATGTTCTCCATGCGTACCCAGGTACTGCAAAATGCGGTATTCCAGGCTACCGGGCTTCAAGACCCGGTTGACAGGATTAGCGGGGTCGGTAACTATTTTGATAATACATCTGTTTTTATAGGTAAGTATGTCGGGTCGGATATGTTTGCCCAGGCGATGCTGTCCCTGCGGTACGACGCGAACAAGGTAGACATGGGGGGTTATACCTTTGAACCGGATTTTGGTATAGAATTAAGGAGCCCGCTGGTGAATATCCGCTGGAATTTGGTTCCCGTTCATCCTGAAACATGGTATATAAGCGATTGTTCCTTTACCCTGACCTGGAATTGGTCGTTTTAGCTTGAATAAAGAAGTGTTTCAAACGAAGGGGTTTTGAAACGGATATAAACAGTAGATTAAGGGAGATTAGATGCGCCGCGGCTTGGTAGTTTTTTTATCAGTTTTGATTGTATTTTCAGGTTTTGCCCAGGAATCCGGTGTATGGTACCAGGGAAAACCCATAAAGGATATCGTTTTTAACGGCCTGCGCCACGTAAAAGTCTCGGAACTGGAGGGGATCATGGCCCCCTTTATCGGCAGGCCCTTCAGTGACGATATTTTCTGGGAGATCCAGGGGCGGCTCTATGCGCTGGAATATTTTGACGCCATAAGCCCCAGCGCTGTCCCGGCGGATACCTCCGGCACTGAGGTTATTATCCGCTTTAATGTGACCGAGCGGCCCATTGTTTCCCGGATTACCTTTGTCGGAAACAGCCACCTGCGCCGGGCCGACCTGATGGATGTGATCGGCCTTAAGGTAAACGACGTGGCAAACCAGGTCAAACTCAAGGTGGATGAACAGGCGATCCTCAATAAATACATGGAAAAGGGCTATCCCGATGTCACGGTCCGCTCGGAATCCAGGGCCAGCGCCGATTCTTCGATTACGGTTACCTTTTTTATCAGCGAGGGGGAAAAAATATCCATCAGGGAATTCAACTTTGAGGGGAATTCCACCTTTTCCGACCGGACCCTTAAGGGGCAGCTTAGCCTTAAGGCAAAAAACCTGATCAACGACGGGGCTTTCCAGGAAGCAAAGCTTGCCGCCGACCGGGCCGCCATTGTCCAGTATTACCACGACCGGGGCTACATTGATGCGGAAATAACCGACGTGGTCCGGAACACCACCAGGGATGCCAAGGGCAATAACAATATGTCCATCACCTTTAAAATCTTTGAGGGCAGGATATACAACTTTGGGGGGGTCAGCTTTGAAGGAAACCTCATTTTCCCCGCCGAACAGCTTGCAAAGCTGGTAAATTCAAAAAAAGGGGAAATAGTGAATGCCCGCAAGATAGAGGCCGACCTTCAGCGGGTGGCGGATCTGTATTATGAAAACGGCTATATCTTCAATTCCATCGGCCGGGAAGAAAACCGGAACATGGAAACCGGGACCATCTCTTATACCATCAGTATCGTTGAACGGGGCAGGGCCCATATCGAAAATATCATCGTCCGGGGAAACGAAAAAACAAAAACCAGCGTTATCCTCCGGGAAATTCCCCTGGAACCGGGGGATGTGTTTTCCAAGGCCAAGGTCTATGACGGGATGCGGAATCTCTACAACTTGCAGTACTTTTCCCAGGTAGCCCCCGACACCCCCCAGGGAAGCGCCGACAGCCTGATGGATCTGATCTTTAATGTGGAGGAACAGCCCACCACGGATATCCAGTTCGGCCTTACCTTTTCCGGCACCGCGGACCCTAATGCCTTCCCCGTGTCGGCCATGGTAAAATGGAACGACCGTAACCTGCGGGGTACGGGAAACAGCCTGGGGGCGGAGGTTAACGCCTCCCCGGATACCCAGAGCGTCTCCGTGAACTACAACCACCGGTGGATCCTGGGGCTCCCCCTTTCCGGGGGCGTTGATCTCACGGTCCAGCATACCCAGCGGCTTGCGGCAATGAACAATACCGCCCCCTTCTTCAACGGGGATGAGAAATATGCCTACCCCGACGGCTTCAATTCATATAGCGAATATGAGAACGCCTCAAAACTCCCCCCCAACGAATACCTTATGCAGTACCAGCAATGGTATTTTTCCGTGGGTTTTTCCACGGGCTACCGCTGGCCTACTTTCCTGGGAAACCTCTCCGTAGGCGGGGGGGTGCGGGTCGGGCTTATCCTTAATACCTACGATGCCAACCTTTACCGGCCCTTCGACCATACCCTGCGGGAAGACAATAACCGGCTTACCCCGGCCAATTCGGTCTGGAGTTCCCTGGCACTGGATCAGCGGGATCTCGCTTACGATCCCTCCAGGGGTTACTATGGGCTCCAGCGCTTCGGCCTCTACGGTATTCTGTCCATGGAACGGGAGAAATTTATCAGAAGCGATAGCAAGGCCGAGTTTTTTCATACCCTCTTTAACCTTCCCATCACCGATAAGTATAGCTTCAAGGCCGTATTCGGTATCCATTCGGGGCTTTCCTTTATCGTAAAGCAGCCCCCCATGGACAAGGTCTACATTTCAGAGACCAGCGAGCTTGCGGTGGACGGGATGTTTATCGGCCGGGGCTGGACCAGCGAGTACCGCAACAAGGGATGGGCCCTGTGGGAAAACTGGGCGGAAATCCGCATCCCCATTGTTCCCGGGATTCTGGCCTGGGACTTCTTCTTTGACGCCGCCGGGGTTGAGAGTGTCAGGGGGCAGTACCTGGCAAGCTTTGGCCTGGATAACATGCGTTATAGCCTTGGGGGCGGGGTCCGGTTCACCATACCCCAGTTCCCCTTCCGTTTCAGCTTTGCCAAGCGGTTCCGGGTTCAGGACGGGAATGTAAAATGGGAGACCGGGTCTATCTGGTCGGAAGCTCCCTTTAAGGGCATAGATTTTGTTATATCCTTTGCCATGTCTTCGTATTAAGGATGGGGTGATAGTGATGAGGATGAAAAGCTTTATCCGGAAAAAGGCAGTTTTTTTTGCGTTTTTTTTAATCTCCGGCCTGGGGATGGCCCTCCATGCCCAGCAGTTAACCCGCTTTGCCGTGGTGGACATGCCCAGGGTCTATACGGCCTTCTTCCCGGACAGCCGGGCGGCGCGGCAATTCGATGAAGAGAGCGCCAAGGTGCAGACCGAGGTTGACCGGATGACGGCGGAGATCCAACGGCTGAAGAACCGCCATTCGGATGCCCTGGCCAGGGGGGAGCAGTCCCAGGCGACACGGCTGGAAAGTGAAATTTACCAGAAATCCGAAGCGCTTAAATACTATTTTGAGGTAAAAACGGCGGAACTTGAGGATAAAAAAAACAAGCTTCTCCAGTCGAATTCCTTTCTGAACCAGATATATGACGAGATCCGGCGTCTTGCCGAAAGCGAAGGGTACACCATGGTACTCAACCTGAAAGAAACAAAAGGTATACTTTGGTATAGTCCATCGGTTGACATTACCGATAAATTGATCCAAAATCATAGTTCAAGGGCCGACCGCTAGGAGCCTGCCGAATAAACATAAAATGTAATACTTAAACAGAAGTTTGCCGGGACTTGCCGCCGGGGTTCTCTTCGGAATATCCGGCAAACCTTCAAGGTGAGTCGATCTATGAGTTCTGGTGAATCAAGTCCCATGCTGGATCAGTACAGGCGTATAAAACGGGATCATCAGGGGGATGTGCTTTTCTTCCGTCTGGGCGATTTTTATGAGATGTTTGCCGATGACGCCGTTGAAGTTTCCGCCCTGCTGAACCTGACCCTTACCAGCCGCAACGGCCTGCCCATGTGCGGCCTTCCGTATCATGCGGCCCGTTCTTATATTGCCCGGCTCCTTAAGCTGGGGAAGAAAGTCGCCGTCTGCGAACAGCTCAGCGCCCCAGGGAAGGGCATTATCGAACGCCAGGTAGTGGAGGTGATCACCCCGGGCACCACCGTGGACGATGATTACCTGGACAAGGGAAGCTCCAACTACCTTGCCTGTTTTTCCGCCCCAGGCCGCGCCGCCTCCCGCAGCGGCTTCTCCTTCGCCTATATCGATTTATCCACCGGTGATTTTTACGCCACCTCTTTTTCCCGGGAAGACGCGGTTGAACGGCTGCGGCAGGAACTGGAACGGCTCCAGATAAAAGAGATGATAGTCCAGGAATCCCTTCTGGAAGAGGACAACCGTATTGCCGCGGCGATCCTGGACCGCACCGGCCTGGTGATAAACCGCTGGGCGGATTGGCTTTTCGACATGGATCGTAGCCGCAGGCGGCTGGAAAAACAGTTCGGCCCCTCAAGCCTTAAGGGCTTCGGCCTGGGGGAAAACAGCCCGGAACTCCTCTCCGCCGGGGCCCTGCTGGATTACCTTGAGGATACCGCCAAAAGCCTTATCCCCCATGTGCGTTCCATTGCGCTCTACCAGGACAGCGAATATGTGGGCATCGACGAATCCACCCAGCGTAACCTGGAGCTTGTCCGTAACCTCCATGACGGGGATGTCCGCTTTTCCCTTTTGGAAGTGATGGACGAAAGCCGCACCGCCATGGGCCGCCGGCTCCTGAAGTGGCGGATTCTCCACCCCCTGCGTAATATTGAAGATATCAACAAACGGCTCGACATGACGGAAACCCTCTACCGGAATCAGGAACAGCTCGGCCTCTTTCGGGAATACCTGGGCAAAACCCCGGACCTGGAACGGCTCGGCGCGCGGATAGCCATGGACAAGGCCCACGGCAAGGACATGCTCGCGGTAAAGAACGCCCTTGATTCCTTCAATAAAATTGAGGAGCTTACAAGAAAGCTGTCCGCAAAAGAGCATACAAAATCCACGAATTATACCGGTGTAAAATTTTCACTTTGTTTTGAATCCGCCTCCGCACGGTCTCTTGACATTAAAGATCCGGGGCTTATGGAGTTACGGGACCTGCTGGCCCGGGGGCTCTGCGATGAGCCTTCAATTTTGCTGACCGAGGGGAACCTTATCCGGGACGGCTACAACAGCCGCCTGGATGAGCTGCACAAGCTGAGGGATAACGGCAGACAGCTCCTGGAAGCATACCTGGAGGAGGAGCGGCATATTACCGGTATTCCAAGCCTCAAGATACGGTACAACCGGCTGATCGGTTATTTTTTTGAAGTGACCAGGGTCCACCTTTCAAAAGTACCGTCACATTTTATCCGCCGCCAGGGGATAGTCGGCGGGGAACGGTTTACCACCGACCGGCTTGCGGAACTGGAATCGGAGATCAACGGCGCTTCGGACAAGATCGTGGACCTTGAAAAAAAGCTCTTCCTGGAACTGCGGGAAAAGGCCAAGGCCCGCCTGAGCGGCATTGCCGCCGCGGCGCACCGGATCGCCGAAATCGACGTTGCCCAGTCCCTTGCCCGGTCCGCTACGGTCCGGGGCTGGGTGCGCCCGGCGGTGGATAGCGAGAACCGGCTCAGGATTATCGAAGGCCGGCACCCCGTGGTGGAGGCCCATCTGCCGTCGGGGGAATACATCCCCAACGACATTATCCTTTCGGGGGAGGGTACGAAGGAAACGGAGTGTGGCCTCCCGGGGGAAACCGCGCCACCCGCTGCAACGGCAGCTTTCGCCCTTATCACCGGCCCCAATATGGCGGGGAAATCCACCTACCTCCGTTCCGCCGCGCTGATCGCCATCATGGCCCAGATGGGAAGCTTTGTGAGCGCCCGGGAAGCCCGGGTAGGCCTCTGCGACCGTATCTACTGCCGGGTGGGGGCGTCGGACAATCTGGCCCGGGGGGAATCTACCTTCCTGGTGGAAATGAACGAAACCGCCTACATCCTCCACACCGCCACGGAACAGAGCCTGGTGATCATGGACGAGGTGGGCCGGGGTACCGGTACCAATGACGGCCTCTCCATTGCCTGGGCGGTGAGCGAGGAGCTCCTTAACCGCATCAAATGCCGTACCCTCTTTGCCACCCATTACCACGAACTCTCACATCTCAGCCACCCGCTCCTTGCCAACCGCTCCATGGAAGTGCTGGACAAGGACGGTGAAATAATTTTTCTGCGCAAACTCAAGGAAGGAAGCGCCGCCGAATCCTACGGGCTCCACGTCGCCCGCCTTGCGGGCCTTTCCGACAGGGTAGTGGAACGGGCGGGCCGCATCATGGAACAGCTCCAGGAGCGCAGCAGGGAGCTTTACCGCTCCCTGCCGGGAGCATCCGGAGAGGAATTCCGGATGCCGCTCATACCGGAAACGCCCCCCCCTCCGGATGCTCCCGCATTAGCTGAAAATGTGTTCAAACTTGACAAATTTCTGGCAGACATCGCCGGCCTGGATCCCGACAACATGACCCCCATAGAGGCGCTGAAAAAAATTCAGGGCTGGAAAGCATTTTTTGCTTCGGTGAATTCGGGCCGGCAGGGGAACGGATTGCGGCGCAGGCAGGCGCCGGATGAAACAGAGAATCCGGGATTGTTTGACTGACTCCATTCGTGGTTGAATTTGGAATCCTTGGGCTTATATGATTTTTTTACACGAAATATGACTTTTATGCAAAAAATTCTGGACAATTAATTATTAATGTGGTAATATTTAGGTGTGTACTTAAAGGTCCCTGTCTTTATTCCTTTTAAATGCATAAAAAGGAG
>BNVE01000140.1 GCA_025997875.1 Spirochaetia bacterium
AGAACCAAGGACGAAATCCAGAGGACTATCAAAAAATACATGAAGGGAAACAGCTTGAGCTGTTCCCTTATCAGAATAAAGCATGAAGGTTAAAGATACCGCAGGGCTTGCCCTGCGGTTATTCATTCAAAATGATTTTCCGCAAGCCGTAGATTATAATCCTACTATATCGCCAAGAATTCAAAAACTATTAAATAAAGTGACCCACAAGAATATGCAACAACGATTTCAGTCTTGCAAGGAATTTGAATTGGAGTTAAGAGGAAGAATGACGAGGGCTGTTGATAATAATCACACTCTTTCTATTGGACGGGAAAACTGTGATATTAATATACCTCATCAAAAAGTTAGCCGTCACCATGCTGATATAAATATCATGACACAATCCGGGCATACCAAGTACCTATTCCAGGATAGAAGCTCTAACGGTACGGTGATTGACAGAATGGACATACATAATGGGGAAATTGAAATCATCCCGCAAAATCATCCCGTAATTTTGTTAGCCGGCATCGCTGAATTACCATGGGATGCCGTAGAAGAAGCATTACGGAAAAGAGAGGTACACGGCAGCCCCGCGCAAATGGCCAATAGTTCTACAATTCCCATCAATCCGCCTGTGTATCAGCAAGCTCCTATACCGGCGAATCCGCCGCAATCACCGCCTGTCAGAGTACGGCATGGGTTTACTACCTTTTGGCTATGGTTGGCTCTTATTGCAAATTTTGCTATTGGGGCTTTCTTGTTTTATTTAGAGAACTTTGTAACAGTCGCTCTTTCGGTAGCAGGTGTTATCGCAATTATTATGATTTTATGCTGGAAAAAGTGGGGCTTTTGGGCGTTCATAGGGATAAAAGTCTTGATGATAATAGCCTTTATGATTTACTGGTTACAAGAAAAGGAGATTTACTGGATGATATTCTTTATGATTTACGATTTAACAAACTTTATGATTTATCGGTTACCAGAAAAGGTGATTTTCTTGACAATTACCAGTACTGTAATATTATTTGGAGTATTGCTTCTGCGTAATGCACATGGAGTGAATACATGGGAGCAATTAAGGTAAACGCTTGTGATGAAGGAGGGAAGAAATTGGTGTTTGGCGCCAAATCTGTCCGCCAAAAGATTCAGAGGAGAACAAAAATGAAAAATAGGCATTTCCCCATAATACTGATCCTTGTGTCCTTCGCCGCATTTGCGGATGACTCCCCGTTAACAGGTGTGGAGTTTACTGAATCGGTAACACTTAACGGCCAGCGTTTCATAAAGTCCCAAGTTGCCGAATCCTGGCGTGAACAAAGCGGGTCTGCTATTATTGGCGATCAAAATGTCAACTATTGGCTTTATGACACCCTTGGATACCATGGCGGTAAATCCGACGAAATTTATAATCGTTATATACCTTCCTGGGTCCAGAAAATGGGTTATATAATTGATTATGACCGTATAAAAACATCTGATCCGAATCCGAATTTGGCTTCATCTGTTCAAGCCTTGATGTCGCAAAAGGGTTGCGATGTCAGCGTGGCGCTCATCAAATATGATCATGACTATGACTATGTTGTCATAAATGAATGGTTTAAGAGCAGGAGCATATATAAAACAACCGTATATCCCTTGCATAGCCTGCAAGCAATGGATGATGTCGAACCGGATCATATATCTGAGTTTTTAGACTATATTTGGATTGGGAATGATGATTCATACATTTTTACACTGTATGAACCAAGGCGATAAAGGAATGGAGGTGTATATGAAAATTTTTAAGAAAGGCTTATTTTTTGTTTTGTTTATCGGTTTGTGTTTTTCTATTTCAGGCCAGGATGCAAGTGATTTTGAAATCAAAATAATAATGACATCTCTTTTTTAAAATAGTGAATAATAACACTTGACAATAATAACGATATGTGTTATTATAGAGTATATGATAAGTTCTTTTAATGATGCAGAGGCTGAAAAGGTATGGAATAGGCAATTTTCCAGGAAGTTACTTCAAAACATACAAAGAACTGCATTAAGGAAATTATCAATAATACATAACTCAAGAAATCTTGGGGATTTAAAAATTCCCCCGGGAAATAATTTTGAGGAATTGGAAGGAGACAGGAAAGGACAATATTCTATAAGGATTAATGACCAATGGCGTATTTGTTTCAAATTTGAGAACAGCAATGCCTTTGAAGTAGAAATTGTTGACTATCATTAAGGAGTATAAGCATGAATAAGATAAAACCAATATTACCTGGGGAAATATTAGAAGAAGATTTTCTTAAACCTCTTGGAATCACTGCCTATAGGTTGGCTAAAGAAATTGGTATTTCTGCAACAAGAATATCTGAAATACTTAAAGGCAAGAGAAAAATAACCATCGATACGGCATTACGGTTGTCAAAGTATTTTGGTAATAGTGTTGAATTTTGGGTTGGTATTCAAAATGAATATGAAATAAGGGTTGAAAAAGAATTGTTGGAAAAGCAATTAAAAAAAATACACACATTAGAAAGAGTAACCGCATAGAAAATAAAATTGTGTAAAGCGGTTCGGCCTAAACATGAAGGGTGGTTGTCGCTGGTAACTTGTTACCGGTCCAAAAAGGCGGGACAGGGCTCCAATGTTACGGAAACCGCCCCCCGGAGCTAACGTCCAAAACGTGCCGTCCCCCACCCGTCTATGCCGGAGTCCGCTTGCGAAGCCGCCGTCATCGGGGTAACCTGTGGTATGGACGGCTGGCCCCGGAAAAGGGTTCTTTTCTTTTTGTACCTGCTCATGATCTTCCTTCCGGGGCGGCTTTTGGCGCAGGCGGACCTGTATTGGGAACAGCCGGAAATATTTTCTGAGGCCCAGGGGAGTTTTCCCGTGTCTGCCTCCAATGGGGAATTTTCTGTGGTGGCCTGGCAGGAGCCTGCGTTGTATACCCCGGGGGCCGATGCGGCCGGTCCGGGGTATATGCCGGTGGGGGATGGGCGGATCAGCATAACCATAGGGGTTAAATCTACCGGGGAACCCTGGAGGCTGCGCAAAAACATTGGGGGGCCCTATGTCTATTCGGGGACAGAGCCTGCCATTTTGAGCATCGCCCTGGATCATGAGGGGAGGATCATCATCGCTGCGGCGGCCTCAACTACCCAGACGGAGATCCTCATCTCCGATGATCAGGGGGAGAGCTTTTCCCGTCACCGGATAAACAGCGGGAACATAAACACCGTGGCCCCCCGCATTGTGGTCTGTTCCGACGGCAGCTACCTGCTTTTTGTTACCCGGGGTTTTGCATCATCCCTGACCATCTTTTATTCCCATTCCGATGATGGAATCTCCTGGACCCCCTTTGAGCATTTTGTGGAGGATCCCAGCCTTCAGCTTAACTTCCTCCCCACCCATGCGGAAAACGGCTCCCGTGACTATGTGATTTTTCAGTCCTTTATGGCGGGGAGGGCTTCTATCCCCTCCTTCCAGCTTTTTATCAAGATGTCAGACGACGGCGGCAGAACCTGGACCAGGGGCCGGCGGATCACCACGTTCCAGGACCCGGGGCCCAATACCGGCGTTGATCCTGACCGCTTTGATAATCAGCGGCCCCATGTGATCCCCTGGGGGGATGGACTTTTTCTGGTTTGGGAACGCCGTTTTGGTACGAGCTCACCCTGGGTGTTCAGCGCCGTCCTTGACGCCGGGGGCAATATTTCCGGTCCGCCGGAGCGGATCAACAGTGTCGGGGCCTACTGCAATTATCCGGTGGCCTTTCTCTACCAGGGACGCCCCATGGTGGTTTGGTTTGATAACCGCCAGGGTTCCGACCGGGTTTTCCTGGCCCGGCAAATCGGCGCAGATGGCGCCGACGGCAGCGCCGGGGATACGGACAGCGGCGTCAGGTGGCAGAATTACAACCTTTCCGGAACTGCCGGCGCCGCCAATACCCCCGGCGCCGCATCCTTTGCCCGGCCCGTGGTGGACGGGGACGGCCTTTACGTGTTTTGGCAGAGCCCCGCCCGGGGAAGAGAGGGGGTTTTAACCCCGCGGATATTCTCCCTGCTGCCGGATACCTCGGTAAATCCCCCCCTTCTGAGGGCCCAAAATTTTACCCCCTCCACCCGCGCCCGGGGTGACCGGGTCCGTCTTTCCTGGACCGCCCCCAGCGACCCCTCGGGTGTGCTGGGCTTTTCCTGGCTCTGGAGCACCGACGAAAATGCGGAGCCGCCCCGGGAGCTCATGGTCAATAATCCGGGGACCGCCCCGGTGCCTATGGAAGTGAACGCCCTTGATGACGGCGCCTGGTATTTCAGCGTGATTGCCCAGGATTTTGCGGGAAACTGGTCCGACCCCGCGCGGATCGAGTACATCCGGGATACCACACCGCCCCCGGCGGCCACCATTATCTTCCCGGAAACCGATGAACAGGGTTTTCTCCTCTCCAATACCTTCTCCCTGGACTGGAATCCGCCCCCTGCTTCGGATATCGCCGGTTATACCTGGGATCTGCAATACCTGGGCGACGGAAATCTCCTCTCCGATCTGAAGGGAGAAGATTTTAACCGGGCCGCTGCGGAGCGTTTCTCCCAAAACGCAGCCTTAAGTCCCGGAATCATGGGGCCTGTTACCGGGGCTTCTTATACCAACCAGGATGACGGGGTCTGGCGTTTTACGGTTTCCCCCATCGACGAAGTGGGGAATATCGGCCCCCAGTCCAGCATCTTCTTCAAAACCGACAAGTATATCCCCCATACTTTTATCACCTATGTGGACGCCAACCAGGATGAACAGGGTATCCTCTCCATCCGCATTATCGGCCGGGGCTTTTCCAACGGGGGGAACGTCTTCCGGATCTTCCTGGACAGGGACGGGCGGCCCCCCTATGACCGGGAATTCACCTTTGACCAGGGGGATTACCGGGTTAATTCGGACCGGGAAATCTCGGGGCTGCAGATCGAGGAAATTGAAGAGGGGCTCTACCGGCTGGTGCTGGAACATCCCCTGCGGGGACTGGTCAGTACCGGCCCCGTCATTGCGGTGAATAAAGCCGGGACCGTCAAATTCGGAGATTTCTCCCAGGCCTGGAAACCCTCCTGGCATGTCCGGGAAAAACGGCGTTTCGTCTTTGATTCCGGCCCTTTAATCATTTTTGCCATACTGGCCCTATGCCTTATCGGTCTGATTGCCTCTGTCCGGGGTATAGCAAATGTTATCGCCGAATCCGCCGCAATACGGGTAGACACGGCGGCCCTTCTCACAGGAGACTTTATGCCATTGGAAAAGAAAAAACGGCTTACCAAAATCAAGCGGCGGGGCGCGGGGCTGCGCCTAAAACTTGCCTCCTTTACGGTCGTCCTGGTACTGGTGGTGGTTGTCATGGTATCCACCCCTCTTTATTACATGATGACCGAAACCCAGCGGGAAACCCTGCTCCAGGGCCTCTGGGACCGGTCCACCGTACTCCTGGAAGGGCTGGCCTCCAGCGCCCGGGCCTATCTCCCCTCGGGGAACGTCCTGGAATTGGGCTTCCTCCCCGCCCAGACCGCCGCCCTCCCCGAAGCCCGCTACATCACCATCACGGGCTACAACACTCAGTCCACTATTTTTGCGGACCACGTCTGGGCTACCAACGACCCGGACATCCTTTCAAAGATCGATACGGCGGAATTCCAGCCGGGCCTTTCCCGGCTCAGCGATGTCCTTAGCCCCCGGCTTGATGAAATCAGCCGGGAACTGAACGATCAGGCCCGTTTCGCAGTGGGGGACCTCTCCCGAAGCATCACCCAAATGACCACGGAGGCCATCTCCCTGGCCCTCCGCACCGATCAGGAAAGCCGGCAGCGCCTGGGGGACATTCAGGTAACCTCCCGGACACTGGAAACCCGGCTTACCGAGATACTTACCGTCATTGCCCAGAAAATCGGCTCCGAACCGGCCTTCTCCACGGAAAGCCTTTCCCAGGAGGAGGATGGACTCTTCATCTTCTTTAAACCGGTCATGTACCGCCAGGGCGCGGAGGACACCTATTTCCGGGGCCTTATCCGCCTGGAAGTATCCGTTGATTCAATCGTCGAAGAGATCGCCGCAGGCCAGCGGAGCCTCCTGGAAGTAATACTCCTGGTCGCCCTGGCGGCCATAGCCATCGGGACCGTGGGCGCCCTGATCCTTTCCTCCATCATCATCCAGCCCATACGCCGTCTGGTAAGCCACGTAGAACAGATCCGGGATACCGAGGACAAGTCCCAGCTTGAGGGGGTGGAGATAGAAATCAAGACCCATGACGAAATTGCCGTACTGGGAAACACCATTAACGACATGACCCACGGCCTGGTAAAGGCCGCCGCCGCCGCATCGGACCTGTCCATCGGCAAGGAGATACAGAAGAAGTTCATCCCCCTGGAACTGGATAAGGATGGGAACAAGCTCAGTTCCGGGTATAAGGATACCAAAAATGCCCATTTCTTCGGATATTACGAGGGGGCCAAGGGGGTGTCCGGGGACTACTTCGACTACCAGGACCTGGACGGCCGCTATTACGCCGTCATCAAGTGCGACGTAGCCGGAAAGGGCATCCCCGCCGCCCTGATCATGATCCAGGTGGCCACCATGTTCCTCAACTACTTCAAGCAGTGGAAGCCCACCGAAAAGGGCATGCATATTGAGGAAGTGGTCTACCAGATCAACGATTTTATCGAAACCCTGGGCTTTAAGGGCCGCTTTGCCGCCTTTACCCTCTGCCTCTTCGATTCCCAAACCGGCATCGTCCGGTTCTGTAACGCCGGGGACAATATCGTCCACCTCTTTGATGCCTCCGAAAAGCAGGTCAAAACCATATACCTCCGGGAAACCCCCGCCACCGGGGTGCTCCCCAACTTCCTGGTGGAAAGCAAAGGCGGCTATACCGTGCAGACCCTGACCATCGATCCCGGTGACATCCTCCTGCTCTACACCGACGGTATCGAGGAGGCCAAACGCCGCTTCCGGGACCATGAGTTCAAGGAGATCCTCTGTACCCACGGGGATGCCGCCAAGGACAGCCCCCACGAGAACCATTCGGTGGGCCAGGGGGACGAGGAAATGGGCGCCGACCGGGTCCAGGCCATCATCAATGCGGTGATGAACAACCATGTCTACACCCTCCACAAATGGCACAACCCCGAGGGGGATGATAATGACCTGAGCTTCGACTTTACCGCCTGCGAGGATGGGGTGGAGGAAGTGATCATGGCCCTGGTTTCGGTAGAAAAGATGTTCCGCTGTTACAAGGACCCCAGGACCAACGACGATCAGCGGGTCCTGGTGGACAAAAAGGTGGACGAATTCCTCAAAAAACACTTCCTCCAGTACCGGAACTATTGCTCCGATACCCGGGAAAACCCTGGCAATGACGCCTATATGTACTATACTCATGTAAGAGAAGACGATCAGTACGATGATCTAACTATATTAGGCATTAAGAGAAAGTAATGGAGGTGAATTATGGCGTTTAGTGACAGAATGAAGGAGCTTTTGGAGCAGGGTGTTTCGGTGTCCAGGGATCTGGCCGCCAGGGCCGGGGAAAAAGCCCAGGATTGGGGCGAGAAGGGGTACCATGCCTCCAAAGAATTTGTGGCCAAGGCCGGGGCAAAGGCCCAGGATCTGGGTGAACGGGGGGTTCTGATCCTGGAAATCAAACAGCTTGAAAACCAGGCCCAAAAACTCGTTGGCCGTCTGGGAACCGAAGTCTACCACGCCTTTGCGGAAAAGGGCGCCAAGACCGTCTCGGTTGATACCCCCGCGGTCAAGACCCTCCTTGGGGAACTCGCCTCGGTCCGGGAGGCCATCGAAAAGCGGGAAGAGGATCTCCGGAGCCGGAAGGGCTAAGGGACGGCTGAATAGTTACGATTTTTTTACATAAAAAGCGCAAAACCCCTTGAAATAAAAAAAATAAGGTGGTATATTATTTATGTCCCCTTGAATGAGGATACGTTCTTTGTAAGTTTCAATGTGCCGGTGAACGGTGGGGTTATAACCCCTCCACTTTTTTTACTGCATATTGTTCATCATTACGGTTTTGTACCCCTTGATGAACCAGGAAAGAATCTTTCAAAAGACAGCAAAACATCTTGCAATACGGATCCTTAAATGATCTGTACAATATGATTTTTTGATGATCAAGGCCCCGGGGGCTTGACAATCTATGAAGCGTTATAGTAGTCTTTGAAACTGTCCTTTAAAGGGGCAGTAACAGGTAAGGAGCGGCCCAAAAGCCGGTTCAAACCGCGATATTTGGCAATATAGGGAAGGGGAGAAGTGACGAAGCTGCGCTTCGTCTTGGTGGCATTGGTTTAAACCAATGCAGCCGGGCAGAGTGTGGCGGAGTTAAGGAAAGAGGAAAGTACGCAAGCGTATAAGAGGAAGGAGCGGTTAGCCTGAGAGTTTGAATCCGAAGGCTGACCGCGCTCAAATTGGTATATCTACCTGCCTTCGGGCAGATAGAAAACATATCATGGAGAGTTTGATCCTGGCTCAGAACGAACGCTGGCGGCGCGTCTTAAGCATGCAAGTCGGGCGGCAAGGGGGAGCAATCCTCCCTAGAGCGGCGGACTGGTGAGTAACGCGTGGGTGACCTACCCATAGGTTGGGGATAGCCATTAGAAATAGTGGGTAATACCGAATGTGGTTATCGGGCTGTGGCCTGATAAAGAAAGGCGCTTTGGCGCCGCCTGAGGATGGGCCCGCGTCCCATTAGCTAGTTGGAGAGGTAAGAGCTTACCAAGGCGAAGATGGGTAGCCGGCCTGAGAGGGTGAACGGCCACACTGGGACTGAGATACGGCCCAGACTCCTACGGGAGGCAGCAGCTAAGAATATTCCGCAATGGACGAAAGTCTGACGGAGCGACGCCGCGTGTATGACGAAGGCCGAAAGGTTGTAAAGTACTTTTTTTGCTGAAGAATAAGCGGGGGAGGGAATGCCCTCGTGATGACGTTAGGCAAAGAATAAGCCCCGGCTAATTACGTGCCAGCAGCCGCGGTAACACGTAAGGGGCGAGCGTTGTTCGGAATTATTGGGCGTAAAGGGTGCGTAGGCGGTTATGTAAGCCTGTGGTGAAATGGCAGGGCTCAACCCTGTCACTGCCATGGGAACTGTGTAACTAGAGTCATGGAGGGGGAGTTGGAATTCCGCGTGTAGGGGTGAAATCTGTAGATATGCGGAAGAACACCGGTGGCGAAGGCGAACTTCTAGCCAATGACTGACGCTGAGGCACGAAAGTGCGGGGAGCAAACAGGATTAGATACCCTGGTAGTCCGCACTATAAACGATGTACACTAGGTGTTGGGCCGAGCGGTTCAGTGCCGAAGCGAACGTGATAAGTGTACCGCCTGGGGAGTATGCCCGCAAGGGTGAAACTCAAAGGAATTGACGGGGGCCCGCACAAGCGGTGGAGCATGTGGTTTAATTCGATGATACGCGAGGAACCTTACCTGGGTTTGACATGGAGAGGAATGTTGCAGAGATGTAACAGCGCCGCAAGGCGTCTTTTCACAGGTGCTGCATGGCTGTCGTCAGCTCGTGCCGTGAGGTGTTGGGTTAAGTCCCGCAACGAGCGCAACCCCTACTGCCAGTTACTAACAGGTAACGCTGAGGACTCTGGCGGAACTGCCAGTGATAAACTGGAGGAAGGTGGGGATGACGTCAAGTCATCATGGCCCTTACGACCAGGGCTACACACGTGCTACAATGGGAGGTACAAAGTGACGCGAAGCCGCGAGGCAAGAGCGAAGCACCAAAAGCCTTCCGTAGTTCGGATTGAAGTCTGAAACTCGACTTCATGAAGTTGGAATCGCTAGTAATCGCGCATCAGCATGGCGCGGTGAATACGTTCCCGGGCCTTGTACACACCGCCCGTCACACCATCCGAGTTGGAGGTACCCGAAGCCGGTAGCGTAACCGCAAGGAGCGCGCTGTCGAAGGTACGTTTAGTGAGGAGGGTGAAGTCGTAACAAGGTAGCCGTACTGGAAAGTGCGGCTGGATCACCTCCTTTCACTGTGAAAGGTGCTAAACCCCTGGCGGGGTTTAGCTTGGAGTTTCCGTAAACGGAAACTCCGGCAACAGTCTGTTAAGGATTGTTGTAAACAAACAGCGATGGCCTGAAAGCAAACTTGTTTGCAGGTTATGGCGAAGAAAGTCAGTTGGGGAGCCCTGACTGATGGGGCTGAAAAGCCTTACCAACAGGTTTCTTGAAAGAGAGCCTGTCGGGAGTTTCTGAAAAGAAACTCCTTAATTGAAAACTCGCAAGGGTTTTCAATCTTCCTCCTAGAATCTTTCCCGGAGTTTGCGTAAGCAAACTCCAAGATGAAACTCCGTAGGAGTTTCATCCCTTCTCCCTCTCCCTTTTTTTGGGCCAGTAGCTCAGTTGGTTAGAGCACTGCTCTGATAAGGCAGGGGTCAATAGTTCAACTCTATTCTGGCCCATAGGTGATTACAGCAATGTAATCACAAGCGTTATTTGACACGCATAGGGAAGGGTGTATGATTAAAAACTCTGGCGAGTTTTTAATTAAGGAGTTTTGCAGGAGCAAAACTCCAGGGGCAAGTATCTGTCCTGGACGAGAGTTTGGGGGGTATTTGCAAGAACAATAATATGGTCAAGCGAGAGAAGGGTTTATGGTGGATGCCTTGGAGTATTAAGGCGAAGAAGGCCGTGGTAAGCTGCGAAAAGCTTGGGGGAGGAGCACACATCCTTT
>BNVE01000141.1 GCA_025997875.1 Spirochaetia bacterium
CCCCCGGTTAAAGGTAAAGCGGTTCATGATGAGCCCCACCAGGGCGGGACCGGCGGCGCAGCCCACATCCCCCGCCAGGGCCAGCAGGGCAAACATGGCGGTGCCCCCCAGGGGAAAGAACCGGGAAGCCAGGCTAAAGGTCCCGGGCCACATTACCGCTACGGTCATGCCGCAAAAGGCGCAGCCCAACAGGGATAGGAGGGGGCTGGGGGCAAAGACCGCAAGCAGGTAGCAGAGCACACAGAGGACGCTGGAGACCAGCAGGGCCTTTTCAATTTTGACGCCGGGGCCCTGGAGGCCAAAGATCGTCCGGGCGGCGCCCATGAGGATGGCAAACGCACAGGGCCCCAGGAGATCCCCCAGGGTCTTGGAAACCCCCAAACCGGCCTCGGCAAAGAAAGAAGCCCATTGGGACATGGCCTGTTCCGAAGCGCCGGAACAAATCATCACCAGGAAGAAGAGCCAGAACACTTTTTTGCTGAAAAGGGCCTTGAGGGGCAGCGCCGAAGCGGAATCCCCCAGGAGGGTCCGCAGGGGAACCTTAATAAAGAAGAAACAATTAATAAGGGGAATAGCGGCCCAAAGCAGGGGCAGGTAACGCCACTGCCCAAGCGGAGAAAATCGGGTAATATTCGAAAGTTCCTAAGGAAAATTGCCAAATTTTTGTGGAAACCACTTGATCAAAATTATTATATTTGATAGAGTTTGTTTCCCTGCGCTATAGAAGTGCCAAGGTAATTTGTTGACGGTGTTTATAAGGGAGTTTTTAGTTCATGCCTACAATTAATCAGTTGGTTCGTTTCGGCAGGCAGCAGGTTACCTCCAAGACGAAGTCTCCGGCTCTCCAATCTTGCCCTCAAAAGCGCGGGGTTTGTACCCGTGTTATGACGGTTACCCCCAAGAAGCCCAATTCGGCGCTCCGGAAGGTTGCCCGTGTGCGGCTTTCCCATGGGACTGAAGTAACCGCCTATATCCCCGGTATCGGCCACAATTTGCAGGAACATTCGGTGGTCTTGGTGCGCGGTGGACGGGTTAAGGACCTCCCCGGTGTCCGTTATCACATTATCCGGGGCGCCAAGGATACCCTGGGCGTTGAAGACCGCAAGCGGAGCCGTTCAAAGTATGGCGCCAAGCGGCCGAAGGCTTAAGGAACAGGAAGATGGGACGTAAAAAGAAGACCGAGGACCGGGGTATACTTCCGGATCCCAAATATAACAGCGTGGTGGTTTCCAAGTTTGTAAACCGCATGATGTGGCAGGGCAAAAGGTCCATTGGACTGCGTATAGTCCATGAAGCCCTGGGGGTTCTCCAGTCAAAGGCCGATAAGGAGCCTTTGGAGGTATTCCTCAAGGCCATTGACAATGTAAAACCCCAGGTCGAGGTAAAATCCCGGCGGGTCGGGGGCGCTACCTACCAGGTCCCGGTGGAAATCCGGGAATCCCGGCGGGAAGCTTTGGGTATGCGGTGGATTATCAACGCCGCCAGGGCCAGATCGGGCCATGGCATGGGGGACCGTCTTGCAGCGGAGCTCCTGGATGCGTATAATAATACCGGTACCGCCTTTAAGAAAAAGGAAGATACCCACAAGATGGCCGAGGCCAATAAGGCATTCGCCCATTATCGTTGGTGAGTGAAAGCCTCGGGGGTTTTCATTTAAGGAGAATTTGATATAATCAGATTCTCCACGAATTGAGGTAGATTCTGACCAAAAGGTCTGGAATGGTTTTTTGAAATAGTATCCGGCTTGGCCGGATGATAACCGCATTGCGGGACGGGCCTTCGGGTTCGATGTCGGGGAGGTTTAGAGGGACAATCTATTTCGTCGGCAATAACACCCCTGATGCGGGGTCTCGATGGTCCAAACCGATCATCAATTAATAGGGGATTTAATCCCTTGTTAATCACGAAAGCGTTGCCGGTCCTGTTGGATCGGTCGGGATGAGATAGGTGGAACGGGACATGTGTAAAAATAGATTTTTTTGGTATTTACCTTAAAATCTTCATTTTTTCACTGTTTTTCCCCCTTAACTCATAATTGATTAACGCTGCTTTTCCGCTGGAATGTTATTCCACGGGTTTTTGTTTTATAGTAAGAGAAACTTTATATGTGTGCCCAAAGCTTAAGGAGGACACTAAATGGCTAAGGATAAATTCAACAGGAATAAAATCCACATGAATGTCGGAACCATTGGTCACGTTGACCATGGAAAAACCACCCTTTCCGCTGCTATCACCATGTATTGCGCCAAAAAATACGGCGACAAGGTGATGAAGTTTGACGAAATCGACAATGCGCCGGAAGAGAAGGCCCGTGGTATTACCATTAATACCCGGCACCTGGAGTATCAGTCCGATAAACGGCACTATGCCCACATCGACTGCCCCGGACATGCCGACTATATCAAGAACATGATCACCGGCGCTGCCCAGATGGACGGCGCCATCCTGGTGGTTTCCGCCCCCGACTCGGTTATGCCCCAGACCCGTGAGCACATCATCCTGGCCCGTCAGGTCGGCGTTCCTAACATGATCGTGTACCTCAACAAGGTTGACCTGGTCGATGATCCCGAACTCCTTGAACTGGTTGAAGAAGAGATCAAGGACGTGCTCACCGCCAACGGCTTCCCCGGCAATGAAATCCCCATCATCAAAGGTTCCGCCTTCAAGGCCATGTCCGAATTGCTCGAATCCACCGATCCCAATCCTGATTCGGTCGAATCCGCGGCGAGCGTCAAGGAACTGCTGGAAGCCATGGACAGCTACTTCCCCGATCCGGTTCGTGATGATGATAAACCCTTCCTTATGCCTATTGAGGACGTGTTCACCATTTCCGGCCGCGGTACCGTTGTTACCGGCAAGGTTGAACGGGGTAAGATAAAGCTGAACGAAGAAGTTGAAATCGTCGGTATTAAACCCACCAAGAAGACCGTTGTTACGGGCATTGAAATGTTCAACAAGCTCCTTGATGAAGGTCAGGCCGGTGATAATATCGGGGCCCTGCTCCGGGGTATTGAAAAATCCGATGTTGAACGGGGACAGGTCCTTGCCAAGCCCGGTTCCATCACCCCCCATCTCAAGTTCAAGGGCCAGATCTACTGTCTGTCCCAGGCGGAAGGCGGGCGGCACAGTCCCTTCTTCAAGGGTTATCGGCCCCAGTTCTACTTCCGTACCACCGACATTACCGGTACGGTTGAACTTCCCGAGGGGAAAGAAATGGTTATGCCCGGTGACAATACCGAAATAATCGGCGAACTGATCCACCCCATCGCCATGGAAAAGGGACTTCGTTTTGCTATCCGTGAGGGCGGCAAGACAGTCGCTTCCGGACAGGTTATTGAGATTATTGAATAGCGCCCGTTAGTTTGATAGACGGGGGCAGATTTTTGACAAAGAATCGGGGATCTGTCTCCGTTATCTGGAGGAATAATGGCTAAGGAACGAATTCGCGTGCGTTTGCGCGGTTTCGATGTTGAGTTGATCGATCAGAGCGCGAAATCTATCGTTCAGACGGTGCAGAAAGCGGGGGCAAAGGTCACCGGCCCTATCCCGCTTCCGACCCGTATCAATAAGGTAACGGTGCTTCGTTCACCCCATGTGAACAAGAAGGCCCGCGAACAGTTTGAGATGCGGACCCATAAACGGTTGATTGATATTATTAACCCCTCCCCGGAAGTGATGGATTCTTTAATGAAACTTGAACTTCCCGCAGGCGTGGATGTAGAGATAAAACAGTAAAATCCGTTGGATTTTCTTAAGGTAGACGGTCCCAAGACCGCGGTCATAAAGACCGGGGGATAACGTGCCTTACCGCAATAGCGGTGCGATTGCCAAGGCAATCCGGTTACAGTAGTAACTAGGTTATAGTAATAACCTAGTTATAGTAATAACCATGGAGTAAGTGATGTTAGGTCTTTTGGCCAAGAAAGTGGGCATGACGCAGGTCTTTGATGAAGAGGGCAACCTGGTACCGGTAACGGTGATGCGGGTTGATCCGAATATCGTCATCGCCCAAAAAACAGAAGAAAAAGACGGTTACAAGGCCGTACTTGTCGGTGTGGACGAAGAAAAGAAGAACCTGGTGACCAAGCCCTATGCGGGGCAGTTTCCCGAGAATATCACCCCCAAAAAAGAGCTGCGGGAATTCAGGGATTTTGAAAAGGAAGTCGCCGTTGGGGATTCCTTGGGTGTGGAAGTCCTTGAGGGCGTCCGTTATGTGGACGTTTCGGGGATTTCCAAAGGTAAGGGCTTTCAGGGTGTTATCAAGCGCTGGGGTTTCAGCGGCGGACGCCGTTCCCACGGTTCCAAATTTCATCGGGAACCCGGTTCCACCGGTCAGTCAACCTATCCTGGCCGTACCTTTAAGAATATGAAGCTGCCGGGCCGCATGGGCCGGGAGCATGTAACGGTTTTGAGTCTTAAGGTTGTCAAGATTGACACTGAAAAGCAGCTCATCATGGTGCGGGGCGCCGTTCCTGGCGTGAACAAGAGGCTTGTGTTTGTCCGGGCCGCGGTAAAGAAGTAAGGGCATAAAAATGAATCGAACCGTATATTCTATCGATGGCAAGGAACTCAGAAGCATTGACCTGGATGAAGCCGTTTTTGGCCTTCCTGTTAACGAAGACGTGATCTGGTATGCCATAAACAATGAGCTGGCCAATAAACGGCTGGGAACCGCCAGTACCAAAGGCCGCGGTGAAATCAACGGCTCCAATGCCAAGCCCTTTAAACAGAAGGGAACCGGCCGCGCCCGGCGGGGTGATAAAAAATCCCCCCTCATGGTAGGCGGGGGAACGATCTTCGGGCCCAAACCCAAGGATTATTCCTATTCCATGCCCCGTAAGGCAAAACAACTGGCAATAAAGAGCATTTTAAGTTTAAAAGTACAGAACGATAATTTAAAAATAATCGAAGATTTTTCAATCGAATCGGGAAAAACAAAGGATCTGGTGGGACTCCTCAAGAACTTTGACCAAGGCCAGGGGCCCGGCGAACGGACCGTGGTGGTTCTCAAGGATAACGATGCCGTCATTAAACGGGCGGGCGCTAATATCCCCTGGCTCAGTTTCCTTTCCTACAATCGGCTGCGGGCCCACGACCTTTTTTACGGACGCCGGGTTCTGATGCTGGAAAGCGCCGCCAAAAACCTCAGCGCCTTTTACAACGCCGATAAGGGTGCTTCACAGGAGGCCGGAAAATGACCTATGAAAACATTCTGATTGAGCCGGTGCTTTCCGAGAAGGCAAATATCCTTCGTGAAGAAGGAAAATATGTATTCAAGGTTGATCCTGCGGCTACAAAAATACAGATCAAGGAAGCGGTTCGCCGGCTTTTCAACGTCCACCCCATTTCCTGTACAACAATGGTGGTTGGCGGCAAGCCCAAGCGGCAGCGGTACCGGTCCGGTTATACCTCGACCTGGAAAAAGGCAATCATCAGGCTGCCCAAGGATGAGAAGATCAGCCTCTTTGAAGGGGTGTAGGGGATTTAAATGGGAATTAAAACATATAAGCCCATCACTGCGGGGATGCGGGAATGGACCAGTCTTGATTACTCCGAGCTTACCAAACATGCGGCCCCGGAGAAGTCTCTTACCAAGGGCCGCTCGGACAAGGGCGGCCGGGATTCCAACGGCCGCATCAGCGTCCGGCACAAGGGCGGCGGTCACAAGCGGCTCTATCGGACCATCGATTTCAAGCGGGACAAGATCGGCATACCCGGCAAGGTTGCCACCATTGAATACGATCCGAACCGCAGCGCCAATATCGCCCTGATCAACTACGTTGACGGGGACAAGCGCTACATCATCGCCCCCAAGGGCCTGGTGGTAGGTGTTGAAATCAAAAGCGGTCCCGATGCGGCCATTGAGGCGGGAAATGCCCTGCCTTTGGAAAATATTCCCCTTGGCTTCACGGTTCACAATATCGAACTGACCCTGGGACGGGGAGGGCAGATGGCCCGTTCCGCCGGTTCCGGGGCCTTGGTTGCCGCCAAGGAAGGGGACTATGTTACCCTCAAACTGCCCTCGGGGGAGATGCGCATGGTGTTCAAAAAATGTTATGCCACCATCGGAACCGTGGGTAACGAGGATCACATGAACGTGTCCCTCGGTAAGGCCGGGCGGAAACGCTGGCTCGGGGTACGGCCCACGGTACGCGGTATGGCCATGAACCCGGTGGATCACCCCCATGGGGGCGGTGAAGGAAAGAACAAGGGTATTCATCCGGTCAGCCCCTGGGGGCAGCCGACCAAGGGGTTCAAAACCCGCAGCAAGCACAAGCCTTCGTCCCGGTTTATCGTAAGCCGCGGCAAGAAGAAATAGGAGAGCAGAGGGTGTCAAGGTCCATTAAAAAGGGTCCCTTCATTGAGAAGAGCCTCTACAAGAAGGTGCTGGAAATCAGTAAGGCCGGGGACAGGAAGATGGTTAAAACCTATTCCCGCTGTTCTACCATCATTCCCGAAATGGTGGGCGGAACGATCTCTGTCTATAATGGCAAAAACTGGGTTCCCGTATACATTACGGAAAACCTTGTCGGTCATAAGCTTGGCGAGTTCGCCCCCACCCGGATTTTCCGGGGACACGGCGGTTCGGACAAGAAAGCCGCGAAATAGTAGGTAGGTATATGGCAACGAAGCAAGCGAAGTCCGGCTACAAGGCGATAACCAAGTATCTTATCGCTTCACCTTTCAAGATCCGGCCCGTGGCCAACCTGATTCGGCGCAAGCCCTATCCGGAGGCGATGTCCCTGCTTGAAAACATGCCCCACAAGGGCGCCCGGCTTCTCCGTAAGACGGTAAAATCCGCCGCATCCAATGCGCTTGGCCAAAACAAGCAGCTTGATGAGGATATGCTCTACGTGCGGGATGTGTTGGTTGACGAAGGCCCCCGGATGAAACGGGTTTGGTTCCGCGCACGGGGCCGGGCGGATACGCTCCTTAAAAGAATGTGCCACATCACCGTGGTAGTTGACGAAACTTCGCGAATCAATGATTCGAGTGTAAAGGCGGGGGAATAAGGTGGGACAGAAAGTAAATCCGATTGGATTACGGCTTGGTATCAACAAGACCTGGGCTTCCCGGTGGTACGTGGATCCGCGGGAATATGCGGACACCCTCCACGAGGACCTTAAGCTCCGGGCCTTTATTCTGGATATGCCTGAGACTAAGGGCGCCGACATTGCGGAGCTGGAAATTATCCGGCATCCCCAGCGGATCACCATTACCATCCATACCGCCCGTCCCGGAGTCATCATCGGAGTCAAGGGCGCCAACATTGAAAAGATCGGCGCGGAACTTCAGAAGTTTGTGACCAAGAAGGTCCAGATCAAGATCAAGGAAGTCCGCAACGCCGATAACAACGCCCATATCATCGCCCAGAATGTGGCCCGGCAGCTTTTGGCCCGGTCCTCCTTCAGGCGGACCATGAAGCAGGCCATCACCAACGCCATCAAGAAGGGCAATGCCCAGGGCGTCAAGATCCGGCTTTCCGGCCGCCTCGGGGGCGCTGAAATGTCCCGGACAGAGGAATCCAAGGAAGGCCGCATTCCCCTCCACACCCTGCGTGCGGATATTGATTACGGTTTTGCGGAAGCCCATACCACTTTTGGTTCAATCGGTGTAAAAGTGTGGGTCTATAACGGGATGAAGTACGGTAAAGAGCAGAAGGAAGACGCGGGCGCATTGGTCCGCAAGCGGCGGGATCGTGTTCCCGCGAGGAGCTAGGATATGTTAAGCCCGAAACGTATAAAACACCGCAAGCAGCAGCGGGGAACCATGCCCGGCAACGCAACCCGGTGTAACTCTGTGGCATTCGGCGATTATGCCCTGGTTGCCATGGACCGGATGTGGATTACCAATAGGCAGATAGAAGCGGCCCGTATTGCCCTGAACCGGCATATCAAGCGGGGCGGAAAGATTTGGATTCGTATTTACCCGGATAAGCCCTATTCAAAGAAGCCTGCGGAAACCCGCATGGGTAAAGGAAAGGGAGCGCCGGAATACTGGGTCGCGGTGGTAAAACCCGGGACGGTGATGTTTGAACTTGGGGGCATTGAGAAAGCCATTGCCCAGGAAGCCATGACCCTTGCGGGTTCCAAGCTCCCCATTAAGACCAAGTTTGTGGCCCGTGCCGATATGGAACTGGGAGCTTAAGAAGATGAAGAATTCTTTCAAGAATTTGAGCTTTCCGGAGCTTAAGGCAAAACGGGATGAACTGAACAAGAAGTATATGGAATTTCGTTTCCAGACCGTTATCGGTCATGTGGATAACCCGCTTCAGAAGCGCAGCCTGCGCCGTCAGATCGCGCGGCTCAATACCATGATCCATGCGCAGGTCCTTACCGAAGCAAAAGAGCTGGTCAGGAAGCAGATAGCAGAACAGTCTGCGGCTCATCCAGCGCAGCTCCCAACGGAGGCTAAATAATGTCAGATCAGGTACAAGAGGCAGCGGTTGCGGCGCAAGATGTTGCTGTTAAAGCGAAGAGCGGAAAGAAAGAATTTGTGGGGATCGTGAAGAGCGACAAAATGGATAAGACCATTGTGGTTGCGGTTGAAACGACCACCCTGCATCCCCTGTACAAAAAGTATGTACGGCGGATTAAGAAGCTTAAGGCCCATGACGAAACCAATGACGCGAAAATTGGGGACCGGGTCCGTGTTGTAGAATGCCGTCCTGTCAGCAAGGAGAAGTGCTGGAAGCTTGCGGCGATTGTTGAACGCGCACAATAGGGAGTGTAGGGAAAATGGTTCAAGTGGAAAGTTTCCTGAATGTGGCGGACAATTCGGGAGCCAAGACAGTACAGTGTATTAAGGTCTTGGGCGGATCCAAACGGAAGTACGCAAGCATTGGGGATATTATTGTGGTAGCGGTAAAGGATGCTTTACCCACTTCTACCATAAAGAAAGGTTCTGTAGAAAAGGCCGTGGTGGTGCGGACCCACAAGGAATACCGCCGCCCCGATGGCACCTATATCCGTTTTGATGATAACGCCTGCGTGATCATCGATGCGGCGTTAAATCCCAAGGGTAAACGTATCTTTGGGCCCGTAGCCCGGGAATTACGGGAAAAGGACTACATGAAAATTGTGTCCCTGGCCCCGGAGGTATTATGAAACCTTCCAGGTTTCATACTATAAGGAGCGGTAAATATGGCAGTACAAGCGCAGCATAAATACAAGCTGAAAAAAGATGATACCGTCCAGATCATTGCAGGCAAGGACAAGGGCAAACGGGGGCGTATTTTAAAGCTCATCCGTGACAAGGACCGGGTCGTTGTGGAAGGGGCGAACATCGTCAAGAAGGCGAAGAAGCGCCGGAACCAGCAGGATCGGGGCGGTATTGTTGAGATAGAAGCGGGGATCCACAGCTCGAATCTGATGATTGTGTGTAAAAAATGCGGGCCTACCCGGATAGGGTATAAACTGGAAACCGGCGCCACAAATAGCGGCGGCGCCGATTCAAAGGTAACCAAGACCAGGGTCTGTAAGAAATGCGGAGAGGCTCTGTGATGAAGAATTATGAACCGAGGCTCAAAAAGACATACAAGGAGCAGATAGCCCCTGAGTTATTCAAGGAGTTAGGCTACACCTCTACGATGCAGATACCCCGGCTTGAGAAGATCATAGTCAGCATGGGTGTGGGTGAAGCATTGCAGAACAAGAAACTGCTGGACGCCGCAGTTGACGATCTTACCCTGATCACCGGGCAGAAGGCCGTTAAGACCAAGGCCCGCAAGAGTATCGCCAACTTCAAAATCCGGGAAGGACAGGAAATCGGCGTCAAGGTAACCCTTCGGGGGGCCATGATGTACGAGTTCCTGGACCGGCTGGTGAATGTGGCACTGCCCCGTGTTAAGGACTTTCGGGGAATCAACCAGAATGCCTTTGACGGGCATGGGAATTACTCCCTGGGTATCATTGAGCAGATTATTTTTCCGGAAATTGACTTTGATAAAATAGAACGCGTATCCGGACTTAACATCGCCATCGTAACGACGGCGAAGACCGATGCGGAGGCCAAGGCCTTCCTGGGCAAGTTCGGCATGCCCTTCAGGAAATAAGGGGGATTGTGAATGGCAAGAAAGGCGATGATCATAAAGGCGCTGCGGACGCCTAAATATAAAACCAGAAAAGTGAACCGCTGCCGGATCTGCGGAAGGGCCAGGGGCTATCTGCGGAAATATGAGATGTGCCGTCTTTGCTTCCGCAAACTTGCGAGCGAAGGGCTTATTCCCGGTGTCACTAAATCAAGCTGGTAAGGTAGGAGTATAGGATGAGCATTTCTGATCCCGTAGCGGACATGCTGACCAAGATCCGGAACGCCGGAATGGCAAAGCATGAAAAAGTTGATATCCCTACCTCCAAGTTGAAGCTTGAAATCGTCAAGATTTTGAAAACCGAGGGGTATATCAAAAATTTCAAGAAGGCAAATCAGGATGGGGCCAATGTGATAAGGGTGTTCCTTAAATACGATGAGGAAACCACCCCGATCATTCACGGTATCGAAAAGGTATCCAAGCCCGGCCGCCGTGTATATATGGGTTATAAAACCATGCCAAGGGTTTATAACGGATACGGTACCCT
>BNVE01000142.1 GCA_025997875.1 Spirochaetia bacterium
CCTTGATTGGTCGGGGACGGGCTTTTATGAAAGTGTTTTTGAGCAGGATATAATTGAAGCCTCGTTTTTCGGTTTGAAGGAAACTGCCGGGGGAACTACGGCACGGGGGGAAGTGTTACTCGATAACACCTACGGGGTGTATGCCTGCGGAGGGAATGGCGGGAAGGGGGCCGGTAAAGAAGTACGGATTAGTTTTTCTCTTGGCGAAGGACTGCCCTATTTTCAAAGGCTTGTCTTATACGTTGATGATAACGGGCTGCAGGACATTCGGGGGCCGGGGCAGCGGCGGACTTTGCGGATTGGCTTACATGACCGTTCGGCGTTGCTGCGGAAAACCGATGAAAGCAGGGATTGGACGCAACCGGCGATTTTTACCTATGTGGTTATCTGCGATAAGACACAACCGGAGCGGTCCCTTGTTCACCTGATTGCAAAACGGGCATGGATTGAAAGCGGGGACATAGACTGCGCTACCATTCCGGTTACGCTGCCCTACGCGAAATTGACAAAAAATATCTGGGCGGCACTTTCGGAACTGGCAAAAACCTATAGGGCGCATTTAGAGTGTGCGCCGGAAAAGCCTTTGGTCTTTGCCCATTCACCCTATCAAGTGGAACAGGAAAACGTTGACGATATTTCCTATACCTTTTCCGGGGAACATATTTTCTACTTACGGGAAACGGCACGGGCGGAACTGTACCGGAATACGGTTAGGCTCAAAATTAATATTCCGGTTGCTTTGGAAAAGCAAGCGATATGGCGCTATGACGATCCTCCAGTTTTGTATGATACGGACCTTACGCCGGTTTATCCATTCCGCTCCACGGCCCTGCGGGACATTCAAAATGAAGGATACGAAGCCCATTACCGGATTAAAGACAGTAAGGGTACGGAACGAGCGGTAATCTACGCTGACCAGATAGACACCCAAGAGGAAGCCACGGAACGGCTGGATTATGAGGGCGGACTGTTTTCCTATTCCGCTTATGACGTTACTACCCACCATGAAAAAGCAATCATCACCCTGAATACAGAAACTGACGGAGACTTATACCGGGCCGTTATCTATGGGCGGCCTATTGTGCTTGACCTTAACCGTTCCTGTTTTTTAAGGGATACCGGGGCAGTAGCCCAATACGGGACTGCGGCTCTGAATGTTACCGGCTCTTACTTTTCAGAGGATGAAATAGATGGTCGGCCCCACTATGAGGATTGGACGATACGGGAACTGGCGGAACGGTTACAAGAAAAGCGGGAGTTTACCCTGAAAACTCACCGGGCATTATTTCATGCCCGGATTGGGGCGAAGGTTGAAATTGAGACTAAGGCGGAAACATTGAGGGGTATTATCAACGCCCTTTCATTGCGATACAAACGTGACGCCGCTTTTGTGGCGACGTTTCGGATTACGGAGGACTTATGAAAAGTAAAAGCGGAAATACAGGGGGTAACAGTATGACGAATGAGGACAGGCGGCTCCTGATTGAGAATACGGCGGAAATGCGGGAACTCAAAGGGGAGCTGCGGGAATTCAAGGAACACGTCATGGGGCGGGTTGAAAAACTGGAAAAAAAGGACGGGGACCGGAGCGGCAATTTTAAGGCTACGCTGGCCCTGATCCTTTCCACGGGGATGTTGGCGGTGAACATCATCGTGAATTTTTTGAAGGGGGATAAATGATGGTTATCAAGTGGGACGGGCTGATGGAAAACGAAAAGAAGCAATTCGAGAAGATGAATGAACTGGATAAATTCATTTATTTTCTTTTACTGCAATTCGGAAGCCCCTACGGGTGGGGGAAGGAAAACCCGGAAGCGTCCGATTGTTCGGGGGCGGTGTGTCTGGCCCTGTATGCGGCTATGGGGCTTTTGATACGGACCACTGCGGATGATTTATACAAGCGGGTGTTTACCCGGATAAATCCCCGGCCTACGGATATACGGGCGGCTTTTTTCATCACCAGGAAAAGCGGGAAACATGGGGATGGGTACGTCTCTGCGGGGACCTGTACCCATGTGGCGGGTTTTCTGGACGATGGGGTTATTTTGAATTCCCAGGAACCTTACGCACGGGTGCGGCGCCTTACGGATGTATCGGATTACTTTCAACGGAACGGGTATGAAGTGGCAATCCGGGGGCTTGACCGGGGGGCTTTGGAAAAACTGGCGCGGGAGGGGAATACCCGGTACGGGCTGGATGGCGTGTTGAGTCATTACTTTGATATGGGGGCATAGGATGGCAAAGAAAAAAGAAAAATCCTGTTTTGATTGTCTGCATTGCAAGGTGTCGAAAAGGTCAACCAAAAACAACCGGCTTTGTTTTTGCAGTGAGTCAAAGGGCGAAAGAAATCACCGGGATAATTACTGGCTTGTCAGGAAAGTTTGCAAAAACTTTTCCAGTATGGCTTGAAGGTGATGGTATGAGTGATAGCGATGGTATTCAGATTAGCGATAAGCCGAGTTGGGAACATTCGGCAAAGGAACTGTTTGTAATTTTGGGGAAGCGGCTTATTTCTTTGCCATCCAAAATGCTTGGGTTCAAGCCTTTCTGCTTGTACCTTGCAACGTGGCTTTTAGTAAAAGGCTTAATCCGGGATTGGATTTGGTTTGCAGTTATGATTGCAGTCCTCTTTGGAATTGTTGGTCTTAAAGTGCTTTCTCACTGGAAAGGAATAGGCAATGAATAGTTTTTGGAAAGGGGTCATTACCGTGGCGGGGGCTATGCTTACCCTGGTGTTGGTTATTGCGGGGTTCCGATTTTTTTATGAGCGGGATCGGAAAATTTATGAAGCATTGGAGAAGCAAAATGAAATTCAGGAAATGCGGGAGGATTATAGCGGTCGTGATCCTTATGAGTTTTTGGATACCCCCGGTGTACGGGGAGCCGCCGACAGCGCAAACGAAGAATTTAACCGAAAGCGGGACGAGGCTATACGTGCAATTCGGCAACGCCGAATTGCCGAGTAAAAATGCGGAGCATTTTTACACCGAATTAGAGGTGGACACGCTGATTGAAGATTTAACGGAGGCGGCGGAGGAAGCCATAGAGCGGGCTGCGGCAGAAGCGGCTAAGGCGGCGGCCTTGGCAGGTATTGAACGGGAAGCAGCGGCGCTCCGGGAGGCGCAACGGTGGGAACGGGACTACCGGGACGCTAAAAGCCGGGGGGTTAAGAACGCTGTTATTACCGGTGTGATTTGCTTTTTTTCGGGGTTAGTTATTGGGGCCGGGGGAGTTTTGATTATTCAAGGGGGCAGATAATGCGGGACAGAATTCGGGTTAAGGGAATGGTTACGGTACGGGTTCTTGATAAGGACGGGAATATCAAAGGGCGGGCGCCGGGCTGGTTTGGGCGGCTTCTCCGGCTCCGGGGGCGGCCTTATGAACAGCGGTTCCACAATATTGTTACACGGGAAGGGGACGCCATGATTGCAGACGCTTTGTTGGCAAGCCCCAATAAGGCGAAAGTAACCAGTTCAACGGGGTACATTCAGGTGGGAACGGGATGGACGGGGAATAGCGTTAAAACAAATACCCGGTGCAATACGCCGACAGGGAGCATGAAGGCGCTGGACAGCGGATACCCTGCACTAAAGGCGGCCTGGGGAAGTACCGGGGATACAACCTTGACGTACCGGGCTACCTTTGCGGCGGGGGCGCTCAATGTGAACGGTATTAACGAAGCCTGCTTGCTCAATGGCAATTCTGGCTCCTCTAACTGTCTGGCTTACGCACAGATTACGCCGGTGGTCAATGTTACTTCCAGCGATACGCTGCAAATACTATGGGAAATTACCATACTCGGCCAATAACGGGCGGCCCCCGGTTTATACAATCCTCAAATGATTTCCCCATGATGGTACACCTCGGCGGGGAGGCTCCTTCATGGGGGCTTTCCCGTTGGGGCAGCGGCGGTCTGCGGTTTCTTCCTGATGATGGGGAGGGGTTCTCATTGCAGGGGGATAGGCGGCAACTGCTCTATAAGGGGCGTAAGCGAAGCCATAGATTTACCATCCTGGGGCAAGACAAGTTTGAGTACGATTGTATTTTGAACAAAGAGCCTGACACCAATACGGTTATCCTGACTTTGGACGGTGCGGAACGGTTTGATTTTTTCCGGCAGCCTGACTGGTTGCGCGATCCCTTCCTTGCCGGGAGTTATGCGGTTTATAAAAAGGCAACGTTTATAGGGGAAGGTACGGGGAAACTCTGCCATATTCACCGGCCCAAAATCATTGACAGCCGGGGGCGGTGGGTTTGGGGGGATCTGTCTATTGTTGGGGACCGGCTTATTATTACCATACCGGAAACGTGGCTTGCTTATGCGGTTTATCCGGTTATTGTTGACCCGGTGATTGGGACTTCAACGGTTGGGAGCCTTACTCCTGATGGAATGTACGGTGGAATTCCTGTTAGAATGATATATCAATTTGGGGTCAATCGTTTTATTGCTCCTGAAAAAATACAGGGTACTTGCTCTGCTCATTTCTACTGTTATGATACCAATTTTAGTATTGGTGATTATTCTCCACGGGTTTTTGATAATGTTAATAATAAACCGGGAACCATCCGTTCAAAAAATGAACAAATAATGCGGACAAAACTTTGGGAATATAACGCAGATAGAAGCGGTTATATCTGGAGTAATCCGCTTTGGAAAAATGTCAATTTTGAAATTAATGGACAAATTGAAGCCGGAAGTAATGTTTGGTTTGGCGGGTATGGATGGGGTGTTTGGACAAAGTATGATTATGGTGGAGAATATTACCGGAATTGGCCAGAAATGGTTTGGACAACAGAAGAAGAGGAAGTTTATGATGATGAAACAGGAGAATGGTACTGGACTGAACCGGAAGGATATGAACTTCCTGATTTTATTCATAATGGCGATGAAACTTTTGACAATTATATTTTAAGTTGGTACTTTACCTTTGAATCATCCAGTTTTAATTATACCCGGACACTTACTCAGGGGGTTAATCTTTCTGACACCCGGAAACTGACAGCGACTTATAAAAAGACTTTGGCAATGAACGGGCGGAATACTACGGCCCTGGGGCATGGGTCGAGTTATTACCGGACGCATACGGCGCAAGTGCGGGGAACTGCCGGGCTGTCATGGCTGCGGGGATTTTATCGGAATATAAGCGAAACAATAAAGATACTCAATCCCTTGGGGTATTGCCGGGACTTTTTGAGGACGGTTACGGAAACGGCACGGGCTTATACTGACACTATCCGAAACGCCGGAAACAAGCGGACGGTTTTAACTACCGGTGGTAGCAATGACGGTATTACCTGGGGCCGGGGATTTTTCAGATCAATTTTAACGACATTACAATCCAGCGATACAAACAATACATTGATTACCCTTGCCCGGAACATAGCGGAGTGGGCTGCTACTTTGGACAGTGCGGGACACCTGGGGGATTATTTCCGGGGGCTTTTTGTGGAAGCGGGAAGCATAGCGGAAACGGACCATGCGGCGGATTACTACCGTAAGCAAGAGGATACGGCATACACCGAAGACAACCCCTTGCGGTCGCTTTTTATGGTTATCCGTTTGATTACGGTTGGCTTTGTTCGGGACTTCATTCTAAAACGTTTTCTAAAATCCAATGAGGATATTGTTTTGAAATCGCCGGTATGCCGGGAAATTGAAATTGACAGCCGTATTCATTAAAAAATGCCCTCCTTGGTATTTTTTAATGTTGGAGTTTTTTCAAAACTCCAACTAAAGCATTTATTACACCGCCATCCATGGTGGAAAGGAATTGTATGAGAAGGATTTATAAAGGGCAATCGGCGCTGCGGATTACGGTTAAGACTTTTACCGATTTGGAAGGGATAGAAGGGGCGGTGATTAAGTATCGCAAGCCTGGCGGCTCCTGCGGGGAGTTTGCCGCCGGTGTGGGGGATGTTCCCAACGGGGTAATTTTCCATGAGTGCATTGAAGGGGAAATAGACCGGGCCGGCTGGTGGTCTTTTTGGGCTTTTATCACCTTTGGGGATGGCAGGACGGCTGCCGGGGAAACGGCGCGGCTTTTTGTGTGGCAAGAAGGCGCAATTTAGCTTTGCTAAATTGCGATGCAGAAAAGTAAGAAAAGCTTCGCTTTTTTACTTTTCTGCGCTTTTGTTCAAGGAATGTATATGTTTATTTTGTTTGTTATTTTGTGGCTCCTCTATGATGTTCCCTATGTTACCGCAAGAAAGGCGTTTGGGGGGCATATTGTTTTGAGGGCTCGGTCGCCTCCCCTGCGGGATAATTCCCTGCGATAGTCTTTATTGTTACTGTTTTCATTTTTCTCTTTTGGTTTTTTGTTATAGGGGAGAGGTATATGCGGCGCAAGGAGTATGGATTGCGATCACGGGACCCGGAAACTCGATACCATGAACAAGTCAGGCGGCAGCGGAAAGTTTTGGAAGAATACGCCGCACATGAAATTGAATATGCTGATGATTTGCTCATGTGGTACAAAATTAAAAAACTCGATATGCCCGATGACGAATACCGGGCGGTTACCTTTTTTAAGAACCGTGAGTATTTACGCAAGCCGGGGTCTTTAACCTTGTGCTATAACCTGTATCAACAATGTATGAAGGAATTGCCGGAATGTACCAAGGAACTGGCATTTGATTTGCTTGCGTTCCGGTACAAAGTTTACGGCTCTGCGCTGATGAAGGGAGGTATCTAATGTGTGACACAAGGTCACTTGAGAATGTCGGGGACGAGTCAATTTATTTACGGATTCAGGATTTGAAGGCCGGTAAAATCCAATTTACCGATACTACCAATGCTGAAAAACTCAAAGAAATCTATGGCCGGGATATACGCTATAATGCCGCCTGGAAAAAATGGATTGTCTGGGACGGTAAGTGTTGGCAGATTGACGATGGGGCTTTAATCCACGAAAAGGGTTTGGAAATGGTCCGGGGGCTTTATAATGAGCAGTTAAAAACCTCGGACTACCGGGAGCGTATGGACATTGAGAAATACGCCATGTTGAGTGAAAGTGTGCGGCGGCGGGAGGCTTTCATCAAGGCCGCTTCATGGATCAGGGAACTCAATATTTCCAGTGAGGAACTGGACACGAACCCCTGGCTGCTGAATGTCCGGAATGGGACGATTGATATACAAAGCGGGGAATTCCGGGAACATCGGCAAGAGGACATGATTACCAAGATTGCCAATGTGGACTATGACCCAAAGGCTGATTGCCCGGCCTGGAAACAGTTTGTCCGGGAAATTATGAACTTTAACGGGGATCTTATTACGTTCTTGCAGACCGTGGCAGGGCTGGCTATCACCGGGGATGTGTCTGAACAAAGTATGTTTATTTTGTTTGGGTCGGGGGCTAACGGTAAGAGTACCTTTCTGAATACGGTTATGTACTTGTTGGGGGACTATGGGATTACCACTACTACCGATACCTTCATGAAACGTAACGCCGAACAGATCACGAATGATATTGCCCGGCTGCGGGGCGCCCGGTTTGTAACGACTACCGAAATTGACCAGGGGAAGCGGCTGAGTGAACCGCTGATTAAACAAATTACCGGGAATGACAAGGTTACGGCCCGGTTTTTGTACGGGGAATATTTCAGTTATTTGCCGACCTACAAAATCTTTATGGGGACGAACCATAAGCCCATTATCAAGGGGACGGATTTTGGCATTTGGCGGCGGATTAAACTGATACCATTCACTACCCGGATTGAAGCGGATAAACAGGATAAGCATTTGGAAGAAAAACTACGGGAAGAAGCGCCGGGGATATTGAACTGGCTCCTTGAAGGGACGTACCGGTGGCTTAAAGAGGGGCTGAAAGTCCCGGACCTTATTTCGGTTGCCACCGATGACTACAAGGGGGAAATGGACGTGATCGGGAACTTCCTCAAAGAGTGCTGTATCCAGTCGCCGGGGGTAAGTATCAGGATACGGGAACTGTTTAAGGCGTATCAGGAATGGTGCGAACAGAACAACGAGAGGGCGGTGAGTGAACGGCTTTTGTCCATGCGTCTGAAGGAAATGGGCTTTAACCGGATCAGGAGTGCTGAAGCCCGGTACTGGTCGGGGATCATGCTGAAAGCCACGGCAGACTGATTTTTTTACTTTGGGCTTTGGGCCGGGGGCTTGTAGATTTTATTGTAAGCGGAGAATTTATTGAGCCCCACGCCGTGCCGATTTAATTGCCGGTACAGGCTCGATGTCTCGCCTGCATTTTTTGGGCGTCCCCCGTGCGCCCCTTTGGCTGGGCTGTGAAAACATGGGGGGTGTTATTCTGGCGTTTTTGGTGTGCGCCCTGTTGCTATTGAGTTAGCGGCAGGGCTTTTTGTTGATACGGTGTTTTGTGGTTTTTCGTCTTGTTTTTTGCTTTGGACATGGTTTGAATTTTGGCTGTGCAAAAACAGGCAATTTAAGCGGGCGTACGCTCCCCCCTCGGCTGAAAAAAAATGACAGTGCCGGTTGTCATAAATGACTGAACTATAGGCCGGTTTCGGGAGAGTTCTGTCATTGGTATTGGTTGCTTTTGTCTGCTCCCTATTAGTATCACTTACTATTTATTCTCCCTATTATTCTCTTTATGTCTTTTATGTCATAAAAAAAAAGAAAATAAATATACTTTGTATATTTATTAAGGGCTTACTGAATTCGGAAATCTGGATTGTCATTGGTCATCGTTGGGGATTCATCGGGCCGCCCCCCGCAGGGGTGGGCTGGTTTACGGAGGGACCCGGCTTCATCACCCGACATCGGCCCCTGTTTAGGGAGTGAAGGCGGCGGTTACGGAATTGGGGAGGAACGTCATCGGTTCACATCATTGGCCGCCGGGCGCCGAAGGCGTCGGGCGGTTATAGCCGATGAATGTAACGGTTAGCCCTCTGGGGAATTTTTTATCAGCCAATAAATTCGCCGCCAATGCCGATAACGTTGTCGCTGACAACCCGCCGCTTTGCGGCGGGTGAGTATTTTTTTGGGGGGCGGGCGTAGCCGGGCGGAGCCCCCCCCACATACGCTTCCTTATTGCGGGGGGGGTGTGGGGGGGGGCAGAGCGGACCCCCCGAAAAAATACGAATATGAGTGAGGATTACAGGGGTACGAGAGTACCCCTGTATGACGAACGAAAACCGGGGGCTTTGTGATCTGTCTAAGATTTCCCGGAGAGTACGAGGACTGACTTTGTTTTAAGCGGGTATTGGTTGGACGGATAAAGTTTGCTGGCTACGAGGACACGTTTTTACTAACGGCTTACGAGGGCGGCGTATGCGCCGCTTGGATAATGCTTTAGCCACGATAAAGGCAGGGACAGGGGGGCGTGATGGATTAGCCCCCTTTTCCTGTGCGGAGGGCGCAGGACGCGCCCGGAGCATTTGGATCATGCCCTTGGGACGTTTGCCGAATTGCGGCGGTATGGGGATAAATGCCCCGGTTTACGAAGGGACCAAGCGGAAAAGCCGGGGGCCGGTGGTCCCGGAGAAGCGCAGCGCCGGAGAGTCCATCGGCCAGGACAATGCTTTAGGCGGCCTGGAATTGCCCTATGCGGTTTAGTCCCCATAAGGGCTGTACGGTATGGGGCAATGGAGGGCCGCTGGTTGGTGGCCCCGGCTTTGGAGGATAGTGGATAAATTTATCATAACGGGGGTAATGGCTTCCGCTTACAATCTTCGGATCATGCTTTACTTGGCGACTCATGCGCCGCTTGCCCCGCAGGGGTGGGCGGCGGGTGTTGGCCGAGAATTAGACGGCAGGGGTGGTATGGGGGTTCAAGGGGGAAGGCGGGGGCCGCCTTGGACGATTGCTTTATGATTGGCGGAAATGGGTCTTTTAGGTTTGGTTATTTTGCCCTCGCCTTTATCCCCCTTGGTAAATTGGGTAAGCGCCTTGGGCTGTGGAGGGAGCGGAGTTTACGGAGCGAACGGAACGGCCTATGGCGGTTTGTCCCTTGGACATTGCCGGCGGCTTGTCCGCCGGGTTAGGGGATGGCGGCGGCGGTATTGGGGATGATGGCCATGGTTGGCGGGGGTGGGGGCCGGGGTTTTTTACGCCGTTTTGGGGAGGGCCTTTTACCCTGGGGCTATGCGGCGTAAAAAAGGGCGGCGTTAATGAGTTGGGAAAAGCCGTAGGCTTTTGTCCTTCTTGCTTTCCGAGGGCCTTGTATCAGGTTAGTTTGATCCGGTTTTAGGCGGTTGAAAGGATTTGTAAGCACATCTGACAGCAATATCCCATATTTTGAAGTATCTCTAGGTATAAGGCTATAGCAGTAGGTATTGACTAATTCTTTATCCTGTATATAATTATATCAACAGGTAACACCTGGTATTAGAAAAAATCATACTTCTTACTTTTTTTCCTAATTTGTGATTTTTTTATTGAAAATTCTGGACAATTAATTATTAATGTGGTAATATTTAGGTGTGTACTTAAAGGTCTCTGTCTTTATTCCTTTTAAATGCATAAAAAGGAGAAATTGTATGAAAAGACTACTTGACAAGAAGCGGTGTACTACAGTATCATTT
>BNVE01000143.1 GCA_025997875.1 Spirochaetia bacterium
TACCAATTATGGTTTAATTATACGGCGCATTTCGTGAATGATGCCAGCATAAATGCAGTGAAGCCCGAATTTCTTTCATATAAAGTTACCAAATATAGTCTAAGAAAGTAAATGCTTTTGCCCTGCAGCCTTAATTTACCCTTTGCGGCCTGTTGTTTTTTTTGTCCCTGAATCCAAAGAAAGCCCCCGGAAAGAGGGCTTCCTGTTATTTATTGCTGCCGTTCTGCGCGGGCTGGATTGCAGATTTGCGTATATTCGCCACAACCTGCTTGGCCCGTTCCTTAACCGGTGCGATGTAGTTCCCGTAACTGATCTTGTTGAGTACCTGTATGATGTTGGGATCCTTGATGCTGCCTGTTGCGGCAAATTTTTCGAAGGCTTCCACCGCCGAAAGGGCGAGGAGGTTATCGGGTTTAAGGGAATCGAAATGGTTTACGATTTTGGCAATGGCGCTTACCGTCTCATCGTTATCGTTAATCCCTATTTTCCCCAGGGACTTAACCGCTTCGGTAAGTACCATGGGCTCCGGATCTGCCAGGACAATCCTTATAAGGGTATTCTTTGCTTCCGGTGTTCCCAGGTCCCCCAGGTAGGTGGTTGCTTTGGTCCTGACATCAGGGTAATTGTTAACCAGCCGGCCGTTTTCCTGGGCCCTGTTCACCGTCCCCTCAAGGGCCAGGTACTCCAGGGTAGTCCGTATTTCCTCCCCCGTATTTCCCCGGTTGATGGCATCACTGATATATTCCAGGGCTACCAGCTTTTGATCCCGGCTGTCGGTCCGGCTCTGTTCCCGGATAATCATCATTTCCACCGATTCCTGCAGGTAGGACTCTTCCACCGACATTTCCCGATTGGCCCCGTTATTGGCTTGACCCATTACCATACCTACCGCAGTAATGAATACCATCAAAAGAACACTCAAACGCTTAAGGGTCGTCATATTTTCTCCTTTTTTTGACAACGGTTTAATTTACAATTTTCCAGGTCCCATTTACAAATTCAAGATCATAAAGGCGTACACGCTGGCCTTTTCTAATCGAAAATGCCTTAACTCTCCTTTCGCTGATAAATTCGATATCATCCGCCCGGTCACGGGCCCCGGCAGCTACTACCACATAGGTAAAGTAAGCCCGGGCAGTCTTCAAAACAATGCCCCGGCTTTTAAGGTTGGGCATCTCGGAAATCCTGGCCAGGTATTCTTCGGAGTTTTTTTCCTCAAAATAATCCTCCCCCAAATTGGCAACCCAGCCATCATAGTCCCTTGCCCGGATAATGCCATTCATTTTCTCTACAAAACGCTGAATATCAAGCTTGGTATAATTATATACTTCCTTGGGGACGTGCTCGGGATCAAAGGCCGGCACATCCACAATCGGTATAGCAGGAATAACCGGAAGGGCATCCTCCTGGTAAACGATTTGGACCGGAGCCGCATTCTCCGGGACCTGCGGCTTCGACGTACAGGACACAGCCAGCAACAATGGAATCATCAGGCAGAAAATAAGGCGTTCCATACTATACTATAGTATATTACTTAGTTTCCGCCGTTCCGTCAATGCTGCATTGGTAAAAAGGGCAATAAAAATCAGGAATCCCTCCAAACCGGGCGCTGTCCAAAAGGACTTGACCGGCGGGGCCCGGCCACTTATGGTTAAGTTATGTTACGGGCAGCGTTTCCCGGGTCCTTTGACCCTCCCACCCTGGGGCACCTCAATATTATCCGGCGTGCGGCGTCTATTTTTGATGAACTTTTGGTGGTGGTGGCGAAAAACCGCCAGAAAAAGTACCTTTTTTCCGCAGAGGAACGGGTCTCCATGATTACGGAACTGGTCCGGGACCGGAAAAATGTTTCCGTGGTGATCTGCGATTCCCTTATCGTGGACTTTCTGCAGAAGCAGGATATCCGGCTTCTGGTCCGGGGTGTGCGGGGTGTGGACGATTTTTCCTACGAATTTGAGCTTTCCATGATGAACAAGTCCCTGGATTCCCGGATCGAGACCATTTTTATGACCACCGACCCGGAATATTTTGTGCTCCGGTCCTCGTCGATCAAGGAATTGGCCTCTTTTCACGGGAATGTGGCCGGTATGGTACCCCCCCTGGTGGCGGAAGCCCTGGAAGCCAAATACCCTTAGCCCGCCATCCACAAGCACAGAGGGCAATTGAGCGAATCTTGGCTTTTATGTTATATTGAACCATAATGGATAAGCTCATCATTAAAGGCGCCCGGGAGCACAATCTTAAGAACATCGATCTGGAACTTCCCCGGGACAAGTTGATCGTCATTTCCGGCCTTTCCGGTTCGGGGAAAAGTTCCCTGGCCTTTGACACCATCTTTGCCGAGGGGCAGCGGCGCTATGTGGAAAGCCTTTCCGCCTACGCCCGGCAGTTTCTGGGCCGCATGGACAAGCCCGACCTGGATTACATTGAGGGGCTTTCCCCGGCCATTTCCATTGAGCAGAAAACCACCCACCGGAACCCCCGTTCCACCGTGGGGACCGTCACGGAAATCTACGACTACTACCGGCTCCTCTACGCCCGCACCGGCGTTCCCCACTGCCCTAGCTGCGGCAGGGAAATCCGGGAACAGCCGGTGGACCAGATCATCGATACGATCATGGCCATGGGGGAGGGGACCCGTATCCAGTTGCTGGCCCCGGTGATCAGGGGGAAGAAGGGTGAGCACCAGAAAATTGTGGAGGATGCCCGGAAGGCCGGTTTTGCCCGGGCCCGGATCGACGGGGTCATTGTAAACCTGGACGATGACGCCGCCATCAAACTGGATAAGCAGAAGAAGCATTCAATAGAGATTGTGGTGGACCGCCTGGTGATCAGTGCGGAGATACGGTCCCGGCTGGCGGAGTCCGTGGAGGCCGCCCTGGATGCCGCCGACGGGATCATGCTGGTGGCGGTGGGGGGCGATAAGGGCGGCCCTTCGGCGGAGCATTTTTTCTCTCAAAAAAACGCCTGCCCGGACTGCGGTATTTCCATCCCGGAGCTTCAGCCCCGGCTCTTTTCTTTCAACAACCCCTACGGGGCCTGCCCGGCCTGTTCCGGCCTGGGGGCCAAGCTGGAATTCGATCCCGACCTGGTGATCCCCAACCGATCCCTGTCGTTTAATGAAGGGGGCTGCGTCCCCTATAACCCCGATGCCCCCTGGTATCGCAGCCGTTTTGAAGCCCTGGCAAAGCATTTCAAGTTCAGCCTGAATACTCCCTTTAAGGACCTGCCCAAGAAGGTGATGGACGCTATCCTCTACGGTACCAAGGACGATATTGAGATCCACTATAAAAACAAGGAAGGAACCAACCATTTTGATTATAACTCCCGGTTCCTCGGGGTTCTGGAGGAACTCAAGCGCCGCTATCTGGAAACCCAGTCCTCCGGTATCAAGGACTGGCTGGAAAAGTTCATGACCCAGAAGCCCTGTGAGGAATGCGGGGGCAAGCGGCTGAAGCCGGAGGCCCTGGGGGTCACCGTGGGGGGTAAGAACATCTGGGAGCTTTCCAGCTTTTCGGTCACCGATTCCCTTAAATTTTTTGAGGCCGTTAAATTCAACAAGAGCGAAAAGAAGATAAGCTATCAGATTTTGAAGGAGATAAACGCCCGGCTGGGGTTTATGCAGAACGTGGGCCTGGATTACCTGACCCTGGAACGGAAGTCCGCCACCCTCTCCGGCGGGGAGGCCCAGCGGATCAGGCTGGCCACCCAGATTGGGTCCAGCCTGGTGGGGGTGCTCTACATCCTGGACGAGCCTTCCATTGGCCTCCACCAGCGGGACAACCAGCGGCTCATCGACACCCTGCTGTACCTGCGCAATCTGGGAAACACCCTGATCGTGGTGGAGCATGACGAGCAGACCCTGCGCACCGCCGACTACATCGTGGACCTGGGGCCCGGCGCCGGGGTTCACGGGGGTAAGATTGTGGCCCAGGGTACGCCGAAGGAGGTCATGCAGGTTGAGGAGAGCCTGACCGGCCGTTACCTGGCGGGAACCCTGACCATGGAGATACCCCGGGAGCGGCGGAAGGGGAACGGCAGCGTGATCCGCCTGACCGGGGTTACCGAGCACAACCTTAAGGGCATTGATGTGGAAATTCCCCTGGGGGTGTTTACCTGCATCACCGGGGTCTCCGGTTCCGGTAAATCCACCCTGCTGAGTGATGTGCTTTACCCGGCCCTGTCAAACCAGGTCTACGGCTCCACCCACCCCGAGGGGGCCTACGAGGCCATGGAGGGGGGGGAGTTTATCGACAAGGTGATCGATATCGACCAGAGCCCCATCGGCCGTACCCCCCGTTCCAATCCGGCGACATACGTGGGGGTCTTTACGGGTATCCGGGACCTCTTTGCCAGCCTGCCTGAGTCCAAGATGCGGGGCTACAAGCCGGGGCGCTTTTCCTTCAATGTGAAGGGGGGAAGATGCGAGAACTGCGCCGGGGACGGGACCATCAAGATCGAAATGAACTTCCTCCCCGATGTGTATATCACCTGCGATGTCTGCCACGGCCAGCGTTTCAACAAAGAAACTCTGGAGGTCCGCTATAAGGGCAAGAATATTGCCGATGTTTTAGATATGACCATTGAGGAAGCTGCGGAGTTTTTCGCCTTCATACCCCATATCGCCCGCAAAATGGACACCCTCCTTTCGGTGGGCCTGGGTTACGTCAAGCTGGGCCAGTCCGCCCTGACCCTGAGCGGCGGCGAAGCCCAGCGGGTCAAACTGTCCCTGGAACTTTCCAAGCGCTCCACCGGCAAAACCCTCTACATCCTGGACGAGCCCACCACGGGTCTCCACTTTGCCGATGTGAAGCAGCTTATGGAGGTGATCCAGCGCCTGGTGGACCAGGGAAACACGGTGGTGATGATCGAGCATAACCTGGACGTACTCCTCCAGGCGGATCACCTGATCGACCTGGGGCCTGAGGGGGGCGACAAGGGCGGGGAAGTGGTGGTTACCGGTACGCCCGAAAAAGTGGCGAACCATACCCGGTCCTATACGGGAATCTATATCAAGGAATTACTGGATCGGAACCGGTCCGGCCGGGGCGCCGGGCGGAAAACCGGATCTTCCCGGCGGACATGAACAGAAGGAGCCCCCCGCAGCCGTACCTCCCCACAGGCGCGCAGAATAATGTCGGGGGTCCTGACCGACAAACCCATGCCCGCAGGGAGTTCACGGGCTTATCTTTGCCGTTTTCGCGGCGCCGGACCCCTTCCGCCTTTATTTCAGGCGCTGTCTGTAAGACCCGTTCCCGATTTGCAAAAGTAATCTGCCTGATCATGGTCCTGCTTTTTTCCCAAGCCCTGACGGTTTGGGCGGGGGGCCAATCGGACCGCAAGAAAAAGGCCGCGGCGCCGGCTCTGCCTGCTGCCCCGGCTGTCCCGGGGACAAACGCGGGTGAAGCCGGGCCGGCCGGCGGGGAAACCGGGATGGCGGAACAGCCGGGGGCTGCTGGCGAAGCCGGGACAGCGGAACAGCCGCCTGTCGCAGGAGAAGCCGGGACGACGGAACAGCCGCCTGTCGCAGGAGAAGCCGGGACAACGGAACAGCCGCTCGCCGCAGGAGAAGCCGGGGGAACAGCGGAAAACGGGGCTGCGAACGGGGGGACGGAAACGCCCGGCATGGAGCCGGAGCTGCCGGAGCTGACAGCGGAGCAGTCCCTGGTTGATATGGACATCAGGACATCCACCCTGACGGAGCTTGCGGCCTGGTGCCGGAGCCTGGGCCTGTCCGAAGGGGGGACCCGGGAAGAGCTGGCAAGCCGGCTCCGGGTACATTTCCAGCTGAACCCCCGCCCCGGGCAGACAGGGGAAGAAGAGGGTAATCAAAAAACCATCACCATTGAATCCGCCAGAAGTACCGAATACTTTACCCTTGATGTGGTGGACGAGGAATATGCCCGGCTCCGGGGGGATGTCATAGTCAGCCTTAAGGACGGGGAGGCGCTGCACCGCATTACGGCCCGGGAAATCCTCTATAACCGGACCCGGAACCTTATGTCCGCCACCGGGGGGGTACGGTACGTCAAGGAAGAAGGGGAGACCATTGAGACCTTCCGGGGGGAGAACATAACCATAAACCTGGATAACTGGTCCAGCATTTTTATGGACGGGGTTTCGGAAAAAACCCTCCAGGAAGATGAAACCACCTACCGTTTTGCGGGGACGGTGATTTCCCGCAGCGAAGAGGAGGTGACGGTCCTTAACAAGGCGGAAATAACCAACGCCACCAATGATGAGGCCTTCTGGTCCCTGAACGCTTCAAAGTTATGGCTCCTGCCGGGGTCGGATTTTGCCATTTTTAATGCCCACCTCAAGGTTGGGGAAATTCCCGTCCTGTATATCCCCTTCTTTTATTTCCCCGCCGACGAGGTGGTGTTCCATCCTGTGCTGGGCTTCCGTTCCCGGGAAGGGAATTTTGTGCAGACCACCACCTATATCCTGGGCCGGCCCAAGGTTTCTTCCTCAACGGAAAGTTCCATCACCAAAATTCTGGGGGGCGGGCCGGATATGGAAAAGGTGCGGGAAGGGGTGTTCCTGCGCAGTACCGGCAAAAAGAAGGTAGACGCCAACGAAATCAGCCTTAAGGCGATTATGGACCTCTATGCCAATCTGGGGACCTATTTTGGGACCGAGCTGACCGTTCCGAAGCGGGGTATACTCAGTTCCTTTGACCTGTCCGGCGGGATAGGGATTACCCGGGATGTGGCCATGATGCCTGGCAACTTTTATACCCCCTTTGTCCGGTATGACGGGACCAGCGACTGGAACAGCTCCCGGCTTTTTACCTGGGATGTTCCCATTCGCTACCGGCTCAAGACAAACGGCTCCCTCTCGGGGCGGAACGGCTCCCTGACCTGGGCTATTCCCTTTTATTCCGACCCCTTTGTGGACAAGGACTTCCTGAACCGTTCGGAGGACATGGACTGGGTCCACATGATACAGGAGGGGGGAAACCTTGCCAAAGTGGATGAAGCCACCGATACCACCATCCTGGGGGCCCATGAATGGAGGCTGAACGGGGCCTTAACCCCCAGCTTTCCCTCCCTGCGCCCCTATGTTTCGACCCTTTCCCTTTCCAGCTTTACCAGTACCGTTGCCTTCCGGACCAGGGAATCTGCGGCAAAATACACCTACATCGATCCCTCCGGCATGAGGTATTCCCCGAACCGGACCTTTTTCTTTCCCGATAAATTTACCCTCTATTCGGTGAGTTTATCCATTGCCGGAACCCCCCTGACCCTGGGGACCAGGACCGCAGCGGCGCAGCCCGCAAAGGCCGCCGCCGCAGGGGAGGATATCCTCAAGAATATCGGCGACCCCCGCTCCCCCTGGGAGAAGGCCCCTGAGGGAACAAAAGCCGGCGCGGCGGACCCCGCAAACCTGGTTCCCCCGGCCCTGGCCCAGCATTTTGAGGTCCCCCGGGCCGCGGGGCCCCAATTCAGCATCGGCTACCAGATTAACCCATCCTCCGCTTCGGAACTTCAGTACCGGTCCGATCGTACCCACTGGAAGGAATTCAGCGATATCGACTGGAGCGAGATTTCATCGGTGCTCTCCACCGTCCGGGGGGACGCCAGCACTTCATTTAACCTGAACCATGCGAATGGGGGGGCCTATACCAACACCTTCAGGCTGAGCGGTACCGGTTCCTGGCAGGATTACAACTATGCCAACGGCCAGGCCGAGGAATTCACCGATGCCCTGGGAGCGCTGGACAAGACAAAGATTAGGGCCGCCCGTAACCGGGCCTATGCCGCTACCTACTTTACCACTTCCTACGATTTTAGCTCCACCCTAAGGCCCCTGTACCGTAGCGCCGTCTGGGGCAATTCCAGCCTTCAGTATTCCTTTAAGGGACTTCTGGCAAAATCGGAATTCAAGGACCCCGCTGCCGCCGGTACGGGCAGTTCGGGCAGCGGCTCCACCGCCGCGCAGGATCATCCGGAATGGGAAGTAAAATACGGCGCCTGGGATAAGGATAACCTGGATTCCCATCAGTTTGCCACCAACCTGGCCGCCAATGTGATGGACAAGGCCCAGACCTTTACCCTGACTGCGGACCTTCCCCCCAAGGACGCGACCCTGGCGGGGAACGCCACCATGCGGGTCTGGATCAGCGAAACCAATGCCCGCATGCGGGTCTTAAAGCCCGCCCAGGAGGATGTGCGCAAACCGGAACCCTTTTATCTGACCGAGACCCTCCTGTTCGGAAAACACGGGTCCTTTCAGCAGTATACGGTGCTTGATACGGAAAAAAGGGAATATACCACCCTTACCAGCAATCTTTCCCTTTTTGGTTTCAGCGCCGCCTATACGGCGGTGCGTTCAATTCCTTACCATTTTGAGGTCGGCAGCGGATGGGTTCAACAGGGGGAGGAGGGACTGAATTCCCGGGATTTTGTCCTGGGCTATAACCAGACCTTTAAAAAGGAAGAGCTCTGGAAAAAACGGCTTTCCTTCTCCCTGAATGTCAATTCCAGCATGACCTTCGATCTTCAGCGTTATACCTATTCCCGTCTTAATTTCGGCATGGGCTTTACCCTGGGGATCAATAAATTTGTCGATATTTCCCTTGCAACCACTTCGGAAAATTCCACGGTGTACCGGTATTTCAAGGATATACCCGGTTTTCAGATCCCCATCTCCATGCCCGAAGGGGATCAGAACAACTTTTTCCTCGATCTGGCCAATTCTTTCCGGTTTGACAAGGAGGAACTGCGGAAAAGTTCCGGTTTTAAGCTTAAAACTTTTAAGCTCCAGATAACCCACCACCTGGGGGATTGGAACGCCAAGCTGGGGATGACCCTTTCCCCCTATCTGCCCTCCGGCGCCAGGGAATATAAGTTCAACAACGAGCTGTCCTTTGTGGTTCAGTGGATTCCCATCAGCGAGATTAAGACCGAGATGAATTATAACAAGGATGTGTGGACTTTTAAATAAAGCCTTTTTTATGAAGGATGTGGGGCGTATTTCTGACATTTATCCGCTTATGCGGGCTGCGGCATGGCCTCCCCGGCATTCGCTCCTCTTCAGGAGTCCGCCGCCGGAGCCTGCGCTGCGCTTGTCTCCTTTGGCGGGGAATTTCAGGAAGTCGCTCATGCCGGGGAGGCCACGCCGCAGCCCGCCTCTGTGGTCAATGGCCGGGAAGGCGCTTTGTTTTGCGTATGGTTACAAAAAAGCCCGGTTTATTGCTAAACCGGGCTTTACGCCTCTTGGCGCTTGGGAACTATTTTGTTAAGAACGGTGGTTTAGTTGCTTGTTACCGCAAAGTCGGGGGTCCACACTTCAGGCTTAACAATGGTTAAATCATTGTTAGAGTTGTAACCGGTAGCAGAAGTCCTGTAAAATAACTGGAATTTAACCTTATACGTACCTGGATTGTCTGGAGTAAAGGTAATTGAAGTTTGACCGCTGGAGAGAGCACCATTAAAACTTGTTGAGTTACCGTCCCGCCATACCTCATATGATCCACCGTAGTAGGTAGTCGAAGTATCAGTTCCGACACCACTAATATTAATTGTAACAAGAGTAGGAGGAGACACCGTTTTTGTTGCGGGAGTTATACTACCTATAGTAACCTTGGCTCCTTCGGTAAGGGTAAAGGGCTCCGACCATTTAATATCAGAGTTTTGATTGGTAGTATTACTGTTAAGTATGTTGGTCTTTACACCAAAACGATAAGAACCGGCGACTTTCGGGAAAGCAGAACCATTGACGATCCGAGCGGCCCAATTATCCGCATCCTCGTTGGGAACCGCCGTCCCGGTAGCCGTTTCATACTTGCTCTGATTGGTGGGAGAAGCGAATCCAGTAGTGACGGTTTCTTTGCCATCCTGCTTGTAGTACACGGTATAATTGCTGGCATTTCCAACCCCCTTCCAGGATACAATATAGTACGCCTTGTTCGCTGTCGGGGTAACCGTCACCGTTTCTACCTGTGCGGGGCTTCCTATCTTTATACCCACATCGCCTTCGACCTGGGTCGGGCACCCGGTCAGTACCAATCCGAATACCAGCGCAAGCGCCGCTATTCCTAAAATCACTTTGTAGTTTTTCACAACTACCTCCAAAGAAAAAATTTCAAGCGGAACAACGTCCCGCATAAGAGACGCTGTTTATGTCCGCATATACTCATCCAAACGTATAAATGAGCTGAGACTTTTTGTGTAAAAGGAGAAGGAGATAGAAGAAACCTGCCGTA
>BNVE01000144.1 GCA_025997875.1 Spirochaetia bacterium
TTTGGTCCTTAAAAAACACATCGGTCAGGGTGTTTATACTGATGGGCACGTCAGGGGACAGGGCAACGCCTTCAAGAGCGCCGTATAAGCCGCGCAATATGTCGGGGTCGCTGAAAAGAAAGGAAAAAACACTGTCTTTATACTCACGGTTTGTACCCATTCCTGCCCCTGCAATCAATAATAGGGGATTTTTCATGCATTTTCAAGCGTATCATTTTCCCCATTCCATGATAAACGCATGAAAAATCAGAACCTGATAAAGTACCGATGAAATTCTTCATGCGTTTGTCGTAGTATAGTATTGACCCTTTTGGCCCGGAGGATATACTGTAAGCCAATGGTATTACGTGATACCATTGGCTATTGAAAGGGGATAATACACCGTGAATATGAAAAAAATTGCCGAGCTGGCCGGAGTCAGCCGCAGTACCGTATCCCATGTACTCCACGGCCGTACCCACAAAATGACGAGGGAGACCCTGGAACGGGTGCGGCGGGTTATCGAAGAGAACAACTATGTGCCCAACATGGGGGGCCGTATGTTCGCCAAGTACGGTTCAAAGATCATCGGTGTGGTAATCAATTATGACATACGGGACGAAGTGGATGTGCTGCAGGACCCCTTTTTCAGCAAGATTATCAGCACCCTGGAACATGAAATCCGGACTAACGGGTATTTTATGATGCTCTATATTTCAAAGGATGTGGAAGAAAGCCTCCGCATGGCCCGGACCTGGAATGTGGAAGCCCTGATATCCGTTGGGGGATGGACGGAAGCCCATATAAGCGCCGGAGTTGCCGGAGTGTATGATTTGCACCGTTTGATGGAAGGTACGGTGGATGCGAAGATCCCCCTGGTGTATATCGACGCCTATTTTCCCGATGAGGATTTTCCCTATATCAATGTGGGCCTTGAGGATTGGCAGGGCGGTTATATCATGACCGAGTACCTGATAAACCGGGGCCACCGGAAGATAGCCTTTCTTGGGGACACCGAGGGACCCGTTACGGTTGGGTATGCACGGGAACAGGGGTGTAAGGCGGCCCTTGAGGCGCGGTCCCTGTCTTTTTTACCCGAAGACTATATCAATTTAAGCCGCTATCCCGATGAACGGCAGAAAATACTGAAAAATCTGGCCAAAGAGGGGTTCCGCGGGCATACCGCCCTGTTTTTTACCTCCGATTACCTGGCCGCCAATGCCATCAACCTGTTCCGTGACGAGGGCATAGGGGTTCCCCGGGATATTTCGGTCTGCGGCTTTGATGATTTTATATTTGCCACGGAATCCCGGCCCCGGCTTACCACGGTACGGCAGGATGTATCCCAAAAAGCCTTCCATGCGGTGCAGCAGGCCCTGGCCCTTATCCGCAAGGAAGAAATAAGTGAAAAAAACATCCGCCTGCCCGTATCCCTGGTAATCCGGGACAGCGTAGCAGCCCTTTAAAATAAGTATCACGTGGTACTTGACAAATTGAACTTTAGGGCTTAAGATTGTTTATAAGTATCATGTGGTACTTTTAGTTCATTTAGAGGGGTATGGAGGACAGTATGGTTAGGAAGATTTGTATCGCAGGATTGGCTGCGGCGCTGGTAGTGGGTATGGCGGCCCTTGTTTCCTGTTCAAATAAGAGCGCGGCGGGCGACGGTTCGATTGTGCTTAACTATCCGCATTATTGGGTCGGGGCCCATCTTAACAAACCGGTGTGGGATTCAATTTACAAGCGTTTTAACGAAAAAAACGCCGGAAAGATCACCATAAAGACTGAGGAACTTCCCAGCGACCAGTCTTACACGGAAAAGATGCGGGTTCTTGCGGCATCGAAAGAACTGCCCGATGTGATCGACGGCAAAGACGGCCTTAAGGCCCTGGCGATTGCGAACGGACAGGCTGTTGACCTCCGGCCCTTCCTGGACCGCGACCCCGATTTCCGCGACAAGGTTATAGGACCTGCGGCCCTTGCGGCTAACACCGAGGCGGACGGTAAAATCTACTCGGTCGTCGCGGGTACACAGGTGATCGGTTATTACTACAACAAGGAAATGTTTGCCAAAGCCGGTATCCAGCCGGCGCGCACCTGGGACGAGTGGTTTTCCAACTGCGACAAACTCAAGGCTATCGGGGTGTACCCCCTGGCCCTTATGACCGGCGAAAATTCCTGGACAACGAACCTGATCCTTTCGGCGATGATTGCGTCCCGGGGCGAAGCCGGGCAGACCTTTATGAACACCAAATTTCCCAAGACCTACCAAACCCCGGAAGTGATTGCCGCCCTTGGGGATATACAGAAATGCCTCCAAAAATATACCACCCCCGACGCCCTGGGCGCCATGTACGCAAACGCCGCAAACAACTTCCTTATCGAGCAGGCCGCCATCATCTCCAACGGTCCATGGATGATCGCCGATTTCTCCAACCGTGACAAAACTGACCCCGGTTTTGAAAACAAGGTCGGCTGGTCCATGTTCCCCGGCGAGGGCCTTGTCACCAGTTACGCCGAAGGTTATATGCTTTGCAGTCCTCCCGAGCGGCAGGAAGCCGGCTGGACCTTGCTTGTCGCCCTGAGTGACCGCGACCGCCAGCTCGACGAACTCCACCTTACCGGGGCCCTTCCGACCGCCGTTGACCTGGAAATTCCCGCCGATGTCCGGCAGAAAACACCCCTGGTTGCCGAACATGCCGATGCGGTCGGCAGCGTGAAGTACCATGGCGACACCTTCAGCGTCATTTCCCAATCCAGCGTTGTGGATGCCTTTGCCCGCTACTACCCGGAACTTGCCGCGGGAACACTCTCGCCGGCCCAGATGGCTGTCCGCCTGGACGAAGCCGCCGCCAGGGCCCAATGATTTTTAACCGCGAAGGATGAAGGACAGGAAGCCCTTTATTTTCCTGTCCTTTTGTCCATTGAGTCCTTTGCGGTTTGTATGGTAATAGGAGATTGATATGACGGTTAAAAAGCATTGGATAATTCTTTTTCTGCTGCCGGGGCTCTTGCTGTTCCTGTTTGTGTACTTTGTCTCAATCGTAAACATCCTGGGATCTTCGTTTACCAGCTGGCGTGTGGGACAGGCTGCTGTCTTCAACGGGGGCGCAAACTACGTTGAGCTGTTTCAATCGGACCGCTTCGCAAAGGCCCTTGGCAACAATGTCATCTGGATTCTGATCCAGTCAACCGTTCATGTTGCAATCGGCGTCCTTTTTGCACTGGTCGTGTCCCAGGGCAAATGGTATTCCTCTTTCAGCAAAACCGTCTTCATGCTTCCCAATATGCTTTCAAGCGCCGCAATCGGTATGCTCTTTTTCAACATATTCAATCCCAGTTACGGGCCGGTGAACAAGATCATCAAGCTCCTGGGCAACAAGGACTTCAACATAAACTGGTATGCCAGCTCCGACTATGCTTTTTTTGCGGTATCCCTTACCTGGGTTCCCTTCGCCGCAATGATTATGATACTCTGCTGCGCCGAGCTTGCGGCGATTCCCGCGGACATTTTCGAAGCCGCCACAATCGACGGCGCTTCGGAACTCCAAACGGTACTGAAGATAAAGCTCCCGCTCCTGAAAAACGCCGTCGGTACGGGCACCATACTGGCGGCCACATCAATGCTGCAAAAAATGGACATCCTTATTATGACCAGTAACGGCGGACCGGGCAACCAGACAATGAACCTGCCCCTCCTTATCTACAATACGATGATGAGTGAAAACAACTTCGGCCTTGCCAATACCTACGGCGTTGTCCTTATTTTGATAGGATTACTGTCCATAGGGCTGATAAACAAAATATACCGGATGGGGGCGGCGGCATGAGTACCAAAAAAATAAACCCGGTTCAAAACTTCTTTGTCTGCCTTTTTCTTTTTGTCATCATCTTTGTGTCCATCGGTCCTTTTCTGTGGGTGTTAAGCTCCTCATTCAAGACGAACCGCGAAATCCTGAATTTCAGTTTCGGCTTTTCCGGTCTTAGTTTTAAAAACTATTTTAACGCATTCCGCCTGGCCCCCATTGCCCGCTACTTCGTGAACAGCGTCCTTATAACAGGTCTTGCCATTGTCTTTAACCTTGTGATAATGAGCATGGCGGCCTATGTGATTGCGCGGTTTTCCTTCAGGGGTAAAGAAATTGTGCGTATGGTCTTTGCCATGGGGCTGCTTATTCCGGGCGCAGCATTGCTGCTGCCCCTCTACACAACCATCAAGGCCATAGGGCTTTACAACACCGCAGGCGGCCTGATCCTGGTCTACACCGCATTCGGAATTCCCACCACCGTATTCATCATGTCCAGTTACTTTCTTACGATACCGCAGGCCCTGGAGGAGTCCGCCTATATTGACGGCTCCGGTTTTATCAACACCTTTGTCAAGATAATCCTCCCCGTGGCAAAGCCCGCATTTGCTACGGCGGGGATCATGCAATTCCTCCTCTGCTGGAATGAATTCCAGTTTGCCCTGACCCTCACCACCGGTCACGAAGCCCGTACCCTGCCGGTGGCCCTGTACTATTTCAAGAGCGCCTTTGCCAGCGACTACGGGGCAATGTTTGCGGCGATTGTACTGGTCTCGCTTCCGAGCATCATCGTCTACATCCTGCTCCAGAAGCAGGTCGTGTCGGGGCTGGCGGCCGGATCGGTAAAAGAGTAAACCCTGCTTACCCTGTTGCTTTAAAGGAGAAAAATCATGCCGAAGTGGCTCGATGACGCGGTTTTTTATGAGATTTACCCCCAGTCTTTTTTGGACACCAACGGGGACGGGATCGGGGATTTTGAGGGTATCATTCAAAAACTCGGATATATCAAAGACCTGGGCTGCAACGCCCTGTGGCTCAACCCCTGTTTCGATTCGCCCTTTATGGACGCCGGCTACGATGTGCGGAACTACAAAAAAACCGCCCCCCGCTACGGCACCAACGACGATTTGAAGCGGCTCTTTGCGGAGGCCCACAAGCGGGGCATCCGGGTGCTTTTGGATTTAGTGCCCGGCCACACCAGCGAAGAACATGAGTGGTTCCGCCAAAGCCAAAAGGCAAAACCCAACGAATACTGGAACCGCTATGTCTGGACCGATCAATGGTGGAAGGGGGCCAAAGGTTTCGGCTATGTCGCCGGGGTTGCCGAGCGCAGTTCCTGTTATGTGATCAACTTTTTCAAATGCCAGCCCGCACTTAACTACGGTTTCCTCAACGTGAAAGAACCCTGGCAGCTTCCCGTGGATCACAGCGATTGTATCGCTACACGGGAGGCGATGAAGGAGGTGATGCGCTTCTGGCTTGACGCAGGCTGTGACGGCTTCCGGGTTGACATGGCGGGCTCCCTCGTAAAAAACGACGATGCACAGCAGAGCGGTACTGCGGCCATCTGGCGGAATGTGCGGGAAATGCTGGACGCCGAATACCCCGAGGCGGCCATGGTTGCCGAATGGAGCCGCCCCGAGGTTTCGCTCAAGGCGGGCTTTCACATGGATTTCCTTTTAAGTTCGGAGAATCCCGGCTATCAGTCCCTGCTCCGGGATTATACTCTGACCCAAATGAACGAAGTGTCCGGAGAGGACCACAGTTTTTTTAAAAAAGACGGCAACGGAGACATTACCCGATTCCTCTCGGATTACCTCCCGCTTTATGCCGACGGCGCAAAAAACGGCGGCCATATCGCGCTGATTACCTGCAACCACGATACGGTACGCCCCCGCTATACCTTAAGCCCCCAGGAACTTGCCCTTGCCTATGCGGTGATCTTTACCCTGCCGGGAACGCCCTTTCTGTATTACGGCGACGAGATCGGTATGCGTTACCTCAACCTGCCCACCAAAGAGGGTGGCTATTTCCGTACCGGTTCGCGTACACCAATGCAGTGGAACAGCGGCAAGAATTTAGGCTTTTCGACTGTCGATGCGTCAATGCTTTATTTACCGGTGGACACCTCAGCCAACGCGCCGACTGTGGAAGAAGCGGAAAAAGACAGCGCATCGCTTTTGAACACGATAAAGGCGCTGCTTAAACTGCGCCATGCCGAAGGGGACTTGCAGTCAAAGGCAAATTTTGAGATTCTGTATGCGGAAAAGGACAAAGTACCGTTCGTCTATAAACGAGGGCATTTCGTGCTCGCGGTAAATCCGTCGGGAACGGCTGCCACGGCAGCGGTGAATTCCATACAGGGCGCCGGAAAAGAAGTGTTTGCCATTGGTGCGGTCACCTTGGGAAACGGCGAATGCCGCTTACAGGCGCAAAGTTTTGGAATTTGGCGCATGTAAGTAAAAGCATCGTTTATAGCAGTAATTAAGGAGGCACGAGAAAACAATGAATTTAAACCAAAAAAATCTCCCTACAATCAAGGTGGCTACACCAAGGTATAACCGAAATGGTCTCAAGAACGCCATCGTCCATATAGGACTGGGGAACTTTCATCGCGCCCACCAGGCCTTTTTCCTGGATACCCTGATCTCCAAAGGGCTGAGCTCTTCCGGTATCTTCGCAATCAACCTCATCGCCGACCCCTTTCCCCTTGCGAAAATCGCCGCGGAACAGGACTGTCTCTACACCCTTATCACCAAGGGCGGACAGGATGAGGCGGATGTACGGGTAATCGGCTCCATCCTGGGCTATGTAAACGCCACCGCGGATAAGGAAGCCGCCATCGCCCGGATTGCCAAGGGGGAAACAAGCATGGTAAGCCTTACCATCACCGAGAAGGGCTACTTCCGGGACACCGCGGCGGGGGATGTGGACTGGAACCACCCCGCGGTTAAGCATGACCTTCAGCACCCGGAGGACCCTCAGTCAATATACGGATTCCTCGCGGCGGCCCTGCTGCGAAGGTCCGCCAATGGGGGAGGGCGCCTTAGCATTGTTTCCTGCGACAACTTTCCCTCAAACGGGAAGGTCCTTAAGGAGAGCCTGCTCTCTTTCTGTGCGCAGGTCTATCCGGCTTTGTCACCCTGGATCGAAGACAATGTTTCTTTTCCCTCTTCCATGGTGGACCGTATCACCCCCAACGCCAATGCCGCGGTTATCGCGGAAGTGGAACAGAACTACGGCATTGCGGACAAGTGGCCGGTCTGCTGCGAAGACTTTATCCAATGGGTATTGGAGGATGATTTCAGGCTTCCTGCGGCAGCCGGTTTTGACCCAAAACTTTTGGCCGCCGCCGGGGTGCAGTTGGTCAGGGATGTGGAACCCTACGAACTGATGAAGATGCGGCTCCTCAATGGCGGCCATTCCGCCCTGGCCTACCTCTCGTACCTTATGGGCTATACCGACGTGGCCGATGCTGCTTCGGATACGCTGATGGGGCAATTCCTTCGCCGGCATTACATGGAAGAGGTTACCCCCACGGTCCCGCCGGTTCCGGGCATCGATCTTGCGGAATACAAGGATACCCTGATCAAACGTTTTGCCAACCGGGCTATCGGGGATGCGGTCCTCCGCCTTGCGGAGGATGGTTCCCAGAAGATCCCCAACTTCATGCTCAAGCCCCTGGCGGCTGCGATACAGGGCGGCGGCGCTTATAAGGCCATCGCCCTTGCCCTGGCGGGCTGGGCGCGCTTCCTTGAGGGGACCGACGAAGCGGGCAAACCCATACCGCTCAAGGACCCCGAAGGCCAGGCGGTTGCCCGTGCGGCAAAGATCGCCCGGGAGGAACCGGAGGCCTTTCTCAAAGCCGCCGGTGTGCATGGTATTGGTGAAGGGGAATTCGGCAAATTGGCGGGGGTTTTCAAACAGCACCTGGAGAACATTCACCGACAGGGGACGAGGAAGGCCCTGGAAGAGTTTGTATGCCAAGCGGCTTCGCCACTCATATAAGGAGAAATCGTTATGCAAACCGTTCTCATGCTGGCGGGGGCATTACTCCTTAGATAATGCGAAATGCATCTACGTGCGGGATTTTTAGCATGGGAACGCAAAGCGCTTTGTACGTGTACGAAACTGTTGCCATCTTGAGCACGCCGGTTTTTTGTATTACAATCTTGGCAGTTGGAGGAAACTAATAATGAAATTGAGATATACCTACTGGAAAGATGGGGATTGGTTTTCAGGGTTTCTGGATGAATTTCCCGGATGGTGGACGCAGGGAAAAAACACTGGGGAACTTGAGGAAATGCTGCTTGACCTCTACGATTTGTGCGACGATGAGGAAAGCATAAATTCGGCGAAAACCGCTTCTGCTGAAGTCCCCAGTGTTGTTTCTCATGGCTTTTTGAAAATTCCTATCGCCGTATCCGCATGAAAAGAAATATGTTAATTGCTATTATATCACGCTCCGGTGCGGTATTCGTCAGGCACGGTGCTAACCATGATATTTACAGAAACACAAAGACCGGCGTACAGGAGCCGGTAGCGCGGCATAACGATATACCGGAAAGAACCGCAAGAAAAATCATCAAAAATCTTTCATAGAGAAAACCGGTAAGGCGAATTACGGAGACCGCTGGTTTGTTTCATCAACATTTACACGTCCCAATAACATTCCTGTGAAAGAATTGTATTGGCTATCGGTGCGCTCATTCTAGCAACGTTGTAAACCTTTCACGCTCTACGCTGCCCGCGATGATCCCCCCAAGGCCGGCGCGAAAATCCTTTGGTAACAGGGAAACCAGTTCCCGGGCCTGCCCAAGGGTTTTGTCATCCTCAACCTGGTTAAAAAAAAGGATCCTTCTGCCCCGGGCGGCGGCGAAAAGCCCTTTGGCCGGAGGGGAAAAGCGGCTTGCAGAGCCGGCGGAGCTTCCCGGTGTGCCGGTGATCACCCGCGCCAGGTGTTCCTGCCTGATGACATCCCCTTCCCGGGCGCCGCTGAGGCGGCTGAACAGGGGGAGCCGGTGAACAATGGTTTCGGAGACCTTCATCCCCAGGGGCCACAGGGGAAGAATACCCACGGTGATTGTTGTAAAGGGGGGAACCGCGGGCTCCCTCTCCGCCCATCCTTTAAGGGGCAGTCCCCGGGAGCCGTCCCCTTCGATTAACACCAGATCATATTCGCTTACTATCCGTTCCAGCGTTTCCGGGGGCAGGGATTCAAGCTTGCCTGTTTCTTCGTTGAAGATACCCGCCAGGGTTATGCCGCTTTCACCTTCGGAAGCGGTCCATGGGGCCTCGGGCGTCCAGGGGCAGTAGCGGTCATAGGGGCCTGCTGAAGAACCCGAAGCGGGGGAGGGGGGGACCTGCATCTTTGTGGTGGGGGTGACGAGAATTTTGCGGGTGTATCCCCCATTTTTGCCGATCCCATCGGTGTTTTTGCGCTCTCCCCGCAGCTGCTGCGCTAAATACCAGATCAGGGATGTCTTGCCACCGGACCCGATGACGGTAAGTACCGGCGGCTTGTTTTGCAAAATTGGGAGACGGTAAATTTCTTCTTCAAACCAGGCGCCCAGGCGCCCGCTTAAGGCTTCCACGGAACAAAGTCCTTCCCCGTTTCACCGGTGCGCCGGTAAACCCCTGCGATGGTTTCCCCCAGAAGATTTTGAGCTTTTTCAATATCTTCCGGGGATATCCGCAGGCACATGCCGCAGGCGGGGCCAATCGGTTTCGGCATGGGCATTACCATCACCGGGATGAGCGAATCGAGGAGCTTCCGTTCACCCATGATGGCCCCGTGGGTGTTGTGGAAGCTGAGGATCAGTTCCCGATCGATTATGAGCTCCTTTCCTTATTTATATACAAAAAGAGAAAAGAATGAAAGCTTATATGATTTTTTTACACGAAATATGACTTTTTATGCAAAAAATTCTGGATAATTAATTATTAATGTGATAATATTTAGGTGTGTACTTAAAGGTCTCTGTCTTTATTCCTTTTAAATGCATAAAAAGGAGAGATTGTATGAAAAGACTACTTGACAAGAAGCGGTGTACTCCGGCATCATTTACCCCCCCCAGACCGTCCGAAAA
>BNVE01000145.1 GCA_025997875.1 Spirochaetia bacterium
TCTGCCTCTGCAAATCTACCTCAATGAATTGTCCTTGCCCTATGTTCGTTTCTTTGTACCGTGCCATGTTGTTATTTTAATTCATTACATCCCTCCGCCTCAAGGGGCTTTTCCGACAGTCTCAACAGGGCCGTTGGGAAGGGGCAGGATGTACAGTATCCTTACGGTATCATCAAATTCAATAAGCCAGGCAGCGGCAATCCAGGAACGTCCCAGGGCGTCCCGGTATTCGCCGACTTCCATGGGGTCTGCAAAGGAGAGGATACGGTACTTATCGTATCTGGTAAGGCTGCGCTCGGTGCGGATGTTTTGCAGGATCATATCCATAATGTACCGGGGGTCCGTATCGAGCTGCTTTAGGGGAACCGACCGGGGGCGGGTGATCTTGTAAATGTTAAAGCCGGCAACCGACGCCAGGTCGATCCTGCCGTCATCGGGAAGGGTGTAGCTTTTTGTTTGCAGATTTGAAAGGACCCAGTTATTGTTGTTGTTATCCACAAATTCCATTTGGGGAAAGTATGATAATACGGAGGCGTTGAGCAGGTACAGATTATTGGGACCCCTAAGGTATTCCGGCGCGGCGTCAAACAGAGCCTCCATGGCCCGTTCATAATCCTCCCCGGCGTCCCGGACGATCTGTTTTTGAACTGCCCGGTAATGAAGCGGCAGGGAAACTGCGGTCTCGAATACCCGGTTGGAGGTATTCGCCAGGATAAGATGGCTGGCTCTGGTTCTGAGCCGGTACCGGAGTTCGTTCCTGCCGGTTTCCAGAATGACCGACGCCGGTATGGAATAGAGGATGTTGTCCAGCTTGTGGGTCACCAGGGCGACCACCTTGCCGTCCCGGGTAACCAGGGGGCCGCCGGAATTGCCGGGGTTCACATCGGCGGAGGATTTGAGCCGGTTCCAGCGGCCCGCTTCATCTTCCGGCACGGTGCCGAGGATCAGGCCATTCCGTATCACGATCCCCTCCCCCAGGGCGTTACCGATACTGAACACGGGCTCGCCGGTTTCAAAATGCCCGTCAAATTCAAAGTAGTCGGCAAAGGTCCGGCCCTTCACGGTAAAGACAAGAAAGTCCCGTTCATTGGAACCGGCGGTGATTTGATCAACCTCGTATACCGCGCCCCCGGAATCCCGGATAAAGTACCGGTCATAGGTCATGCTTTCCCTGCTCAGGTTAATCACATGAAAGGCGGTGATGAGTTCCGTGCCGCTGATGGCAAAGGCAGTACCGATGGAATCGTACTTATCGGTCCGGATCGCGTAGGGGACCATCTCCCAGTCAAGCTCCCGTTCATAGACCGTTGAGTCGGTTTGGGCCTTCTCCACCACCACCTCAAAGACTGACGTTTCGACCAGTTTCAGCAGTTCCGCCGACATACCGGCGGATTCCCTGAAGGGGGAACCGGATTGTGGGGGCGCGGGCTTATCAAGCGCCGGAGAGGCGAAAACGCCAAAGCGGCCCAGTGCCATGCCCAGGACAGCAAGACAGAAAAACTGACGGGCGTGTCGTGTGATATTCATTATACTGAATTGTATCAGGAAGGGGGGATAATCTCAAGGCCAAAGGCCTTCAGCTTTCTACGCACTTATCGGCGCTCCTTATAAGCTTATTGCATATTGTTTCCTTGGAAACAATCAGCGCCGGCTACGTTTTACCTCTAAGAATAACATTTACAAAACTTTGATCAACTTCAAATTCCAGCGGCGGATTGCCATTTCGTTTCATTTCTTCCTGCGCAACCTGCAGACCTATCCCATAATGTTGAACATAATCGAGAGATTTAAATACATCGGCAATATTAGGATTTCTATAGGATGTCTTTTTTGTTTTACCAAAATTTTCAACCGTTACATCCCCATAGGGACCGCCGGGGTTGTTTATTTCAACGCGATCATTATACCAATAAACCCGTACCGGTGCATTCCCGCCAAGATAATCCCTGTGCATTAAAGCATTGTACAGAATTTGTTGAAATGCCCTATGCGGATAGTCATAACTTAAAATTTGGGGACCTTGACTAATATCAACCGCCGTCCGATTATGAGCTTTTAACTTCATTTCTGTAAACTTAATTACCTCAATGAAAGTACCTTTTATCACTTCTTCATCAACAATGGGATGAAAAAGTTCTGTACCATCAATACGTAAAAACTGGACATATGCTCCGTATACAAAATCCTGCGGTTTTTTGCATAGCGTAAGCAACCCAAGTACGGTAGGGACCGGATCGTCCTCTGAATATACCATTTTTAATGCCGACAGGCGTTCTGCGTAAGTTCGATTATTTGCTTTAAGTACATCGGATGCAAATACTTTAGGCAAATATTCTTCCTCAAAAAAAACTTTAGATAAATCTTCCACGTGTGCATGCCCTATCGGATGCAAGTCATAGGGCTGATCCCGATGCTGCCGCTTTTCATTGAGCATCCTCTCTTCTTGCGCACTGGCAAGCGCCCTCCGGGGTCCGGTACGTACCCAAATCCTGCCGTCATATCTCACCGGCGGCATATCAGATGGCATTACGGTAATAACTGCCATATCGCTGCCCTTGAGAGTATGTTTTTCTACGGTAAGCATTGGTATCGGCAGAATATTACCATCTGTTTTCATATCGGCTAAATTTCTGAGTAATTCATCAGTTATGGGTATGCCGGAGGGTGTACCATCCCTGTCTCTTGCCCCGATAAAAACTACGCCCGGTGCATTATGATTCGGTAAATCGTTGGCAAAGGCGCAGACCGCTTGCCGTACTCTCTTTGGGTCACTAAACGATTCCTTTCGTTCAACACGGTCTGATTCAATATCGTTGAGAAGTTCTTCGAGTTCTTGATTTGTTAATCTTTTCATATTTTCCTCTTACTCCAAAACAAAAAACCTGCCGCCACAAATGACGACAGGCTATTGTTTGATATAAACCGGAACTAGGTGCGCCGCAATAACGCGGCTCAATTACGCGTTAGCCGCAGGAACGGGCGCCGCAGCAACAGCCGGTACCGTCTTCTTACCATGCTTAACAGCAGCCTTACAGGTCTTGCAAATCTTGACCTTCGCCTCACCGGCGTCCTGTTCGTAGAGGATCTTTACATTATTCCGTTTGCAGACCGGGCATTCACCCCGTCCGCGGGAAGCAAGTTCCCGAATTCCCTTGCCGCGGTGCGCTTTAGACATTTTCTTTCTTCCCCTTCGCTTTGGCAGCCTTTTCTTTCCCCGAATTCCTGGCATCCGAATCTTTCGCGGCTTTCTTGTCGGCCTTGGCCGCTTTCTTCGCCTTCTTGTCAGAATTTTCTTCGGTATCCAGCTTGTAATCCACCAGTTCAAGGATCACCACTTCCGAAGCGTCCCCAAGACGCTCCCCCAGTTTGATGACCCGGGTATAACCGCCGGGCCGGTCCTTCATCCGGGGGGCAATATCGGTAAAGAGCTTTGCCACAATACCTTCATCAAAAAGCCGGGCGGAAACAAGCCGCCGATTGTGAACCGAATCAACCTTGGCCCGGGTAATCAGCTTTTCTGCGCTCCGGCGAATTTCAAGGGCCTTTGCCTTGGTAGTCCTGATCCGCTCGTGGCGAAACAGGGAGGTTACCATATTACGGCGCAGTGCTTTCCGGTGCGCCGACATCCGTTCAAGGGGGTTAAACCCTCTTCTATGCTTCATCTTCCGCTTCCTTCTGGGGGGTAATTTTTACCGCGTTTTTAAGCACATTGATATCCGTAATCCCCAGGCTCAGGTTCCACTCCTTGAGTTTTTCCTTGATCTCCTGGAGGGACTTCTTCCCGAAATTCCGGGTCTTGGCAATATCATCCTCTGTCTTACGGGTCAATTCCCCAATGGTCTTAATATTCGCGTTCTTCAGGCAGTTGGAGGACCGGACCGACAATTCCAACTCCTCCACCGGGGTGTTAAGGATCTGACGGATACGCTCATCATCCTCGTCCAGATCCTCATCGGCCCCCAGGTTGTTCTCGTCAAAGTTGATGAACACCGAAAAATGATCCTTGGCAACCTTTGCGGCTTCCGCCAGGGCGTCATCGGGCTTTATGGTCCCGTCAGTCCAGACTTCGAGGATCAGCTTGTCGTAATCGCTCCGCTGCCCCACCCGGGTGGGCTCCACGGTGAATTTCACCTTTTTTACGGGGCTGAAAATCGCGTCCAGCGGGATGGTTCCAATCACTTCAACGTACCGTTCATTCACCTCAGAGGGCACATAGCCCCGGCCAAGGTCAATCTGAATTTCAAATTCAAGTTTAGCATTGTCCATCAGGGTCAGAATATGCTGACCGGTACTTAATACATCAACCTGCCCTGTCCGGCCGAAATCATCACTCTTGATTTCCCGTTTACCGGACCATTCATACAGAAGTATATCCTGTTCCATATCATCGGGAAGCTTAAGCCGAATCTGCTTGAGGTTGTTGATTACCTCCAGGGTATCCTCCACCACATTGGGTATGGTTTCGAATTCGCTGGACACGCTGTGGGCAACCCCGTCCGCATCATAGGAAGTAATCTTTACCGCAGTAATCGCATATCCCTGAATAGAGGAAAGAAGAACCCTGCGCAGTGTATTACCAACTGTCGTCCCGAATCCGGGCTCGAAGGGAGCGGCGATGAACTTACCATAGTTTTGCTTAAGCTCACCGTGCTCAAAGGTGATACCTTTGGGGCGTTTGAATCCTTTAAGAAGGTTCTTACGGGCCATGGGGACTCCTTATTTAGAATATAATTCGACGATCATCTGTTCTTTGATATCCGCAAGGTCAGTGATGTCACTGCGGCGCGGAGAAGCAAGGAACTTACCCTTCATTGCGTCAGGATCAAGCTGGAGCCAGGGCATGACCCCGGCCTTGCCGAATTCCTTTAACGCATCTTTAACAATCACAAGGCCCTTGCTGGTTTCTCCAATCCCAATCTCGTCCTCGGCCTTAACCAAATAGGATGGCACGTTCACCCTTTTCCCGTTTACGGTTATATGTCCATGAAGCACTACCTGCCGGGCCTGGCTCCGGGAAGATGCGAACCTGAGGCGATACACCACATTATCAAGCCGCCGTTCAAGGAGCACAAAGAGGTTTTCGCCGGTAATGCCGGTCATCCGCAGGGCCCGTTCAAAGAAAAGGCTGAACTGCTTCTCCTGCATGCCATAGATTCTCTTAAGCTTCTGTTTTTCCCGCAGCTGAACACCATAATCGGAACGTTTTCCCGCCCGGGCTTTGGGGTCTTTCCCCGGAGCGGGACGCTTTTTATTGATAGCGCACTTGTCACTCTTGCAGCGATCACCCTTGAGCATCAATTTTTTCTGTTCCGCCCGGCACAAACGGCACACGGGTCCGGTATATCTTGCCATATATTGTTCTCTCCTTAAATACGGCGCGTTTTCCGCGGCCTGCAGCCATTATGGGGAATCGGGGTAACGTCGTTAATCGACTTCACCTTGATACCCAAAGCCCCAAGCTGACGAATCGCCGATTCCCGGCCGATTCCCGGCCCCTTAACATACACATGCACTTCCCGAAGCCCGACCTGCATGGCCTTCTGGGCGGCGGTTTCAGTTACCGACTGCGCCGCAAAGGGGGTCGATTTTTTGGCGCCCCGGAACTGGAGCTGACCGGAACTGGCCCAGGAAATCGCATTCCCCATCAGGTCGGTAATGGTCACAATAGTATTGTTGAACGTAGCCTGGATGTATACGTTCCCTTCATATACGGACTTTTTCTCTTTCCGTTTCTTTGTCGTAGCAGCCACTCAATCCTCCGTGACCGGGTTAAACAACCCGGCTTATTTCTTCTTCCCGGCGACGGTCTTCTTCTTGCCCTTGCGGGTACGGGCATTGGTCCGGGTCCGCTGACCCCGAAGGGGCAGTCCCTTACGGTGCCGGAGTCCCCGGTAACAGCCGATATCCATAAGCCGCTTGATATTCAGGGCAATTTCGGTGCGTAAACGCCCCTCAACTTTGTAATCCCCTTCGATAATCTGCCGCAGTTCGTTCAATTCTTCCTGGGACAGATCGTTGATAAGCCGCACGGGATCGAGCTTGGCCTTGGCGCAGATAGCATCCGCACTGGATCTGCCAATTCCATAAACATAGGTCAATGCAATATTTACGTGTTTATTCGGGAGGTCAATCCCCACAAGACGCGCCATAAATTCCTACCCCTGCTTCTGTTTATGTTTAGGATTTGAACAAATGATACGGACAATACCGTTTCGCTTGATCACCTTGCACTTGTCGCAAATAGGCTTCACACTGGTCCGGACTTTCATCCACTTACTCCCTTATATAACCGTTCTGCCCACCCCGGAAAAAATCAAGGGTGAACTATAATTAATAACGAATTTCAGACAATTCGTCAATCTTCCCAAAACCCTACAAATTCCGGCCCCGGAGCCGCCCCCGCTTGGTCAACCCTTCATGATGGTGCATCTTGAGGAGGGCCTCCACCTGGCTCATGGTATCAAGGTCTACGCCGACCAGAATCAGAAGGGAAGTACCGCCCATCAGGTACGAAATCGATGAGGGGAAGTTAAACAGCCGCTGTATGATGGTCGGAATAATCGCAATCAGCGCCAGGTACAGAGACCCGGGAAGCACGATGCGGTTCAGTATCCTGGTCAGGTACTCCTCGATCCGTTCCGTCCGGATACCCGGTATGGAACCCCCGTTCTCCCGAATATTCTTGGCAATTTCTATGGGGTTCAAACTGACCTGGGTATAGAAATAGGCGAAAAATATGATAAGCAGCACATAGAGGACCGTATACAGGGCGCCGTTGGGGCTTAAAGCCCGGGACACCGCCGCAAGCCAAGCCACATTTCCCCCGATGGTCGAAGCGATCTGCAGGGGGAAGGTAAGAATGGATGAGGCAAAAATGACCGGGATAACCCCGGAAGGGTTGATCTTGAAGGGAATATAGGTGTTCTGGGCGCCGTACATTTTGCGGCCCACAACCCGTTTGGCGTAATTGACCGATATTTTCCGCTGCCCCTGCTGTTCAAAGACTACCAGGGCAACTACCGCCACGAACATAACGAGTACCACGATGACGAATACCAGGTTGAGGTCCCCGTTCTGCACCCGGCCGCCCAATTCCCAGACCGCCTGGGGCAAACGGGCGACGATACCGGCAAAGATCAGCAGGGAAATACCGTTTCCGATCCCCCGCTTGGTGATCTGCTCACCCATCCACATAAGGAACATGGTTCCCGTAGTCACCGTCAGGATGGCAATAATGGTAAAGGGAACCATCCCCATGTTAAGGAGGTTATCCACACTTCGGGAGATGCTTTGGGCATACTGGGTAACCGCAAAGGACTGGATAAGACAGACACCCACCGTTCCATACCGCTGATAAGTCTGTATCTTTTTCCGTCCCCCCTCTTCCTGGGAGATCTTTTTCAGACTGGGGAATACGATAAGCAACAGCTGCATGATGATAGACATTGATATGTAGGGCATGATCCCCAACATAAAAATCGAGAAATTGGAAAAAGCCGGCGCCGGAAAAACTGAATAGGAAGGATGAATGGCTAATCCGTTGATTGGAATTTTCAGAGTAAAGGAACTCCGGGAGCGTATTCTCTTTACCGCAGGGATGCTGGTGATTTTCCGTGTCGGCGCGGTGTTGCCTATTCCGGGGATCAATGTCCGGGAACTCAGCGCTCGTTACAGCAACGGAGCCCCCGGCCTTTTCAATCTTTTCCTTCGCCGATGCGGACACCGCCGATACACTAAAGTTCAATTTCTTGGAGAAATCCCCATTGCCAAGGACCTTGACCGGGGCAGTCCCCTTTACCAGACCCTTTTGGATCAAGCTGGCAAGGTCCACGGTTTCCGAAGCCTCATAGCGCTTCTCAATTTCCCCCAGGTTGATGATCTGAACTTCCTTCCTGAAGGGATAATTGGAAAAGCCCCGGTGAGCCAGGCGGCGGTACAGGGGCATCTGCCCCCCTTCAAACCCGACATAGGTTTTGCCGCCGGAACGGGACTTCTGTCCCTTGTTACCTTTCCCCGCGGTGGTTCCCCGTCCGGAACCCTGTCCCCGGCCGATAATCCGCTTGCGTTTATTGGCGCCCTCGGGGGCATGTAAGTTAAAATCCTGCATTACTTAATCTCCTCCACGGTAACCAAGTGGGAAACGACTTTTACCATTCCCAAAACCGCAGGGCTCGCTTCCTGTTCGGTAACGGAACCAATCTTCCGTAAACCCAGGGAACGTACCGTCGCACGCTGCCTGGGAAGCGATCCTATGACACTCCGCGCCAGGCGGATTCTTATTTTTGCCATCTTCTTAACCCCACAGTTCGTTGAGGGACTTGCCCCGGTTCTTGGCAACCGCCTTGGCATCCATCATTTTATCAATACAGTTAAAAGTCGCCTTGACCACGTTGTACTGGCTGGATGCACCAATGGACTTGCTGAGCACATCGGTAACCCCGCCGGCTTCCATGATTGCCCGCACCGGACCCCCGGCAATAATCCCCGTACCGGAACAGGCGGGTTTCAGGAGTACCCGGGAAGCCTTGAAGAGTCCCTGGATCTCATGGGGAATGGTCCCGTTCTTCACCGGGAGCTTCACCATGTTCCGCTTGGCCTTATCAATGCTCTTGCGGATAGCCTCGGAAACGTCGTTGGCCTTACCGAAACCATAACCCACATTACCCTTGCGGTCACCGATGACCGTGAGGGCGGAAAAGGAAAACCGGCGTCCGCCCTTTACGACCTTCGCGGTCCGGTTGAGCTTAACCAGTTTCTCTACAAATTCCTTATCTGCGGGATCCCGATCCCGGTTCCTGTCTCTATTATCCCGTGAATGTTCCATTCCGCCCCCTAGAACTGGATCCCGGCTTTCCGGGCTCCGTCGGCCAATGCCTTAATACGGCCATGATATAAATACCCGTTCCGGTCAAAAACCACCGTCTTGATGTTCTTTTCCAGAAGCCGCTTTCCGATCACTTCACCCAGCTGTGCCGCGCCTTCCACCGTCGCCTTAATAGCCTTCAAATCCTTTTCCAGGGTTGAAGCCGAAGCGAGGGTATGCCCCTTGGCATCGTCGATTATCTGAATCGACAGGGCCCGGTTACTCCGGGTCACGGTCATCCGGGGCCGTTCGGCGGTACCGAAAAGCCCCTTACGGATATGCACTTTCCTCTTGAGCCGTTTTCTGTCTTTCTCAACCATTTTACGCAGCATTTACCATTCCCTTTCTATCCTATACGTGGAGAAATTGCATAGCAATTTCTCCGAGTTAAATAGCGAAGCTATTTAACACCGGACTTACCGACTTTCCTTCTGATCTGTTCATCTTCATACCGGATACCCTTGCCCTTATAGGGTTCGGGGAGCCGGAGCTTCCGAATCTGGGAGGCAAATTCCCCCACCTGATGCTTGCTGATACCGCTTACCACGACCTTGCCGCCGGCGTCCGCGGTTACCGCAAGGCCATCGGGGATGCCGACGAATATATCGCTGGAAAACCCAAGGCTCATGTTGAGGAGATTGCCCTGCACTTCCGCCCGGTAACCGACCCCGGTAATGATCAGGACTTTGCTGAACCCTGCGGAGACGCCCACCACCATGTTGTTAAGCAGGTTGCGGTACAGCCCATGGTAGGCCACGGTCTGTTTTTCTTCGTTCACCCTGCCCACAATGATCTCTTCACCCTTGTCTTCAAAGGTTACCACCGGGTGGTACTTCTGG
>BNVE01000146.1 GCA_025997875.1 Spirochaetia bacterium
CGGGGATTTTGATCAACGGGAGGATAAATGGTTTCGCAAACTTGAAAAGGGATTTGAAAAGACCTATGCCCAATTCGGTTTAAGGCTGCCCATGGAAGAACAGGTTGCCCACGCCTATTTTTTTGCCGGCCCAGGGGTTTTGAAGGACCCTCCCGTTCATTTTGGGGCTTTTATAAACTCCAGTCAAATCGTTAATATCGTTCAGCTTGGTATGGAGTCCCGCCTGTGGTATCAGGACGAGATACGTGTTTCCGATTTTGACGGTTTTGAAGACGAGGCGGATGATCCGGACCTTTCTCCATTTGACCGCATGCTTAAATCAATGGGGACGCCCTTTTCGGAACGGGAAATAGAAGCCTATATGCGGGATGAATTATTCCAAAAGAGGGGAATGGCCGATAATCCCGAGCCTGTGCTGTCCCGGCTTTTCGGCGGAGTGAAACCGAAATTTTATATTGATGCGGATGAAAAGAAATTTAACCGGTATGTGCAGAATTTATGGAAAAAGACCGGGGAATCCTATAACTATTTTGCGGATCAGAAAGACGGGCCTTTCCGCAGTAACATTTTAAAGACCCTGGATGCCCATTATGAATGGATGCGGGACCTGCTTGATCTGGAAGAAAATTTGGAGACCGATGATTTGCCGGTTCAGATTTTTACCCATATCATCCAGACCGCGGCTATCCTTTCGCAGATGCTGGAAGCCCTTAAGGCGGAAGGGGATGGAGAAGAGGATATTGAGGAACTGAAAAAGCAATTACCCAAGGTAAGTGATCATCTGGACGAGCTGCGGGAAGAAGTTGCCCTGGAGGTGGAAAACCTGAGGCCTAAAAAGACATCCCATTTACGGCTGGTAAAATCAAAGAAAAAATAGGGGAGAAACCCTGATAGAGATCTTATACGCATACCGCCAGTTTCCCTATTGAAATACTATGAATAATCGGATACCCTCTGATGGTATAATAATTGAAGGAGGCATTTCCATGGGAAATCCCGTATTGACCGCCATTGCCGAGCGCCGCAGTATCCGCGCCTATAAGAGCGATAAAGTTACCAGAGAGCAGTTTGATACCCTGCTCAAAGCTGCGGAGGAAGCGCCCAGCGCCCGCAACTCCCAGCCCTGGCATTTCTCGGTGGTGCAGAACCCTGCCATTTTGGCGGAAGTTAACGCTGAAGCCTGCAAGAATCTTAACCGTGAAGGGGATATCTTTCACGGCGCCCCGGCGGCGATCTTTTTAAGCTGTGACGCTTCTTCCCGGTGGGGCCGGCTTGACTGCGGCATTACCACCCAAACCATCGCTCTGGCGGCCCACTCAATCGGCCTGGGCACGGTTATCCTGGGCCTGCCCGATGCGGCCTTTACCGGCTCACGGGGTGATTATTTCAACCAGCTCCTCAAGTTCCCCTCCGGCCACAGTTTCGCCGTAGCCATCGCCGTGGGCGTTCCCGCAGGTACCAAGGAAGCCCATCCCATCGAGCCTGACCGGATCACCTTTGTGGAGTAGGCAAAAGAAAACCCCCGTCAAGATGGAAGGCGGGGGCAATGGCATTCCACCGTGCGGACAAAAGAGCGGGATATGATGCCCTCAATGATAGTTTCTATTCAGAATCGCAGCAGGACTTTATTTTTACCGGATCAAATTTCCATACATCCAGTTCACCATCGTATCCACAGACGCAAGTACGCGGCGAATTTGTGATTGGTAATGTGTATTCCTTATCGGGGCAATCATGCAGTTCATAACATTCTTCGCAATAATACGCAGTCTCTCTTCCATGTTCGCAATCGCACACCGGACAAAAACATTCGGCAGGCTTGCCGCATTTTACGCACCTAATCTCCGGCGGAACATTGCGGGCGAGAAGGCGAACCGCATCTTTCTGCGGTGGACGTATACAGTTGTCAAGCATAGTAACCAGTAGGGTTGTCGTTGATCCAAAATCGTATCTATAGAGTAATTTTTTCCCTGCAGCAAAGGTCTTGATCTTTGTATCCATATCAAATTCATCCATGCCAAAATTATCGGTCGTAGGATAAAATCCGCTCATGTGCCCGCAGCATTCCAGCCAGATTTGGCGTAGAAACTCATCTAAATCCTCAAGCGTTGCGTTAAGTGCAATATCCAATAGTAACCAGAATTCTTTTTGATAAGCGCCTTCAACTTTTATAAACAGAACCTTTTCACCTTTTTGTCCGGATAAATGTGACTTCAAAACATGATTTTTCATTTTGATTTTTGTAAGTTCCTCTCCACACAAAAAACAATTCCCTGTTGTTTCCGGTTTATCCATTTTTTCATCCATCCTTTTCAAATTGGTAGTATATTGTATTGTCCCTTTAGAGTCAATATATCCAGACTTCACCTTGTTTCATCGGACTGAAAGTCCGCAAAATCCTCTCCGTCAAGCTGGGTAAAGGCGGTCAGCTCTTTATTATTTTTATAGTCAGGATACAGTCTTTCAGCCGCCGCCTTTAACTGGGATTTCGTTTCTTCTTTGCGGTCAGAATGGATGATTTTTTCCACAATGAGCATCCGCTGATCCTGTGGATTGAAGTCCAATGGGAATTCGTTGATTTTCTTTACGATTTCCAGTGCTCCCACAAAGATACTCCTAAATAATTATATTGTTTACGAAAAAATATATTCCACTGAACCAGAATATTCAAATAGTTCAAACCTAAGCGATTCAATTTCGGGATTTGATAGTTTAAACCCTTTTTTGTTAAGCGTATTTAATTGATTAAATGCATCAACAGCAATTATACTAACGATTACTTCCTCTTTTTTATTAAAGTAACAGCAGCGTCCGATAGGGTAACCATGAGCAAATTCACTTATTTCTGGAACTTCCATAAGTAAAGCAAGCGAACAAACGAGCTGTGTTATGGCATATTCACGCACACCGTCAAATTCAGGATTTTTATCTTTCAATTCATTCAATAAAAAGTCTTGACCGCCCTGGCTATATACAATTAAATCACAACGCTTTTTATTCTGTTGGAACCTATGTGGTAAATTTGACAAAAATTTGTCATAGTTAATAATTATTATTTGAAGTGATTGTGTGTTTGAATATCTTGCGATACCTGAATCAATTGCGGGGCAGATTTGTGTTTCATGGTGGTAATCCTCTCCAACTCCAAAATATGGATCATTTGTCTGTATAGCAATATCTGGAGTATCAGAATGAGGTAATCCATAAAATCTGGTAAAAGCATCCCGTAATAAATTTTCCATTTACATTACCCTAAATTTTTATATTTAGAATAAATGGTGTTAATGGTTTCAGATAGCAGATTAGTGTTTATCAAGCGTTCATTCTGAATTTTCAGATCGCTGATTTTCCCATTTATAACCTGATATACCGCTATATCATCATAGCTGTACTTTGCGCCATCGGCATTTTTATCGAACCTTCTTATCAGGAGATTCAGATGATTAATAATATAGGGGCTGTGTGTCGAGATAAAAAGCTCTATTTCGTTTTTATTATTGATGAAACACTTGCTTACAATGTCGTCCATCAAGGCGCATTGTGCGTCAGGGTAAAGGCTTAATTCCGGCTCCTCAATATGAAGAAATATTTTTTTCTCCATGGTGGAAAGGTTTCTGATTGGCTTGAATTCAGTTAAGTTATCACTATCCGAAAGAATATCCAGAACAGACCGGTTAAAGGCTTTCTCAAAATTAAAGTTTTTTGAGAAATATTCTGTAATAAGAGCAATAGGAACAACATTTTTAATGCCCGAAGAGCTGTCTTTATATTCTATATCAAAGTCATCTGATCCTAATGAATTGATCATATATTTCTTTCCAAGCTCGTTTTTGGTAACATGAAAATGGGTATTTAAAAAAGGCATCTCTATTCCGCCCCCTATCAACTCTTGTGCCTGATTGAAATCACTTAGCACCTCATCGAAATAGAAGCCAAGTGAAGCCCCTTTAATGGATACTGCTTTATTAAGCCAATGGGGAATGATGGTTCGTGTCTCGGAAATAAATCCTATTTTACTGAAAGATATATCATTTGAATCAATACGAATATTACTAATATATTCTTTCTCTTTTGTATAGTCTATAGTATATGAATAAGATCTGTCAAAAGACACCGTATAGTGTATTTCTGTATCATCAGTAATAAACTGATCCAACCCACAGTTTTGAAATATTTTTTTACTTATCAAAACAAAAGACGCAGCATTATTACTTGCGTTTAGATAAGAATCGATATTTTGCTGCTTATAAAGCCACCGGAATAAAGCGATCACTTTCATCAATGTGCTTTTGCCGCTTCCTGATTCACCGATGAGAACGGTAAACGGTTTAATCCCGTCTATGGTGATGTCTTTGATGGGGCCTAAGTTCTTTATGCTTATTGATTCTTTCATTGCTTTTTTGCTCCTATATTTCCTTCATGCTGGTGTTGGGTGGTATCAGGCACCCATGTGCTATTCTAGGAATTATGTTACTATGGTGTATGCTCAATCGTATCTAACTCATATTTCATTCTGATTGTCTCATATTGATTTGGATGCCATTCTTTTATGACCTCCAGTAATTCAAAACAAGCATTCTTTAATTCATCTGAACTAGAAAATGGATTCAAGACCTTTGAAAAAGAGTCATGAGATAAATGATTTGCTAATAATGCAAGTTTCGGCTTTCCCATGCCATCCAATATGTCTTGAAAATTATTTGATTCAAGACTGTCAAAACTTGCCAATATTTCCAAAACACGCCGGATAATATTTCCAATTAATATCATTCGTCTTGCATTTGGCCTTTCGGTCTTAATAAATAAAATGATTTCTTTTATATAAATTTGATAGTTATTAATTTGTTTCGATGCCTTACAAAGAACTGATTTATTATCAATTTTTTCTATTGCCTTCGACATTTCCGCCCATTTATTTAATCTATCATATAACAATGAGTTATGAGTCAATACAAACACTTGCCCAAATGTAATTTTCCCTTTGTTAATAATTTTTGTCAATAATAATTCAGATTTTTCCAATACCGATGCAATACTATGAAAATAAATATAATCGGCACTATCAACCGGATCATCGTAAACCAAAATGTAATTTTTTAGTTCTTGTATTTTTTTAACTTCGGCCAATAATTCTGCAAAGAAATAACATAACGAGATTATTTTTTTTTGTGCAGTACTAATGCGTTTTGCTTCGTTTGAAATATCATAGCCACGATCTAATTTCAAACACAATCTGTTTTCTGGATTTATGTAATAATCAGAAAGCCCGATATATTGCAAAAGATTATTTACTACAATTTGCATTGTATTTTGTTCCCCAAGCGAATCTTCTATGCCACTTATTTCTTCATTCAGTACCTTCAATTCATCATTAATTCTTTTTATATTATCTCGTTCACCAGAAGATTTTAACCATGCAGCTTTCATTATATTTTCGGCTATTGCTATGTTAATTTGGCGTACTTCACTTGTTCGACGGCCAATCATTGAATTTACATGTTCAATGATTTTATTATTTTCTACCCCGCTATTAATATGAGATTTTTCTAGCTCTTTTAACCGATCTCTGATTGAAAAGGTTATATCCATTTTCGTATATTTATCATTTAAAGATTGTATTATATCGTTAAATAGATTATTGAAGAAGCCTATCTGATTCCATTTCGTCAAATCACAAGAATACTTTTCCGCAGCAGATTTCAAAATGTTATAGTTGGAATTCATGCTATTTATTTCATTTTCAACGGAAGTTTTATAACTATCTAACCGTTGAATAATGTTCATTACTTGTGTTCGTGATTTATTATAAGTTGATTTCATATATTGCTTATATAGATCAATTGCATTTTTTGATTCTGGCCAAGGTCTTTGACAAAAAGGACATTTAGTGGCATCGTTTTCTATTATATCTATTCCAGATTTGAAAAAGTCTGTATAATTCTTTAACAATGTCTCCATCTCAGTAGACATTTCAGGAGATAATATTTCAGATGTACATATTGATTCAATTTCATCAATTGTAAATTGAAATTTTAAATTGTTTTCATCAATCTTTTTTATCAATACGTCATCCTGTTTAGAAAAGCCAAGTCTTCGTCTTTTTTCGATAAGATTTCCATCTTCCTGGTAATCACAAACATCACGTAACAAGTTTTCCTTTGATATTATCGAAGAAACATTGCTTGAACTCTCGGTAACCTCTCTGAACCTCGCAATAGAGCTATTTACTTCATCCTCAATAATTTGCAATCTATTTTTTAAGTTAATTTCTAAGGAATCCCTTGCATTTTGTTTTTCTTCCAATTCGATATTTTTTTCTCCGATGATAATTCCTTCGTTACTAATATCTGTCTTTATGTTTTCACCTATATTCTTTTCAGTATAATTTTCATCAAATATTTTTAATGAACAATCAATTTTAGGCAAGGAAATTTGATTTGTAACAACATTATATGAAATTTCAGCCTTTTTATCGCCAAAATCTAAACATATATAAATACTACTATCAGCAGCTTCCTTTGAAACATGTTTCTTTAAATATTCTTTTAAATCGTCAGGATTTACTTTACCTGAAAAATATTTTAAAACATTTACTAGTGTTGATTTTCCACTGCCATTTTGACCAAAAATGACATTATTTTTCTTAAATTCGGTGTCATTGGAGAAGTCTATAAAGGAGGCGACATTTCGTATTGAAATCTTTTTTATTTGCATGTTTTTTCCTTCCTTGTCCTACTCCCCCAGAACTCTATCCACAACCCTCTTAATCTTATCCTCATATCCTATCATAAGTTCCCTACACCCGTCAACCACTTTCCGTTCAGCCTCAATTTTTGCTGTAACATATTATCACTTTTACTATTTTGTGCTAGGATCCTTTTCGTTCCCTGCGGAACCGTTTTTAGGCATACCGATGATATTGTCGGCTAAGGGGCCAGATTGATGCTGCGCTGACTTGGGGCCGGGCATTGTTGCATTCTCTTTAATAGTTTCAGGTAAACTTAATATTTTTTCCCCGGTCAAATTCATAAATTCAAGATTTTTTGATAATTTTTGTATTTCTTGCTTTACTTTTTCTTCTTGCTCCTCATCCATTTCTTTATCAATTTTTTCGTCACTAAATCTAACATCAAAATTATATCCACTATCAATTCTATTTGCAATTTTGTTCATAGATTTTGTTAACGAAATGGTCATTTCACTTCTTCGACCTTTTTCCATATTCGAGGCGAATTTTGCTAATAAATCGGAAACACCTTGCGATACGGCAGCAGCCATTTTCTCATTGGCATGTTCCTCAATTCCCCGTAAATTTTTCTCTGGGACACCTTGCTCTTTCAACTCATGGTTTAATTTCCGAATTTCCAAAATTGATTGGTATGTTAGTACAATCGTACTTATTGCACCTAAAATAGCTAGACCAACTTTCGGTATTAATTCAAGTAAGACATTATAATCACTTGACGCAATCGTTTTCAATGTGATTTCAGGTCTTGTACCAATTACAAGTTCATTAAAATCATCAACAATTTTTTTTATTTCAATGATTTCATCAGAAAACTGTTGAAAATTTTGATTTATGGCAATTCGAGGAATTATTACCCCAAATTCACTTTCACCATTTTCAAGTTTTTCATTACTGATATTCAAAACCTTCAAATTATCCACAAGCTGTGTGACTGTAGTATTAAGGCTTACCATATTCTGAGAAATTTTAGCTATCTCTGTATTCACAACAGATAATGTTATTTGATTTTGATTAAATATATCTTCAATACGACAAGCTAATTCATTGCCAAGTAGACCATCAAAGCCTATTTCCTTTAAGTTTTCTTTCCAGAATGGAGAAAAGTCGTTAAATTTTGAATCATGTAATTGCGCAATAAGCTGCTCCTTAACATTGCTAACATTTTGTTGATGTTGAGGAACTTGAGGTTGATTTATCATATTTTGCAAATTTGTTGATAATTGTGATAAAAGGTTCACAATTCCTGTTTTCTGAATGTCCGCGATAACATTTATACAAATCGTATTCAAAATTTCCACATTCATTGTTATTTCTCCTTGGCGCATTAGTTCCTAGTAATTTTTTAGGTTTTATCAAGCAAGTTCCGAATATTGCGTATAACTCCTTTTAACACCCCTTCTTCTACCTACTCCCCCCAAACCCCATCCACAACCCTCTTAACCTTCCCCTTATATCCTATCATAAGCTCTCGGCATCCGTCAACCCATTTTTGGTCGGCTTCCATTTTATCCACAATTTTTTTCTGGACTTTAAGCGGTGGCAACTGTACCATTAATCGATGTGCATTTTTCCTATCAAGCGATGGCACTGCGGAAGTTGTTTCCCCTAATGATTTTAGATCTACTGACTGTAATAAATATGAAATAAACTTCCGATTATTACCCTTGAAATCTTTTACAAATAGCGAAGTATTATGCGGCCAATAATATTTTTCTGAAATATAATGCACCTTCCCGATTGTACCACTGCGTCCGGTTACAACTCCTGGGCCAATCTCTTTATAGGCATTATGATAACCAATAATGCCATTGGAACCAACTATCGGATACTCACCTTTCTCCCATTCTTGTTTTGGCAGATCGTATCCTCTTTGCAAAGTGATAACATCCCCCAACTTCACCATCGGCCATTCAGGATCAACCTCAATCTGCGGTTTCCAGTTATCCACCACCTGCCGAGTGCCATCAATAATCTTCTGATATCCTTCAATTTCCGCTACAATTTCCCACTGAATATCAAGCGGCGGAACAGGCAGTTTAATCTTTTCAAAGTTGCCTTTAGTAATATGAACTAAACCAACACCACCATGGAGATTTTCTTCAACTTCCTTGACAGCAAATTTCAACATGTGATACAGAAAGTTCTTTTGAACAATATCCTTATATTCAACCTTAAAGATATGTTGATTTAAAATAGCTTTTTGCCCCTTCCATATATGAGGCCCAAAAGATGTACCTCTTGATCCTGACCATGAAAACAACAAGTCCCCATCATTAATTATTACTTGGTCATCAATGTTTCCAGAATAATAATTGAATTCCGCATTTTCGTTATTAAGATTTTGTATTCTGATGATTGGCAATCCACCATCCTCTTTTTTTTCCCAATCACTCGGTTTAAATGCTTTCCCATTGTAAAGATCACAAATATCACCGATCCTCACCATCTCCCACTTCTGCTTCCCCCGCCGCTCCACCACCCGGTACCGCTCCCCGGTCAGGTTATACTCCCCATTCTCCGCAATCCTCTCCTTTGCCACCACAAGCACATTCCCCGCGTTACCCTGTGTCGAACCTTCGGTTCGCATCCGCGGACTCTTCTGAAATTTCCTAATCACCTTCAACGCACCCGGCAAATCGTTCTTATCAATCTCCCTTCATGTCCCCCAAGGGCGGCATCATCCCCCACAAACGCTTTTCCGTCCAGAGCAAACGGAGCGAGGTACTTTTTGTGGATTACATCGCCGAACACCTCACTCCCACGGGCCGTGCCGCAGT
>BNVE01000147.1 GCA_025997875.1 Spirochaetia bacterium
ATCTCATGGTCTCCCTGCTGCCGTCCATCATGGACCCGGCAAAAGTCTGTTTGTCCTGCAAAGACAACACCAAATGTAAAAGCTGCGCATTCTGCCGCACCCTCTCCGCAGAAGAAAAAGCCGCATTATTAGCCGCTTTATAAACAAACACCGTCCCCGCTTAGGCGGGGGGTATAAGAGGTATCAAAATGCAACGCATTACTACCATTCAGGATTTAACATCCTATATCAAAAACAATTCGTCTTGGTCAGAGGCCACCATTCAAAACGTCTTTATCTCATTAGGGTATAGCCCCAAAGACCAACGGCGGGAAAGTTTCAGGGAACTTTCCGGCAATCTTGTGGATTGTTCTAAACATGGAGCGGACGGCGGCTTTTCCGGTTTCTACTATCACAGCGAAACAATAGCTTTTTTCGTGCACAACCGCCGGGACATCATAAAAAACCTTGAACTATTAGCGGAAGAACTCGGGGAGGACATTATAAAAATGGTTCAGGGTTTCGGCGTGTTCCGCTATACCACACCCCCTACCGCCGGGGAAGTAGGTAAAGCCCTATGGGATACCGGCAAGGTACAGGAAAACCTAACGGAACTTTATAACGTATTTTCCTGGTTTTGCTTGGAAGAAGTCTCCCATGTCTGGTACAGGTACTTGGAAGATAATCCCGGCTATCATGCGGAATTAACCGCATAAAAGGAGAAGCCGCCCGGTTATCACACCGGACGGCTTCTTTTCCATGAGAGACCGATGAACGGTTACGGATTACCGCCACCACCACCGCCCTGCGCCTTGGTTTTCAAAATGACCATATTCCCCTGGGGCCGGGTAACGAGGAACCCATCCCGCTTGCGGAACCGCAGGAACAGTTCCCCGTACTCCATTGATTCCGTAGTCCCGTCAAATTTCTTGATCTCAATTCCCCGCCTGCTCCCGTGCTGAATCCGCTTCGGGTTCATAAAAACCGCAAAGGGCTTATTGGCGCCGATGTCCGCCAGCTGCGGCATGATGGAAACCTCATGATACGGATACAAATCCAGTTTCCCCGGCATAGCCTCCGTAGGCCGCCGCCAAATCGGCCGCCCCTCATCATCCTCAATGTTCGCAATATGGTTCAGTACCGTCTCATGCAAGAACCACGCACAGTCCTTTCGTTCCTCAGCCGGAACCTTGTACACCGCATCCCGAAAGTCCTTCCACGTTAAAGCGCTTATATCCGCCCCGGCAATCTGAACCTTAACCGTCCCCTCAGCCGCCATCACCCCGGTAAAGGGATCCTCATTCGCCAAGAGACATTGCCGATCAAATTCCTGCCCATAGGTTTCGGTGAACTCCTCAATAAAGATGGCGCCCAAATCGGTGAATACATCCTCCTCAAATTCATCGAACCACGGAATAAAGCCGGCCAATGTGTAGGCTTTCAACTCTACCCGCTGCGCCCCCTGGGGCTTACTCCCCTGAATAGCCTGACCGTAAGCGGTAAGCCAGTGCAGCTGCACCCCGCCCCGGTCCCGCTGGGGAAGGTAGATAGACGGCCCCATCATCGGACGATGACGCACCAGACCCATCATCACGCTTTTTTTGGCAGCGTCCTGCATAATCTCCGTCTCATAAATCGGATTGATCAAATACTGTTCCCCCGTCCCGCTTGCGAGATTCCCCATCGGCTCCCCCAGGGCCGCCTTGTTTACCGTCCATCCCTTTTCCCCATAAGCCACATCCTTGGGGTTTGTCCAGTTATCCGCCTTGAAGTTCGGCGAAAAGGACAACTCCGCCAGCGTCTTATGGTTCCCCGCCCAGGCCGCCGCAATCCCCCTGCCGATGGAATAACACAGTTCCCGCCGTGTCAGTTCCTTGGGATACGCCGCCTTCGTTTTCAACTCATCCCGCAGACCCTTGACCGTAACCTTCAAGGCTTCGGTCTCCGCCTCCTGCCCATCCGCAATCCCTTCCAGGGTCTTGACGATTTCTTCAAGAATAATCTCCTTTTCCCGGAAATATTCCGCCGCCCTGGTCTGATCGGTAAAGCCCGAAGCCTCGACCTTTTTCATAGCCGCCAACTTCGCCTTTATCGCCGCAATTAACTCTTTACCCATATTATGCTCCTATAAACCCACCCCAAAAATCAGGGCTTGATTTTCTGTTGTTAATATCCGCCGCCTTTGCCAAAGCTAAATGCGCGAGCGCATAAGGATTAGCCGGAACATTACAAACACTGAATTCCAACAATTCCTGTTTGCGAAAAATCAGGGACGTACCATCTTCGCTATCTTTTTTAGACGGTATTTCAATCTCGATAGGCCGGAACCCCACGGACCCCGCCCGGATAACCCCCGCCTTAACCCGTTCCCCAATGCCCCAGCCGAAGGGATCAAATTCTTTTGAATTGAAAATGATGGACCCCCGCAGCCCCTTGTCATCGGCAACAATGTTTTCCGCCCTGCCAATCGCCGGAATATCAAAACAATGCGCCCACTGGATAACCGGATTATTGCAAAACTGCTTAAAGTCCCAACCCACCGGATCAATCCGCTCACTCATACGGTCCAAATCAAAGGTTGAAAACACCCAAGCTATTCCATTACCGCCATCCCCATCGGCAAGCGTAAAAGGAACCGGCGCAATCAGTTCAATATCCGGTGACACCTTTACCGGTTGCCCTTTACTTTTCACGCCAAGGAATTCCAAAAGCCCTTCATAGTTCACTTCCCTAAATTCTCCGCTCATAGTCCGCAGTATCATTATTCCTTACCCCCTCTCAATTGTTATTTAACCGTACCCCGCGCTTCCCCACAGCGAAACTACCATAGGCAGGAGGAGGGAGGGGAAACGCCTGTGAGGTCACTTGAATGAGGCCCGCAGGGCCGAGCGGGACCGAACAGGCGTTTCCCCTCCCTCCTCCGTGTCTGTGTATGCGTGCGTAATCTTCCCCCCTTCTCCATAGGCGGCATTCAAAAGTTCTTCCAAACTTACATAACCCATATACAGGGCAAACAGAAAAAGCTGAACCATGTTATCAACCCCGCACCGCTTATAAATACGGCTCTTGTAATTCTTCACCGTCTCATACGTCAGATGTAACCGCATACTGATTTCTTCCGCCGTCTCCCCCCGGCTCAATAAACGCAGCAGTTCCATGTCCTGCGTAGTCAGTTCCTGATGCTTAATCTCCCCAAGCCGGTAATCATCAAGATAGTCCGCCACATCTTCCGGAAAGTATTCCTTTCCCGCCAGCAGTTTCCGATACCCCGCAAGACAAGCCTCAGGCCCGTCACGGTAATTCACATACCCCAAAGCCCCAAGATTGTAGAATCGCCTGACTTCCTGTTTCATCCCATTTTCAAAAGTAAAAATCGCAAAACGGGCAGCCTTATTCCTCCCCTTCAAAACCGTCATCAGATAGGGCGTGGCAATACCCGCAAAGTTTGATTCCAGAAACACCAGCCGCGCCTGATAGCTCCTTATCTTTACCTTCAAATCCTCCAAATCAAGAGCAAGCAGAACCGGCTCCATACGGGTAAGCTGCTCCAGGTTTTTGCGAACATATTCTGCAATCGGCGCCGAAGTACTGGCGACGATAATATTATTCGCCATCACGCTCCCCGGACTTGCCAAAAGGAATAAGGTTCTTTGGGCGATACCAGTTATCGCCCCAGGGCTTCGTATCCTTGCCCCGTTCTTTCAAAACATCATTTATCGTTTTCAGCCCGGCGTTAATCTCCGCAATATCCCGGCTGCTTTGGGAATCTTCGCTTTCCTGTAATTCAGGAATATCCCGCAGGTCAAATTTCCCGCTTTCCCTTAATCCAAAGCGAACAAAGAACTGACTTTCCAAAATACTTTCAAATTGCCGCAGGATCGGGATGATCGTATACTTCCAGAAAGCAGCGTGCTGTTCCTGGGTGTCCTTCCCCGATAATGAAGTAGTCTTGTCGTTGACATTGGCAACCCGTGGAGGGATACCATATTTCGCAAGAATCGTGTAAAGATTCCACCGTTTTAATTCAAAGAGCTTTACTACTTCCGGGGTAAAAGCAAGCGGCTCAAAACTGGTCCCCTTGCCCAACACCGCAATCTTCCGGTTCGCCTTTAAGGACCCGTATTTATTTTCCCACCGCTTTTCCAGGGCATCCGCTTCTTCCGGCCTGATAGTCTGATCAGTCTTTAAGAGCCCCATCGGAATAGCGTTGTTTTTAAGGAGCTGGCTGTTCGCCTTGTTCGCAAAGTAATCCTGTTCAAGCTCAAGGGCAAGAGCCACCAGCGGATTAACCCCACGGTCAGGATTCCAGGGATTCCAGTCCTTAAAGTGAATAATCTCGTCAGGCAGAATAGGCAGTAGTTCAACATCAGTCTGATAAAACCACCGCCGGTCTCGGGTCTCATGCCGCATCCTGCGGGGGTCAAGGACATACAGCGCCTTCGGGATTCCCCCGCCGTAGTCCGGGCCGAACCACCAGAACGCCTCCCCTTCCAGGTGCCACCAGGCCGCCGTTTCCTTCCACAAATCGTAGCAGCTTGTAGAAGAATTAGGCCTTCTGAAAAGCTCGTACAAAGGACCGCCCATCACCTCATTGCCTCCCCGCAACAAAATGAAAGAAGCCCGTGCAATATTGCGGACCAGAATACCTACCGCAATATTGACCCATGCGTTATGTAAGTAGCTGTCACCATATAATTTGTCATAGTAGCTATAATAGTCAATAAAATTTTCTTGCTCCGTGACATTTGTCATAATCTGATGGTGAGATTTATTCCGCTTATAGCTGGTAAGCAACCGGGCAAAGGGGTTCACTGCGCAATAACCCCCTGCTGCACATCACTAAACACCGCATAGCGCAGCGCGTCTAAGTAATGGTCATTTACTTTTATTATTTCTCCCGCCTCATCCCGGCAGTAGTCCCATATCTCCGAAAGAACACCCGTACACTTTTCACTTACAAAAAACTGTCCCCGTTCAATCTTCGCATTGATAAAATCAATACCGCTTTCCACACTGTTATTAGCCTTAAGGCCCCCGGTAATCTCCTGTATCCGTTCCCCACCGGCCGGATCGCAGTACACCGGGAAACTCATAGTGTCAGGCTCTAAAACAAACCAGCCACGGGCGGCAAGTTCTTCGTTAAAAGATTGGGTAGTCATGTTGAAAGCGCCGTAATCGGCAATCACATAAATGCTTTCATTCAGCCAGCCAATCTTGACATTGGTGATGTTCAACCCAAAGTCCTGACCCGCAGCAATCCGGTCATATCGCACCGGCATATCCGCCGCTTTCAAAATCATGGATTCGTCAAATTGTTCGTAAATCACCCCCTCCGCCTTTACCCATGACCCATCCCGGAACCGTGCCTTCTGTTTTTCCGGCAGCGCGTCAAGCACATCAGAAATATAATCATCAGGAAGATGCTCCACATTATCCGCCGGGTTCAGCAGCATCGAGGCGTACAATTCCGGTTTCAGTAACGGCTCCCCATTCAGGAATTGCTGCTTGCGAATAAAAATCCGGTACGCCCAATGCAAAGGGGAACCCGGATTGCAGTCATACAAAAACAAATTGCGGCAGCCCGGAACCCGCATAGCCAGCCGGGAATAAGCCGTAGTAACCGCCAAATAACCAAGCTGCGATATTTCGTTAAAATAAATCGTGTTGTATTCATGCCCCAAAATCTTGTCCGCCTGTTCCCGGTCCCCCAGGCCGCCAATCCAAATTTCAGAACCGTTGAAAAGGGTAATCATGCTTTCATGGGCCAGGTATGAATAACTGGTATTGCCGATGGTGTTGGTCAGCCAGGGTAAGAGCGTCTCCCGCAGAACCGAACTCCGGGCATCCTTCGCCCGATACCGGCAAATCAAATGCCGGGACCCCGCAAAGCGGATCGCCCGGTAGATAATCACCATCACCAGCACCGTAGTCTTGCCCGACCGTGACCCGCCGAAAAGCAGAATATGTTTAGCCCCGCCCTTTACCAGTTTCAACGCCTGCCGTTGAACCGCAGTCGGCTTAAACAAGGTCATACTCAAAGCCCCTCAAATTCCTGAAAGAAGGTAATCTGCCCGTTCTTATCGGTTCGCTCATCCGGCTTGTCCTTCCCATCAACCAGCCCCGCAAATTCCCGGTCTGCCCGAATCGCCGTAGAAACCCAATCTGTAACCGTCCCCTGCGCCAAGTCCGCCGGGTCCATCAGGTCAAGCTTTTTCCCAACCACCTGTAACATCTTCCCCGTAATCGCCCGGTGAACCTTACCCTGTTCCTCAATGGTTTTCCGCTTCTCCGCCTGTCTCATCTTGTCCACATAGCCGTCATAGTCCGCCGCCCTCTCCCGCCACTTATACGCCGCCGCCCAGCCCCGCCAAAGCCGGTAACGCTTGCCCCGCTTCGCTTCGTCCTGTTCCGCAGCGTCCACCGCTTTCCTGATATTCCGCTCCGGCCCAAAGTCACGGAATACGCAGAAAGCCCCAAACGCCGCAGTACTCTCCCCGGTCAACCGCTCCCAACTCTCAAAAGGCAGCGCCCCCGCCAAGGCCCCCTGGGGCCAGTCATCAATGACCTTATCTATGTCCGTCATCCCCATCCCCCCGGGCAACACCCCCATCTTCCCGCCCACCGGCGGCCTGCCGGTCAAATAACTCCGGCGGCTTATCCTGCTTACCCTGGCCCCTTGCCCCCGTCCCGTTAAGCCACGCCGCAATCTCAGAAGGCCGGAACCGCAAACCGCCCCCCACCTTGAGAAAAGGAATCGTGTCTTTCAACACAAATTTGCGGATCGTACAAACCTTAAACCGGGTAATCCGCGCCACATCCTGAATCGTCATCAAGTCCTCAATGACAACCATTTTTTCCGCCCAAACCGTTTTCCCGTTATCCATGCCCATACTTTCGCGCGGAATTTCCCGTTTGGATATTTCACAAAGGTAATTTTTTAGTAACTTTCTGATGAAAAATGCAAAAAAAAACGCCCCCGGTTTCCCGAGGACGCTCACAACTCTTTTTTATAATCCTAGCCGGCGCTTTCCGCCATTACCACCGGTTCCTTCCTGCCGTTCACCACATCCGCAATAGCCGAAAAGTCCACCCGTTCAAGCCACACCATCGGATCACCCGTATCAGAGGGCGCCACCACATTAAGCACCTGGATAGTTACCGCCCCGCCGGACGCTGAAAGCTGCCCCGGTATCTGCGCCGGAGCAGGCTCAAGCCCCTCCGGTTTCCGGTCAATCATCTTTTCCTGCAAAGCCTTCACATCCGTAAACTTCGACCCGTCAAAATGGGTATACCGCTCTTTCATCTGCTTGGTAGAATGACCCGTCAACGCCATCACCTTGTCATCGGTAATGTTTTCCATCAGGAGGAAGGCGTTGAAGAAATGCCGCCAACTGTGCATATGAAGCCCCCGTTTACTCTGTACCTCCCGTGGAATCCCGATCTTTTCAAGCGCCCTATGATACTCAATCGTTACCGAAGCCCGTGATACCGGCTGCGCCGCATGAGGCCGCAACACAAAAACAAACCCCTCCCCATTTTGCGCAATAAGCTCCCGCAGATCATCCTCAACCCCCCGGGGGATAGGAATATACCGGGGCTTTTTGGTCTTAACATTCCGGTAGCCCAGGCTATCAAATTGTTTCCTCACATACACATACCCGTTACACACATACCTGGCTTTCAGCCCCAGCAGTTCCCCCAGCCGCATACCCGTACAAGCCGCCAGCTTGTTCAGCACATAATACAGTTTCTTGGTCCACACATCCTCCCAATTTTCAGGAAACAACAGCCGCAGTTCTTCCAGGGTCAGGACGCTCATTTTCCCCAGATCAATCTCATCCTCATCATTTTCCTCATCCGGGTTTTTATCAGAACCGAGCTTCTGCACCACATCAAAAGGGTTTGAAGGAATAAGCCGTAATTTCCGGCAGGCATAGGTAAGCATGGTCCTGAAAATGTTATAAGCGTTATTGGCAGTAGACTTTTTTAACCCCAAATCCAGCAGGGAAAGCAGCCAGTTATCGATCATGGTATCGGTAATCAGATCAATGCGGGTCTTTTCAAAATAAGGCTTGATATACTTCTTAACCGTGTAAGCAGCATCGTTGACATACCGCTGCGTAAGGGTATTCCGGGCATTCCGGCTCTTGGTATACTGACAGGTCTCAAAATCCCACCACCCCCGGGCAAACTCCCCAAAGGTCGGCTTCTGCTCTTTTTCCGGTATGAGCTTCCCCGCCTTCAAAAGCTGATTGCAATACTCCCGCGCCGCCGATAAGGTCATTTTCCCCGTGGAATGACCACAGAGCCGCCTCCCGTCCTCATCATACGCCTGGTAATAATAGACAAGCCCCGCCGCCGTCTTCCGATGGTACAGTGAATAAGATTCCCTTATCCTCATGGCAAACCCCTTCGCGGGTATTGCAGACATACCTGCATACACCCACCAAACAAAGATTTAAACCGCCATCCATAGCCGTTCTATTTCTTTGTCTGACAAGGATTTACCCAAAAGTAACCCTTTGTAAACTTCACAAAGGTCACTTTCCCTTACTTATATTATAACGAATTACCCCCCCCCAGACCGTCCGAAAACTAAGTCTCAAACAGTTCTATTCTTGAAATATGCCTAATGTTACCCGCCCAATTCCTGGACGCAGCCGTTTTGTTCGGAAACATCAGAGCCTCTAGCGTTTCCGAGTCCCTTTTTGCCCCGGCGGCTCTTTTCGCTTATGCTTTCGTTAAAGCCCCCAGTAATCTCCCGGCTCCCAGCAGGGAGACCGCCCGTTTAAAGTTATAGGCCATAAAGGTGAGCGATAGTTCACCGGTTACTTTTTCTGTTCCCTTCAATAAAAGATACCCACTGTCCAAGGCACGCTTCACCGTTCCGAAGGGATGCTCGGAAAGACATTTTCGGTTGTCGAGTTTTTTGCGGTCCACCTTGAAGTGAAGCCGTACAACTTTTTTCGTCTTCCGAAGCTTAACACCGGTACGATTTTTGACCCCCTTTTCCTTTCCATCCTGTCCATAGGCGGCACAGGCTATCTGCGTATCCCCGCTTTTGAAATCAACTTCCTTGTACTTCGATTTGGTACACCGGCGCTTACAGTTTGTGCAGGCCAGCTTGTTGCAATACCGCACTTCCCCATTGTTCTTTGTCGACTTTGCCCGGAGGAGAGCCCCCCCAGGACAATAGACCACGTCTTGGGTAAGGTCCCGGATAAAATAGCCTTCCAGCGCTTTTTCTACCTGCGCATCTTCCTCCGGGGTTTGCGTATCACCCTGCACGGCGGCTTCCCTTTCGGCGGTATCGTCCCTGGCATATAGCTTCTTTTCGACCACCTCTGCCTTGGTAATAACTTCTGAGTATACCGCAGGTATTACTCCGGCCCGCAAACATTCCTTGATGTCCCCAACTTCTATGCTGTTCCGCTGTGCCTCATCTATCTCCCGCTCCTCGTACTCAGTTTCCAGTTCAAATCCATCGGAGCCCTTGGCGGGAAACACATGGGGGATGATTCCCGCTTCAAGACAGTTCATCAT
>BNVE01000148.1 GCA_025997875.1 Spirochaetia bacterium
CCTCGGTGAGCCCCTTGGACTTTGCGGTGATGTGGTCAAGCCCAACGCCGCCCACCCAGATAGACGCCTGAGGGTTAGCTTTTTCGGCTTCCAGCCGCGCTACCGCTTCGCCGCCCGACAGGCGCACAAAACTGACGGCAATGCCCGTTTCCTTCTGAAACTGCTCGAAAAGCTCCTTTGCCAGGGGCTCTTCCAGGGTGGTATACGCCGAAACCGAGTTCTGCGCCCATGCCGGAGCAGCCAGAAAAATAACCGCAAGCAGGATACCTAAAAAACGTTTCATAAATGCCTCCTAAAAATTGTAAAAAAGTTCTTTCTAAGTATAATACAGGTTCTTAAAAAATGCACTAAAAATCTTTGGAGCCTAAAATTTCCGGGAACCGGGCTTGATTGCGGGAATGCCCTTCTTACAGAGCTCGCAGTCGGTGCTTTCCCAGTTTGCCACATCCACTTTGGCGGCGGGATACAGGGGCCAAGGCGCGGAAACCCCCTCCGCCCGGCGGTCCACAATGCAGGCCAGGGCGACCACCTTTGCCCCCAGACTTTCCAGCACTTTGGCGCTTTCCCCGGAGGATTTTGTGGTGGTAACCACATCTTCGGCGATCAGGATACGCTGTCCCGGGCTTAGCTCAAAACCCCGGCGCAGGGTCATGGCCCCGGTATCGTCCCGCTCGGTAAAGAAGGCCGGGAGCCCCAGCTGACGACCCAGTTCATAGGCTACGATGATCCCCCCCATGGCGGGACCCACGATGGCGTCTATCCCCAGCCTGCCCGCCTGTATGTCGGCGCGGAGCCTGTCCGCCACGCCCTTAAGGGCCGCCGCCGCCCGGTCCGGGTACTGTAACAATTTAGCGCACTGGAAATAGCGGTCACCATGACGGCCCGAGGACAACAGAAAGTGCCCCTCCAGCATGGCCTCCGATTCCTTGAGCAGCTTGATAACTTCTTCCATAATATAAGACCCTTCCCTTTTTCTGCCTAAATCTTGCTGAGGATACCATAAACAGATACTATGAATCTACCTATATGCCGATCGACACCCCCGCCACCGAGGCCATCAAGTACACCGGTTCCAAGCTCAGACTGCTGCCCCATATTTTGTCGCTGTCGAAGAAGGCGGAAACCGCGGAGGGAATGGCTTGCGGAGCTGCGGTGTTTGACGGCTTCTCCGGATCGGGCAGGGTAAGCCAGGCCTATGCGAAAAAAGAATACCGGGTCTATGCAAATGATATCGCGATCTATTCAAAATTTTTTAACACCGCCTACCTCCTTAACAAAAAAGAGCCCCGGGCCTACCGGCCCCTGATCGATCATCTGAATTCCCTTGCCCCCCTTGACGGCTGGTTTACCGAACATTACGGCGGTGAAGAAAACAGTAATACTGTTAAATTCCCCTGGCAAAAAAAGAACACCCGCAAGCTCGATGCCATACGGGAAGAAATAGACCGCCTGAATCTTGATGAAGTTACCAAAGCTGTGGCGGTGACCAGCCTTATCCTCGCGCTGGATCAGGTTGACAGCACCATGGGGCATTATGTGTCTTATCTCAACGGATGGTCCCCCCGCTCCTATAAGGAGCTCAAACTGAGTACGCCGAAGCTCTGGGTAAATCAACAGGATAATGTGGTGATGAATGAGGATATCTTTAGCGCCGTTTCCCGATTGCCCGATGGCATTGATATCGCCTATCTGGACCCCCCCTACGGTTCCAATAACGAAAAGATGCCCCCCTCCCGGGTGCGCTACGCTTCCTATTACCACATCTGGACCACCATCTGCCTGAACGACAAGCCGGAAATTTTCGGCAAGGCAAGGCGGCGGGCGGATACATCGGACCTTATCGCCGCTTCGGTCTTTGAAGAATTCCGCCGCAGCCCGTCGGGGCGTTTTATGGTCATTGAGGCCATAGAAAAACTGATAAGGGAGATACGCGCAAAGTATATCATCCTTTCTTACAGTTCCGGCGGCAGGGCCACTGCGGAGGACCTGAACGAGGTCCTTAACACCTGCGGTGAAATTATCGAAATTGAAAAGATCGATTACAAAAAAAACGTGATGGCCGGTATGAAGTGGACCAACGACTGGATTAAGGATACGGAGGAAAAGAATTTTGAGTTTTTGTTTTTGGTGAAGAAAGGATAGCAATGATATGATCCTGGCGGGACTTTATGAAACATAAATTTTGCAACAGGCTGCTGAATAACGGGCAGCTGTTTTACCGCCTGTCCCTTATGGAAATCTCTCCCAGACTTGTAAAACCGGAATGCCTCATATATTCTGTGATGCCCTCAATGATTTCGATCATCGCCGGGGGATGGGCAAAGGTGGCTGAACCCACTTCGATTGCCGCCGCTCCCGCCATAAGGAACTCCAGGGCGTCATTGGCGCCGGCAATGCCCCCCATTCCTACAAGGGGAACCGGTACCGCATCGTAGAGTTCCCAGACCATGCGGAGGGCAATGGGCCGGATGGCGGGGCCGGAAAGGCCGGCGCTGGTATTGTCAAATACCGGCTTCCGGGCCGTGATGTCGATAGCCATGGCCTTGAAGGTATTTACCAGGGACAGGGCGTCTGCCCCGGCCTCCACACAGGCGCGGGCAACTGCGGCAAGGTCCGGGGCGTTAGGTGAAAGCTTTACCATCAAAGGCTTGTCCGGCGCGGCCCTTCGTACCGGGCGCACCACCAGGGCGGCGGCTTCCGGATCAAGGCCAAAGGCCATACCCCCGGCCTTGACGTTGGGGCAGGAGATGTTGAGCTCGATTATGTCGATGGAAGATGTGTTCAATAAAACTGCCCCTTCGGCGTATTCCTCCACGGTGGAACCCGAAAGGTTTGCGATCACCGCAGGCCCCAATGCGCGGAGACGGGGGAGTTCCTTTTCCAGAAAGGCCGGAATCCCGGGGTTTTCCAGGCCGATGGAATTCATCAGCCCCGCCGGTGTTTCGTGGAGCCGCTGTCCGGCGTTCCCCGACCGGGCCTTGAGGGTAAGGCCCTTGGTGCAGATACCCCCCAGCCGTGACACATCAATAAGCCCTGCGTATTCCCGGCCATAGCCAAAGGTTCCGGAGGCGGCGATCACGGGATTGCGGAAGCGGACCCCGGCGATGGTGACAGATAAATCGGTTTGCTCAGGCTGTGGCCCGGGACCGGCGGCCCCGGGGCGGGGATTTTTCTTACTCAAGGATCAGCTCCTCCGCCGGGAAGATGGGGCCGTCGGCGCAGCAGCGTTTGTTGCCGCTTTTGGTTTTAACGGTGCAGCCCAGACAGGCTCCCACCCCGCAGGCCATGTGCCTTTCCAGGCTGACAAAACAGGGAATGCCTGCGGCCCCGCACTTTGCCGCCACGGCCCGCAGCATTGCTGTGGGACCGCAGGCAAAGACCGCCGCATATTTTGCCGGGTCGAGAAAATCGGGGATGCGGCCTTTCTTGCCTTCCTTGCCGTCTTCGGTAGCGATGATCAGATTTTGTGAATCCAAAACAGCGGGCCCCAGAAGGCCGTAACGTTCTTCCCTTGTTTTGAAACCGGTCCTGAAGCCGGCGTAAAAGTCAAAACGGTATTTCTGGAATTCCCCCGGCAGCCCTTCCAGGGGAGCGACTCCAATGCCGCCGCCAACCAGGGCGATGGGCTTCTTCGTATTTTTGGGCGGAAGGAATTCTTCCCAGCAATTCCCCAGGGGGCCGGTAAGTTCCACCTCTCCACCGGTTTGCATCTCCGCCAGCTCCGCTGTTCCCGGCCCCCGTCTGGCGATAAGGAAACAGATAGAATCGGTGATCATCAAGGTGACATGGTCCCCGCTTTTCCCGCGAAGCCGTCTGCGATTTTCCGGAGTGTCTTCTATTGCCTTTTCCCAAAACGCAACACTGATGGGCCGGCCGAGGAAGGCATGGGATCGTTTTGGCTTGATCAAAAAGAATTGCCCTGTCTGCGGCGCCGGGCCGGACCATGCAAGGTCCAGGCGGAATATTTCGCTGTTGATGTCCTTATTGGCGAGGACTTTGCCGGTGATAAACTGTTTCTGATTATTCATTCGGGTATACCCACCGGTACAAATAATATCGAAATAACCTGATACCTTCAATATGCGGCGGCTGCGGAGCACGACAAACGCATGAAAACTTCAGAACCTGATAAAGCGCCGATTTTAAGATAAACTTTAGCTGAAGTCCCCAGGAAACGCAGAGCAGAATCGCTTGAAAGCATAGTTTTCAGCTTTTTTTCGCGTTTTTTGCGATTTGGTAATTACAAAATCTTACCGATTTCCTGAAAAATCACGTAAATCCACGGTTGAAATTCTTCATGCGTTTGTCGTGGCTGCGGAGCGGATCGCGTCCCTCATTTCGATGGCTGCCCTTCGGGCGGCTTCTGCGGCAAAGCGGTTGCCTGCTTCACAATCCGCGCCTTCCGCACTTTTACCTGCGGCTTTTAATTCTGCGGTCCAGGCCTTAAGGATGGATCGGGATGCGTTGACCACTCCGCCGTTGCCGTTTTGCAGAAGCAGCGCTGCGTCATCGGCGGCTCCGCCCTGTGCGCCGTAGCCGGGGATCAGGAAAAAGAGGTTCCCCCGTTTTTCCCGGATAGCCGCCGCCTCGTCCCGTTCGGTGCATCCTACCACCGCCCCGAACGCGCCGTAGCCGTGTACGCCCCGGTGGGATTCCGCAAGCGCTGCGAGCCGGTCACCTACGGCATCGTAAAGCCTGCCGCCGCTTTTCAGTTCCTGGTATTCAAAATCCCGCATCCCCTTGTTGCTGGTACGCATCAGCACGAATGCGCCCTTGCCCTTTGAATCGGCATAGCTGATCCAGGGCTCGATGGAATCCATCCCCATGTAGGGGGAGAGGGTGACAAAGTCAGCCTCAAAGTCGCCGTCGAAGTGGGCCCTGGCGTAGCGGAGCGCCGTATCGGCAATGTCACCCCGTTTGATGTCGGCGATAGCCAGGGCGCCCTGTTCACGCAGGTACCTTAGGGTTTGCGCATAGGCGCTGAGCCCCGCAAGGCCCAGTTCTTCGTAATAGGCGATCTGTACTTTATAGCAGGCGGCGGCGTCAATGGTGGCGTTGATAAGGGCCTTGTTAAAAGCCAGTACCGCATCGGCATCGGAGGCAGCGGCCTTCCGTTCCTCGGGCGGGATGTAATCAACAGTGGTATCAAGACCCACACAGACGTGGCCCTTTGCGGCAACCGCTTCGTACAGTTTATCCATATTAAGCATGCTCAACTCCTTCCATCAAAAACAACCCGGCCCCCGTGAAGGGTTAAAATAATTTTACCCCGAAGGGCGCGGCCCTGAAAGGGGGAATTCTTCCCCCGCGATTTAAAGGATGCGCTCTCCACGATCCAGAACGCCTCCGTATCGGCGATCACCAGATCCCCCCGCAGTCCCGCAGCAATTCTACCGCGATCATGTAAGCCCAAAATCCGGGCAGGGTTGGCGCTCATCAGAAAGGACAGCCGTTTTAAATCAACAGTATTTTGGTGATCTTTGGCAGCCCCTTCACCGGTAAGGCAGCCAAGGCAGACCGCGAAACCGGTTTCCAGCCCCGTAAAGCCCGGCACGCCTGCGGCCTTGTCGGTTTCCGAATGGGGCGCATGGTCGGTGGCAATGGCGTCGATGGTCTCGTCCAGGATCGCTTCGATCACCGCCAGCCGGTCTTTCTCACTCCGCAGGGGAGGGTTCACCCGGCCCCAGGATTCATCTCCCAAAATATGGGCGTCCTCTTCGGTAAGGGCAATGTGGTGGGGCGTTGCCTCGCAGGTAATCGTAAAAGCTGAAGTGTGTGCGGCGGAATACCCAAGGCTGCCGTCCATACCATTGGCGCAGTTCTCCGCAGAATGTTTTGCTTCCCGAACCATGGCGGCGGCTTCTTTGGTGGAGACGTGGGCGATGTGTACATGGGCGCCCGCTTTTTTCCCCAGCCCAATGGCCCGCCTGGTTGCAGCGTTTTCTTCGATACGGCTCCATACATCCCGGCCTTTACCGGCTTTCTTTGCCGCCTCCGCTTCCGGTCCACCGGCGTCGCAATGGCAGGAGACGGGGATGCCCAGCCGCCGGGCTTCGGCAAAGGCGGTGAGGAAGAGAGCGTCATCCGCCACATCCTTGCCATCTTCGGAAAGCATGCGGACCGTTTGCTGGTTTGCGTCCAGTTCCGTAATACCTGAAAGTTCTGTGCCCTCCATATTTTTGGTGAGTGACAGCACGGGGTACAGATCGATAAGGCCCAGATTGCGGGAACGGTTTTTTAAGGCAAGGGCCTTCTCCGGGGTATCGGTCACCGGTTTGGTGTTTGCCATGCACACCACCGTACCGTAGCCCCCCGCAGCCGCCGCAAGGGCCGCCGATTCCAGGGTCTCCTTTTCGCTTAAGCCCGGGTCCCGAAAATGCGCATGGAGGTCCACAAAGGCCGGCATCAGGGTAAGCCCCCTGCCTTCAATGATCTGATCAGCATTAATGGGGAAATCCGCGTCATCAGAAATAATCTTCCGGATGATCCCGTCTTCGATAAGCACAGAACCGTGCATGTCGGTAGATTCATCGACGATATGAAAGTTTTTCAGAACGGTCAGCATTATCCCCCCGGTAAACGAGATTTTTCTTGATAGGATACAGAATGGAGTTTATAATAGAAGAACAGACTAACACAAGATCAGGGGGAGAATATGGCGTTAAAGGAACTGAGTTTTCCGTCTTATAACGGAAGGGATACGATTAAAGCTTGGGCGTATATGCCCATCCGGAAACCCAGGGCTGTGGTGCAGGTGGTTCATGGGCTTGGGGAACATTCCCGCCGTTACCTGCATCTGATCCTCAAACTGAACGAGGCCGGCTTTGTGGTGTGCGCCGATGATCATGTGGGCCACGGCAAGACCGCAGCCGATTCCGATACCTGGGGGGATTACGGCGACAAGGGCTATGCCACCACCACGGAGGACGAGAAAAGCCTCCACGATCTGGTTGTCAAAGATTTTCCGGGCCTGCCCTTTGTCATGTTCGGCCATAGTTGGGGGTCCATGATTTCCCGCAGTTTCGCCGCCCGTTACGGCAGCCTGCTCAAGGGCCTGATCATCTGCGGCACCTGCGGTGTCATGGAATCGATGTCGCCGGTGGCGCAGGAACTAAAGGCCCTGATCGACGCCGGCAAGGGAAGTGCAAGGGACCCCCAGTATCTGGGCAAAATGTTTGCGGGCTGGACCAGCCGTTACGAAAACCCCAATGGCCCCAGCGACTGGATATCCGCAGACCCCGATGTGGTGGCCGATCATGCGGCGGACCCCTTCAACAATCTCTATAGCGCTCCTACCAATCAATCAAACTACGACCTGGCGGCACTGGTCGATGTTATCACCGGCCCCCAGTGGGCGGAAAAGGTGCCCAAGGATCTGCCCGTCTACAACATCGCCGGGGACCTTGACCCGGTGGGCAATTACGGCGAGGGGGTTTATGCGGTTACGAACTGGCTTGCCAATTCGGGCCACCGGCGCGTCACAACAAAACTCTACAGCGGACACCGGCACGAAATCCACAATGACCGGGATATCCGGGAGGAAGTCACCGACGGCATCATCGCCTTCATAAACGGTATTCTCTAATTATGCACAAAGTCCCCCGCCGATCGTATCTCGTCGCAGTACTCGCAGCGGTAGGCCCGCAATTCGGGATTCTCCAGATGAAAAATATGCGGGATGTATTTTTCTGTGGAGGTGATGCACCGGGGGTTTTTGCATAATAAAATGTTTTCGACCTTTTCCGGAAGTTTGAGTTTGATCTTTTCGGTGATCTGTTCCTTCTCGATGATGTTTACCGTAATGTTGGGATCGATAAGGCCCAGGATATCAAAATTGATAGTAATAGTGTTGTCTATCTTGATGATATCCTTGCGGCCCATCCGTTTTGAAGTGGCGTTCACCAGAAAGGCTACGTTGTGGGGGGTCTTGTCCAGGCCGAGCCAGTTGAATATCTTGATGCCCTGTCCCGCCTTAATATGATCGATCACGATACCGTTTTTTATTTCATCTATGTTAAGCATTTATACACTCCTATTCATTTTCGTTAATCGGCAAAATAAGCTAAAGCTTATTTACCACTCCTAAAATTGATGAAAGCAGGGCCATCCGCACGTACATGCCGTATTTGGCCTGTTTGAAATAGGCGGCCCGGGGGTCGGCGTCCACTTCGATGGCAATCTCGTTTACCCGGGGAAGGGGATGGAGGATGATGAGTTCCTTCTTTGCGGTTTCCATTTTTTCCAGGTTGAGCACGTAGGTATCCTTGAGCCTGATATAGTCTTCTTCGTTGAAAAACCGCTCCCGCTGCACCCGGGTCATGTACAGCACATCCAGGCCGGGCATAACTTCTTCCAGGCTTGCGGTTTCAAGGTACTCGATGTTTTCCCTCTGCAAAAGCCGGGTGATGTATTCGGGTACCTGCAGTTCCGGGGGCGAAACAAAAATCAGCTTGACCCCTTCGTAGCGGGCCAGGGTCTTTGCCAGGGAATGGACCGTGCGGCCGAATTTCAGGTCCCCGCAGAAGCCCACGGTAAGGCCCTTTACACTGTCCCGGAGGCTCTTGTCCCCCGGTTTGCCCCGCAGGCGCTTTATGGTGAGCAGGTCCGTCAGGGTCTGGGTGGGGTGGTGGTGGCCGCCGTCCCCGGCGTTGATCACCGGCACCGGGGAATACCGGGATGCCAGCAGGGCCGCCCCTTCCTTGGGGTTCCGCATGACAATAGCGTCGGCGTAACTTGCGGCCATCCTGATGGTGTCCGCCAGGCTTTCACCCTTGGCGGCGGAGCTGGAACCGGGGTCCGCAAAGCCCAGGCAGCTCCCCCCCAGCCGCTGCATCGCCGCCTCGAAACTCAGCCGGGTCCGGGTGCTTGGTTCAAAGAAGAGGGTTGCCAAAAGCCTTCCCCGGCAGCTTTCCCGCAGGTACTTCTGGTCCTCCTCTATCCGTTCCGCCAGATTAAAGAGAGCGTCCATCTCCTCAATCGTGAAGTTCCCCGGTTCTATCAGGGACCGTCCTTCGAGCATGTTTCCCCCTCGAAACTTGTTTTGAAGTTTCTTGTATGTATGCAAAAAAAAACCGCCCCAAAAGGCGGTCTTTAAAATTTAACAGAAATGAATACAGGATAGCCCCCGGTTTTTACCGGACGATGTTTATATACGGAGCAGTACGTTTTCTTTAAGGCGTCCCTATTCATTGGAAAAAGCATAGCACAGGATGAGCGGAAGTGGCAAGGAGGGACCTTCCCCCTCAGGGCGAGCGCATATAAAATCAAAAAGGAAAGGGCTATACTTGGCATGGTTTTCTGGGAGGGGAACTATCATGCCAATAATGAGTTATTTTTCGGTCATCAAGGACCCTCGGGTAGAGCGAAACAAACTATATCCACTCCATGAAGTCATCGTCATTACGATATTGGCGGTGATC
>BNVE01000149.1 GCA_025997875.1 Spirochaetia bacterium
TTCGTCGAGATCTGTTCTAACCGCTGCAGCTCCCGGGATGATATCAGAAACCAGTTCTCTTGGTCGGGTAGTACATCCTCCGAATAACCCAATTGCAAGGTAAACAATAAGAATGTTAATAAAAACAGGATAAACGCATAGAAATTCCCCTACAGACGAAGGTATGGATACTCGCTTTGTAGGGGAAACGGGTTAGATTTTTGGGGAAATAAGCCTCTGATTAGATGGTTACGGGGCTGAGAAGCTGAAAACCCAGAAGGTCCGGACCCTTAATATAATCCTGGGAGGTATCCTGGCGGCTATTGTTGTTATATTTGCCGTTAAAATTTACTTAAAAATACAGACCGGAGGAATGGGATGGCTCTCGAAATTATTGAGATAAAATCACCAGCTGCCGGCACGCCTATTAAAAAATTCACCCTTGTTTGTTTCCTTTACATGGGTCTGGAGGTACTTGTCTATCAGAATCCTGGTTACTTCGGGCATGTGGGTTTTAACCTGTCTGTTATTAAAAAAGTCAGCATATTCAATGTTATATACCTGATTACCCACCATAGCCTTAAAGCCCATTTTTTCGCTCATAATTATCATAATTTTCTTGCTACGACAGGATGTATCCGGGATTATAAACTTATGGTTATGGAACGAGAACACACCGGAGCTGTCGGTTTTCCGTTCAATCTTTACGCTTAACATGGTGTCGAGTACTGCATTGTCATAAAGCTTTACGAATACCGATTGATTTTTAACCGGATTAACGGCGAATTGTTCATTGTATCTTCGTATATAGATGGGCAAAAACTCATTAGCCTGTTCGATGGTATGAATGTTCCGCTTTGCCAATTCTATTGGCAGCCGGCTTTGCAGGGTTTCCCAGAGCCGCTCGATCCGTCCCTTTGCCTGGGGACTGTGAGCCGGATGCATGTGTACCCCCAGCTCATCCATGATGCGGCCCAGCTGGGTTTTTCGTTCGGTCAATCCCTCCAACTGTTCCTCTACGGTGAGCTTTTCGTTCTTTGCGTTGACGAAAAAGACACTTGCCTTGTCCGGGTACAATTCAGAAGGAACTCCATAATTTTCTATCGTTTGCCGGGTGACTTCCAGGTACCCCAAGAGACATTCATTTTTGCAGAGGTAAAGGCCGGTGATGGACCCCGTTGCGTCGTCAATATATCCATGCAGGGATAATTCCCCGGAACCCGCGCCCAACCACTCAAAGGGACTGGCGTCAGCCTGCAGCATCTCCCCGAAGGACTCCCTGCGAGCCCGGGGCGGATGGGCTTTTCTGTCCTTTTTTGGCCTGCGGCGCTTGGGGCTTTGATGACCTGCCGCGATGAGGATATTGCGGATTGAGGTATAACTATATGTTATATCATATTCCGCCAGAATTTCGGTAAAATGGGTAAAATTTGCCTTAGTATATGGCTCGGCTGCCTTTAAACCGATGATCTTTTTTCTTGTTTCTTCGGGTATCCGATTAAACGGGATACGGCCAGTATTTCCATGGACAAATGCCTTATCACCGATTTTTCTGTAATTTGCCTTTAGCTGCTTTACCCGGCGCTCGGTGATATTCAGCCTTTCCGAAACCTGCCTAACCTTAAAAAGACCTTCACAAGCTCCCCTTATCATGAATGCCCTGGTATACTTATGTTGGGATGTATCCATGAAATTTTCACCTCTTCGTTTATCTTCGTCAAAAATATTAAAAAAGGTGAAAAAATTCGTATTTTTTTATGGTGAAATGTTAGATTTTTCTTGACAGAATTTTTTGCATAATTTTTTGCATAAAAACAGGATAAACGCATAGAAATTCCCCTACAGACGAAGGTATGGATACTCGCTTTGTAGGGGAAACGGGTTAGATTTTTGGGGAAATAAGCCTCTGATTAGATGGTTACGGGGCTGAGACGCTCCATGTCTGCCGTTTTGGGGGCTTCTTTGACCGATTCCGGCTCCTGAACAAGGCAATCCTTGTCAAATTCCCGCATTTTAGCGGCATCAATGACTCCAAGATCGAATAAATCCCGGGCTAGTTGATGGCTAACCATTAACGCTTCGCTCTCGTATTTCATTTCAATCTCCTAAATTTCAGTAAGTCTGCCGGATTTAACCGCTTCGTTAAGCTGCTGCTCCGGTATGGCAAAGAACAATTTTGACAATTCCTTAAAAGTTTTCAGTTCCTTCTCGCTAACATTATCACGGATAGACTTTGGATATCCGTAATGAAACAAGGTTTTATCTTCTACCCTGAAAAATACGATTACCCGGTATCCGCCCGATTTCCCTTCACCTGGCCGGACGACCCGCACCTTATAGACCCCACCGCCGTAGTCCGCATCCGCCAGGTCTGCCTCAAGCACCTCATTGACTATGGCTTTGAGTTTATCGTCTTCTATGCCTTCTTTCCGGGCAAATCGGTTGAACCACTTACTCTTGAAGACCCTCACTTATAAATAATAAGACAAAAAAGGGTGGTTTACAAGTTGGAAACAGGATAAACACATAGAAATTCTCCTACATGGGAAACTTGTCTCTGAGCATAGGCCATGGTATACTGTAGAAATGTTAACAGTGCAGAATGTAACCAAAATTTACGGCGCCAGGAAAGCGGTGGATAACATCAGCTTTACCCTGGGGGATCACGGGATCCTGGGTTTCCTCGGTCCCAATGGGGCGGGGAAGTCCACCACCATGAATATCATCGCCGGGTATACTTCGTCCGCCTCGGGAACGGTGACGGTGAACGGCCATGAAATTCTGGATGATCCCATTGGGGCCAAAAAGAACGTGGGTTACCTTCCGGAACGGCCGCCCCTGTACCCGGACATGACGGTAAAGGCCTACCTTTCTTTTATGTTTGATCTCAAGAAGATCGGCCTTCCCAAAAAGGACCACATCGACGAGACCTGCGCCTCTGTGGGGCTTACCCCGATGCAGAACCGGATCATCAAAAACCTGTCCAAGGGCTACCAGCAGCGGGTGGGACTGGCCCAGGCCATGCTTGGCAATCCCGGGCTCCTCATCCTGGATGAACCCACCGTGGGGCTCGATCCGGTGCAGATTCTGGAAATACGGAGCCTTATCCGGGAATTGGGGAAAAAATCCGCCGTGATCTTCTCCTCCCATATTTTGCAGGAAGTCCAGGCCGTGGCCGACCGGATCATCGTGATCAACAACGGGGTCCTTATCGCCGACGATACCCTGGAGAACCTGTCCCGGGCAACGGGGAACGACAACCGGCTGCTGCTCACCGTGGAAGGAGACCCAAACGGGGACGCCGATGGGCTGCAGAAATTTTTCCGGGAAATTCCGGGCCTGAAATCTGCGGAGCTCCTGGGGAACGCCGAAGAGCCGGGCGCCTTTGAGTTCGCCCTGGAAAACGAGGACGGAAAAGATATCCGGCGGGAGCTGTTCCGCCGCCTTGCGGAAAAGGGCTGGCCCATCCTGTCCCTGCGGAAAAGCGGGATGTCCCTGGAGGACGCCTTTATCCGGATTACCGCCGGCGATAACGCCGCCCTGTCGGCCCTTACCGGTGCGGCAGCCGATACGTCTGCAGAAGCAGTCGCGGAAGCAGCCGCCGAAGTGTCCGCTATAGCGGGCGCGGATGAAGCGGGCAGTGACGCGGCGGCCCTTGCGGAAGCCGGTGAACCCGGCGATGAAAAAAAGGAAGGTGATGAATAATGGCCGCGATTATCAGGCGGGAACTTGCCGCCTATTTCACTTCGCCCATAGGGTATGTGTACCTGGGGGTGTTTTATCTTCTTTCAGGATACTTCTTCTTTGGTGGGGTGCTGATGTCCCAGAGTTCGGTTATGACTCCGGTGTTTCAGGCCCTGATAACCCTGGTCATGTTTCTTTCGCCGGTGCTGACCATGCGGCTCATGTCCGAAGATCGCCGGCACCGGACGGATCAGGCGCTGCTCACCGCCCCCATCAGCCTGGGGGCCATTGCGGCGGGTAAGTTCCTTGCCGCCGCTGTGGTGTACACTGCGGGGATTTCCGTCACCCTGGTCTATGCCCTGGTGATCAGTTTTTTTGGTTCCGTGAATTGGGCCATGGTCTGGGGAAGCTATATCGGCATTTTGCTTTTGGGTTTTTCCTTTATCGCAATGGGCCAGTTTATTTCGGCCCTTACGGAGAACCAGGCTATCGCCGCCATCGGCGCCTTCGTCGCAGTGCTGGCCTGTTTCCTGCTGGACGCCCTGCCGTCTATCATCCCCTATCCATGGCTTGCAGCGGCGATCCGGGGCATTTCCCTTATCAGAAGATATACACCCATTACCAACGGTATTCTGGGAATTTCAAATCTGTTTTTCTTCGTCAGCGTCTGCGGAATATTTCTGTTTCTGACTACCAGGGCGCTTGAAAAAAGAAGGTGGAGTTAGCAATGGCAGCCAAGATGCCCGGAAATCCTTTCAAGAACCGGAACGTCCGTTATGGGACTGTTTCTGTGATCATCACCCTGACGGTGATCCTCTTTATCGTGCTTTTGAATGTGGTGCTGAGCGCCCTGTTCAACAAGTTCCCCCTGAATATCGATCTTACCGAGGACCAGATCTTTGAAGTCTCCGAAGAAACAAAGAAATTCCTTGCGTCCCTGGAAGAGGATGTCAATATCTATGTGCTTAATACGGAGGACCGCTTTGTCTCCAGCAGTCCTACGGAATATTTTGTCCAGGCCAATGAGGTCATCCATAAATACGGGCAGCTTTCTTCCAGGATAAAGCTTGAATACGTTGATCTGGTGCGGAATCCCGATTTTAGCGCCCGCTATCCCGATGAAACCCTGGGGGTAAACAGTATCCTTGTTACTGCAAGGGGAAAAACCAGGGCCCTTTCCGCGGCGGATCTTTTTAATATCCGCAGTTCCAATTATGGGGCCTATGTAGCGTCCTCCAAAGCGGAGCAGACCATGACCTCAGCATTACTGAATATTTTGAGCAATAAGAAGACCCTTATTTCGATAATAAACGGCCATGGGGAACAGGATGCGGAAATCGCCGGTTTTATTGAACTGCTGAACCTGAATGCCTGGGATACGGTAACCCAGAATCTTCTTACCGAAGAAATCAGCCCCGACGCCTCCATGCTGATCCTTGCTTCACCGGCGCGTGATCTTTCTGTTGAGGAGCTGCAGAAAATCGACGCCTTCCTTGGGGACGGGAACAACCGGGTCCTCTTCTGCATTTCTGCTTTAAACCAGCCGGTACTGCCCAACCTTAAAGCTTTCCTTGCCGAATGGGGGCTGGAGGTGGAGCAGGGGACGGTCTTCGAGACCGATGCCGCAAGGATTCTGAACGAAAACCCCTTCTTTGCCCTGGCGGATTATGGAGAAGAAAACTATTCAAAGAATATGACCGGACAGGGACTTTTCCCGTCCCTGCCCCAGGCCCGTCCGATCAAACTGCTCTTTGAATCCGGGCGCTACCGGACTACAACAGCCTTAATCCGTTCTTCCCCCACTTCCGGTGTCCGCCCCCTGGAGCTTCCCGAAGGCTGGAGCGTGACCCCCGCCTCCCTGACCGGTAATGTGCCCCTCCTGGCCCTGAGTACCCAGGCCCGCCAAAATATCGACAGGGATATGGTGCGCGCCCATGTGATCCTCTGCGGTTCCCCTTTGGCCCTGCACCCAATCACCCTGGCAAATCCCAATCTTGCCAATTCGGAATATTTTCTGGAACTGTTGGGCAGGCTTTCGGAAAGGGAAGACCAGATTTATGTTCAGGATAAGACCATGGGCTTTACCAATCTCAGGGTCACCGGGCTTCAGGTGCTGGTGATGGCGCTGGTGTTTGTAGCGCTGCTGCCCCTGGGCGTATTCGGCGCCGGCATTACAGTCTGGCTCCGCCGCCGGCACAAGTAGGGGAAGGGATCGTGGCAAAGAAACTGATTTTTATCGCAGTAATGCTGGTGATCCTTGCTTCCCTGGGTATTACCCTGGCGGTTCTGAACCGGCCGGATTCCAAAGCCGCCCCGGCGGCATTTCAGGATGAACGGGAATATATCATCGACCTTGGCGGAGCTTCCGCAGGGGAAGGGGGGGCCGCTTCGGTAACCATAAAAAACAGCGCAGGGGAATATACCGTGGTACCCGGGGACACCGCCTCGATCCTGGGTTATGAAGATTTTTCCGTGGATACCTACTACCTTAGAAGAATTATTGATGTTTCAGGCCGCCTGGTTTCCCAAGGCCTGGTAACCGACGAAGAAACGGACCTTGCCCCCTTTGGGCTTGCGCCGCCCCGGGCAGAGGTCCGGATAAAACCGGTTCAGGGCAGCGAAGTAATCCTGTACATCGGCAACCTATCCCCCGATGGATACAATGTGTACGCCAAAAAAGAGGGGAGTCCGTCGATCTACCTTGCAAGTTCCGGGGATACGGGAAACTACCTTAAGGGCGCCCTTGATTTTATCGATCCGGAAATAAGCCCCGCCCCTGCAGATGACGGCTCCGGGACCCTGGTCTTTGATCGGATCACCCTGGGCGGCGCGGTCCGTCAGGGTGAAGAGGTCAGCATTTTTGACAGCGATAGTGCTGGAGCGGCTAACTCCCCTGTCAAAACTTCCATCCGTATCAGCGGCCCCATAGAGGCAAGGCTTAACATGGATCGGGGCTATCCCGTGATCCAAACCATCTTCGGCATCCGCGCTTCCCGGGTTGCGGCGCGTATCAACGGCAGCGGCGATCTTGCAAAATTCGGCCTTGATAAACCCTGGTCCACCGCCTCGGTAAGCGGCGTCCTGGGTCAGGGCCTTGGCGGTTTTGGCCTCCGTGCTTCAAAGCCCGATGCCGCCGGCAAGGTGTATATTCAGCGGGAAGGTACGGACCTGGTTTACGAAGCAGACGCCTCGCCGCTTTCCTGGCTGGAAACTTCCTGGTTTGATTTGATGGACAGACTTATCATCTTTCCCTTTATCGACACCGTTTCTTCAGTAGAAGTGCGAACCCCCGCACGGACCGTGTCCTTTTCCCTTTCTGGCGATGGGGATGAGCTCAAGGTAAAAGCCCTGGGACTCGACATTGATACTGCGAATTTCCGCACCTACTATCAAACCCTGATGCTTGCCATGTACGACGAAGTGAGCAGCGAAAAACCCGCGCCCGGCGCAAAGCCCGTCATGGAGATCAGCTATCATTACCGTGACGGCAAGGCAGCTGACACCGTGTCCTTTTATTCCACCGATTCCCGCCGCGTCCTTACCAGCTTTAACGGCGGCCGTGCATTTTACACCTTCGCTGTCTATGTTGACAGGGTTTTAGCCGACCTGGATCAGATACTGGCGGGCAAGAAGGTGTTGACGTATATATAGGATGAGTTAAACGACAGGGATAAAACTTTGCGGACAGACGCTAAATGGCAAACTCGCTGCTTGGGGAATTGATGAAACCCAGAGTCAGGCTGCTAAAGAGCAGGGGTTTTTCGTACATGGAAGCGTGACCGCAGCCGGGTAGTATAACATGGTGGGCGTTTTTAATTCCCCGCAGCATGGTTTCCTGTTCCCGTAAAGGAATTAAATAATCATTTTCGGCGCTTACCACCAGGACCGGCATATCGAGCAAGGGCAGTTGATCGATAACATTGAAATTCTCGGAACTATTGGTAAGGCGGACGAGCCGTTCCTTGACCTCGGCGCTTGCGAAAAAAGGAACAAGGATTTCTTTTCGTTTATCCATCCATGCCTTTTCCCGTTCGTAAAAAGTGTCCGAGTAGATCACCGGAATTGCCGCCAGGTAGTAGGCCAGCCCGCCCTCCAATTTGGCGGCCTCGTTCCAGGCATGACCGATGTCGGCTAACAGGGGGGCGGTACGGGCGGCCCCGTTGAACAGGGCCAGCCGCCGTACTTTTTGGGGAAAGCGCACCGCGTAACCGAGGCCCACCTCGGCGCCGTAGGAAATGCCGCAGATATTTATCTTTTCAAGTTTCAGGGTATCAAGGAGGGCGCCCAGCAGGGCAATCTGGATTGAGTGATCGTAGGGGGCGCTCATCCGCGCACTCTGTCCCTGATCAAAAAAATCAACCAGGACAAGTTTATTGTCCCTGGAAAAATTCTCAATGAAGAGGGCCCAGCTTTTGGTTGACATCATAATGCCGTTAAGCAGCAGGATGGGCTCTCCTTCTCCGTAGGTCTCGTAGTAAACTTTTTTTCCCTGAAACTCGAATTCAGCCATTAGTAGGACTTCCTTCCGATAATGCCGAGATCCATGGATTGACGCATAATGTCTTCCCGGAAATCCGGGTGGGCAATGGCGACCAGGCGCTGAACCCGTTCACGGACATTGGTGCCCCGCAGCTCCGCTATGCCGTATTCGGTAACCACCCGGTCCACATCCATGCGGGAAAGGCTTACAATAGCGCCCTGGTTCAGGGTAGGTACGATCTTGCTGATCTTTTTGGGCTGCCCGTCTTTATCCTTGATAGTCGCGGTAGAATACAGGCAGATGTAGGATCTGCCGCCTTTGGAATTCTGGGCGCCGATGGCGGTATCCATCTGTCCGCCGGTACCGCTGATCTGTTTGGTACCTATGCTCTCGGACGCACACTGGCCGGTGACGTCCACCTCTACCGAGGAATTGATCGACACCTGGTTGTCGTTAAGACCGATAACATAGGGATCGTTCATGTATTCGCCGTTCAGCACGATGAGGCCGGGGTTATCGTCCACAAAGTCGTACATTTGCCTGGTTCCGAAAACAAAGGTACAGGCCATTTTCCCCGGCTGTATTTTCTTCAGTTTGCCGGTTATTACTCCCGCCCGGAACAGTTTGCTCATCTCGCTGGTCAGCATTTCCGTGTGTACCCCCAGATCCTTTTTGTCATAAAGGGCTTTGGCTATGGCGTTGGGCATTCCCCCAATTCCAAGCTGCAGGCAGTCGCCGTCCCGAATTTCATCAGCCACCAGTTTACCGATTTTATTATCCAGCTCGGTGGGTTCAGGATCGGGGACTTCCGGCAGGGGATAATTGGTTTCAATAAGATAATCAACATCGTTGATATGGACTTCCACGTCTCCAAAGGCCCGGGGCACATTGGGGTTGATTTCCAGAATAACCATATCTGCGTTTTCCCGAATTCCCCGTTCATAGGTTGCGGACAGGGATATGGACATATACCCGTGCTTATCAGGAGGGCTCGCGTTACAGATAAAAATATTTGTTTTAAGATGCTCCCGGCGCTTCCACCCGGCGTTATGCAGATGGTTGGGAACATAGGAAACCGCGTCTATGGCGTGGTTGCGCCTGAGCTGGGCCGTATAGAACCAGGAG
>BNVE01000150.1 GCA_025997875.1 Spirochaetia bacterium
CCGGGCCGCAGAGATTGTGCAGTCCGGGGAAATCGGCAGGGGATTGTAGATAAAGTCCACCCTGGGGTCCGGACCCATTGGGGGTGGAAACGGTACATAAAGGCTTCCATCAGGGGAACCCCCTTCCTGGCGCAGTACTCGGCAGCCTCCACCGCTTCCCCGGCGTTCAGGCAGAGGGGCTTTTCGCAGAGCATGGGCTTACCCGCATCGGCCGCCTTCTTGATATACTCCAGGTGCAGATGGTTCGGCAGGGGATTGTAGATAAAGTCCACCCTGGGGTCCGCAATAAGCGCCTCATAGGACCCATAGGAAACCGCGAAGTCCCATTTTTCGGCAAACTGTTTAGCCTTCGCCGCATCCCTGGATGCAACCGCGTAGGGTTCGATCAGCAGGGATGCCCGCAGCGGAGTCGCCACCCTCAGCGCATAATGCCCGGAACACCCAAGGACGCCCATTCGTAACTTTTCCATAAGTTCCCCCTTATGGCAATAGAATAATGCATTAAGAGGGGGGAAGTCTCCCCCCTCGCTTCAGCCCTGCGGGCTTCCGCTACCCCTCTCTGCGGGGGCTTTGCCCCCGCAACGCCCCCAGCTTGATGACAGGTGGCGTTGCGTTCCTCAATGTTTCGGTGCAGAGCAACATCACTATTTGTGAAAACGGTATATGTGTATGGGCGCGCATCCGGTTAATCGGCATACTGGCGGAGTTGTTGAGTGATGCTATCAAGCTTTTATTTTTTTGCAAAAATCATTATATTTTACCTAAAATAGCTATCTGTGCTATATCGGGTTCTCGGTTTCTTCAGGCCCTTTTGTGAATTAGATCGTTATATTTTTTTATTAGTTCACCTACATTTCCGTTATCTAAATCATCTAAACGCATTGCATCCTCCCACATAGCGTGCCAAGCCAAAAGGAGTGTTTGCCCAATATGGCCTGTTGATTCGTATACAATAGGTTTTGAGAACCACTTGTCATATATTTTATAATTCAAACATGCTTTATAATTATTTTCATTGGTTTGAATGATGCGACCACGAATATTCAAATCCCCAATAAATTTATTATCAATAATATTACCATCCTTCAACTCGTTGTAAAATCTAACAAGTAACCTTTTATTTTTATCATTTTCGGCCTTTCCAAAATTAGACAATAATTTTACCAATATAGGCCCGGTCGATTCAAGAAGTTCTTGGGTTTGCAATGGATCGTGACATAATATCGAAACTTGGCCGCCCTTTCCAATATACTCAGAAAGTGTGATATATTGGTCATTGTTCTTATAACATTTTTCCCATTGTCCACAATCCGTACACTTCCCATTTCTTTTAGCACGAATCTTTCTTAGAGATTCCAATGGAGAAAATTTCTTTTGCTTGCCGTCATTTTTGCATTCAAGCACCTCCCCCAGAAAATCCAATACTCCTTCAATAATTTTTAATTGTCCATGTTCTTTTTGTTCTTTGATTAAATTAGAATACCATGTGTTTAGCTTTTTTTTAGTATAAAAATATGAATGGTTAAGATAAAAACAAAGTACAACAAAGGCAATAACTGTTATTATAGACGTGAATACTAGAGCATGGATAAGATTCGATATAGTTAAAGAATCTTTTTCTCCCAGAGTTTTCAGAGTTTTCCACAGATTATCCCGTGTTATTTCTGAAGCACCATGGTTTTCCTCTATAATTTTTTTTGCAGTAAGAATAAGGAGAAACAAAGGATTAACAACTAATAACGAAAGTGATCTTCGCAAAAAAAACTTAAATTTTCCTCTACGATTTGCCGGAGACTTACATATTATATCTACCGGAGACTTACATATTTGAATAAATAGAATGATTGTTAATGACAATATAATTCCATAATAATTATTAATAGTGGACTTTTCCGTAAGGATAGAAACAAAAATATTTATAATTTTTTCCACAGTATTCGGCCTCTCTTTACCCCAACAATGATTAAAATAAGTATTGTTTCAAACCAGTTCATTTTGATCGAGTTTGAATCACACAGGAGGTCATTAAGTTTCCATTAGCAAAATTATGCCAACATTATAACTGCCCAATAGTATCCAGCCCTGTGACCTCTTATAAGCTACTGGTTTTATTTATATCGGAATAAAAACGGGAATATTAAGCGTAAAATCCTAAAAAAATGCTTTTTTTATAACGTTCCTCCTGTACAGGTACACAAATATACCTAGTACCTTGTAGCAACTAAAAAGAATATAAACCACAAAGGACAAGAAGGACACAAAGTAAGAAAGAACTATTATCCTATTCCCCCTTCGTGTTCCTTTGTGTCCTCTGTGGTGGTTTTTCGTACTCCTTTTTATCTACATCTTTAGTTGTTACAAGATACTAGCCCCCCCGATGGGGCTCCCCTCAGAGAGGGTAGCGAAAAAGCCTTAAGCATGCGACGGCTTTGAAGCGTGGGGAAAAATTCCCCCCTCCCTATATCTGCAGCCGCTCCGCATGATGATACGCCTGAGTCCGCAGTTCCTTTACCGATTCGTCGGTGAGGTAGTCGTCGAAGGGCATCATGCGGTCGATAAGGCCGCCGGGAACGATTTCGATGATGCGGTTGGCGATGGAGTTGATGAACTCGTGGTCGTGGGAGTTGAAGAGGATTACGCCGTTGAAGGCGGCGAGGCCGTCGTTGAGGGCGGTGATGGATTCCAGGTCCAGGTGGTTGGTGGGCTCGTCGAGGATGAGGACGTTGGCGCCGGAGAGCATCATCTTGGCGAGGAGGCAGCGGACCTTTTCGCCCCCGGAGAGGACATTCACGGGTTTGAGGGCCTCGTCCCCGGAAAAGAGCATCCGCCCCAGGAAGCTGCGGACGTAGGTGTCGTCCTGATCCGGGGAGTACTGCTTGAGCCAATCGGTGATGGAAAGGGCGGAGCTGAAGTAGGCGCTGTTTTCCTTGGGGAAGTAGGAGAAGGCCGTGGTTTGTCCCCAGTAAAAGTCGCCACTTTCCTGCTGCTTTTCTCCAGCGAGGATATCAAAGAGGGCGGTTTTGGCGGCGTGTTCGATGCCCACAAAGGCGATCTTGTCGCCCCGGTTTACCAGGAGGGAAAAGTCGTTTAACAGTTTTGTTCCTTCTGCGGAAAAGCACAGTTTTTCTACGCGCAGCACGTTGTTACCGATTTCGCGGTTGGGTTTGAAGCCCACGTAGGGGAACTTGCGGCTGGTGACGACGATGTTTTCAAGGTCCAGTTTTTCCAGCACCTTTTTGCGGCTCGTGGCCTGCCGGCTTTTGGAGGCGTTACTCGCAAAACGCTGGATGAATTCCTTTAACTCCTTGGCCTTGTCTTCCCGTTTTTTCAGCTGATCCTTGGCCTGGCGCTGGAGCATCTGGCTCATCTGGTACCAGAAATCGTAGTTTCCCGAATAGGGGGTGATCTTGCCGAAGTCGATGTCGCAGATCATGGTGCACACTGCGTTGAGGAAGTGGCGGTCGTGGGAGACCACTATTACGGTGTTGGGAAAGTTGATGAGGAATTCTTCCAGCCAGGAAATCGATTCAAGGTCAAGGCCGTTGGTGGGTTCGTCCAGTAACAGTATGTCGGGGCTGCCGAAGAGGGCCTGGGCCAAAAGGACCCGGACTTTTTTTGATTCGTCCAGTTCCGACATGAGTCTGCCATGGTCGCTTTCGTCGAGGCCGAGGCCCGAGAGGAGCTGGCCCGCCTGGGCTTCCGCTTCCCAGCCGCCCAGGTCGGCGAAGTCCGCTTCCAATTCGCTGGCCCGCATGCCGTCCGCTTCGGAAAAATCTTCCTTGGCGTAGATGGCTTCCCGTTCCTTTTGGACGGCGTAGAGTTTGGGGTAACCCATGACCACCGTTTCCAGGACCGGGTATTCCTCGAAGGCGAAGTGGTCCTGCTTCAACACGGCCATGCGCTGGCCGGTGCTGACGGAGATGTCCCCCCGGTCGTGTTCGATTTGCCCGGAAAGTATATTGAGGAAGGTTGATTTTCCCGCCCCGTTGGCGCCGATGATGCCGTAGCAGTTGCCGGGGGTGAATTTGAGATTTACATCCTTGAAGAGGGTGCGCTCTCCGAATTTGAGACTGAGGTCGGTTACGGTAATCAATATTACTATTCCTTCTTGAAAATGCCTAAGATGCGGGACAGTATCCCTTTTTTGTTGGGCTTGTTTTCAGTCTGCCCTTGCCTGGCCGGTGTCTGCGATGCGGGTGAGCTCTGTCCCCGTGGGGGCTGTTGCGAAGGGGCGGACCCTCTTTCGGACCGCCGGTTCTGGCCCCCCTGCCGCTGCCGGTCGTCCCGGTTTCCGCCATGGCTTGCCCGGTCCTGCCCGGAACGGCTTTGCCGTTCCCCGCGTCCGCCGCGGTCCTGCCGGTCCCCGCCCTGGGAGCCATGCCGCCCGCCGCGGGGGAAGGGCTTTCTTCCCTGGCCTCCGGCTTCTCCGTTGGCCCGCTGATCATCGACCCCTTGGCCGCCGGACCTCTGGTCTACTGGCTGCGGTCCCTGGCTGGTCCCTTGGCCTTCGGCTTCGTACTTCTGCTTGTAATAGGCCATCCGCTTGTCAAAGGGGAGTTGTGATATGTCCCCCCGTTCTGCGCCGGCCGCATTTTTTTGATCATTTTGTCCGTTTCGGCGGGGGGCCTGGCGGTTTTCGTCCCGGTAGCCGCGGGGAGCTCCGCCGGATGTTCCGCCGCTTCTGCGGTTGTCCCGTGATCTGCCGCCTTCGCCGCCATGCCGGGCTTCGCCGCCCAGGGGATAACCGCCCTCGCTGCGGACCCGGTCGCCGTGGAAACGGGGGGTTTCGCCCCGTCCCCGGTCATTGCGGCCCCTGTTGCCGTCACGGCCTCTGTTTCCATCGCCATAGCCGCGTCCGCCATCGCGCCGGCGGCCGCTATCGTGGTCCCGGCCGCCTTCACGGCGTACTTCGTAAAAATCGGTATTGATGCGCATGCCCCTGCTTTTGTCGGAGGCGTAGAGTTCTTCGGAGGCGAATTCGGCGGGGATCTTCTTGCCGATGTACCGTTCGATGTCGGGCAGCTCGTAGACATCCTGCTCGCTGGCAAGGGTGATGGCCCGGCCGGTCTTGCCCGCACGGGCGGTGCGGCCGATGCGGTGGACGTAGTTTTCCGCCTCCACCGGGAGGTCATAGTTGACCACCAGGGCAAGCCCTTCGATGTCCAGGCCCCGGGCGGCCACGTCGGTGGCTACCAGGAAATTGACATGCCCGGCCTTTACATCGTCGATGACGCTGAGCCGCTTTGACTGGGGCAGGTCCCCGATGATAAATTCGCACTCGTAACCGTTTATCCGCAGCCGTTTGGCGATAATTTCGGTGTAACGCTTGGTATTGCAGAAGATGATGGCGCTTTCGGGCTTTTCCCGTTCCAGGATGCCCAGGAGGAGCCGCATCTTGTCTTCCGAGGGGACGTGGTAGAGGATCTGGTCCACCTCGTCCACCGTGACGGTTTCGGGCTCTATTTCAATCTCAAAGGGGTTTTTGGTGTACTCCCAGGCGAGGTTTTTGACCCAGGCGTTGAGGGTGGCGCTGAAGAGCATGGTCTGCCGCCGGTCCACCGGGGGGATCACCTTGATGAGCTTGCGCAGATCCGGATAAAAGCCCATGTCGAACATCCGGTCCGCCTCGTCCAGCACCAGGAAGGCGATGTCCATAAGGTTCATCTTGCCGGAGGCGTTCAAATCCAGGACCCGGCCGGGGGTGCCCACCAGGATCTGCACATTGTCCCGGAGCATCTTTTCCTGCTGGATGTAGCCCACTCCGCCGTAGAAACTGCCGATCTGGAAGGGGAGGTATTTGCCGATAAGCTTGGCCTCCTCTTCAACCTGAACCGCCAGTTCCCGGGTGGGAACCATGATGATCGCCTTCTTTCCCCGGACAAGGTCCTCGGAGAGGAGGCGCTGGAAGATGACGATGAGATAGGCGGCTGTTTTTCCGGTCCCGGTCTGGGACTGCACGTAGAGGTCCTGGCCTCCAAAGGCATTGGCAAGCACCTGTTCCTGAACGGGCATGCAGGTGATGTATTCCGCTTCCGCAATTCCCCGGTGAAGGTCGGGGTGTAAGTTTAATTCTTTAAATTCCATATTATGATTATATTTATATCTTTTTTTAGAAAAAATGAATAGACCAGGGATGCGCCAATTGGGGACAGAGCTCGACGCGGGGACAGAGCTCAGCGCCGATACGATGCTGTTATGGGAACTTTACATTGAAGCTTTCTAATACTATCATAGGATTATCATGATTAAAACAATTGCGAAACTGATCCTTGCCCTGAACGGCAATGTGCAAAAGGGGCAGATAGCGGCGGGTTTTGCCTGGGGGTTGCTTTTGGGGCTCGTTCCCGCGGGTAATTTCTTTTGGATCATCCTTATTGTGGTGTCCTTCTTCTTTAAGCATAACCATGCATCAAAATTGCTGGTGATGGCGCTGATAAAGATTTTCATGCCCCTGATTTCTTCCCTCACAGACGCCCTGGGCTGGGAGATTCTCCATATCGAGAGCCTCCAGCCCCTGTTTACCACCCTGTACAACATGCCCTTTGTGCCCTTTACCCGGTTTAACAATACCCTGGTGGCCGGCGGGCTGGTGGGGGGCATTGTGCTTTGGCTGCCGGTGTTCTTTTTGGTCCTGGTCCTGGTTCCCCTGTACCGGAATACCATTGCCCCAAAGATCGGGAACGCAAAAATTGTCAAGGTCATTGCAAAGATCATTGCGAAAATTCCCTTTGTTTCGCAGATAACCAAGGCGGTAACCCATGGCAACTGACAAAAAAGTAAAGGCCGAAAAGCCGGTAAAACCTCCCAAACAGTTCAAAAAACCCATTCCCCAAAAAAAACTTGAGAAAAAATACCTCAAATTTCTTGAAAATCCCGCAGATAAGGAATTCTTCAAATCCTGTTTCAACCTTAAATCCTGTTTCAACCTTGAAGGGGAAAATGCCGTTTTTAAGCATGAGTTGGGCAGCGGGGATATAAAAAAGCTCAAGGCCCTGCTTAAAGCAATAAAGGCAAACCGGAAATTGGCCGTCAAAATACTGCCCTTAACGGTTGCGGCGCTGGTAGCTGCGGCCTTCTTTGTTTTTTTCACGATATTTATGAACCCCCTGCTGGAACGGGCCCTGGAAAGCGGTCTGGAAGCCCTTTTTGAAGCCCGCGCCGAGGTGGACAACTTCAAACTGGATCTCCTCAAGTTCCGGGTGGGGATTCGTTCCATCACCGTGGCGAACCGGGATGAACCTATGAAGAATTTATTCCAGATAGGGCGCATGGAATTCCGGATGAAGCCGCAGGCGGTGCTCCGGGGGAAGATCTACATTGAGGAAATCAGGACCGACGGTCTCCTTTTTAACACCGACCGGAAAACTTCCGGGGCGCTGCCCGCCCGGCCCCCCAAGGTAAAGCCCCCAAAGCCCCCCAAAGAGCCCATGCCCCCCATGGTGGATTTGCAGAATTTTGACGCCATGGGGCTTTTAAACCGGGAATTCGACAAACTCAATACCCCCAAGGCCTATGATACTGCGGTGGCTTTTTATAATGACACCTACGGCAAATATAAGGGTGAGGTAGAACTGGTGCAGACCAGAACCGCAGAGCTGCAGTCCCGGGGGCAGCAGATGATCGCCAATGCACAGTCCCTGTCGTCTATTGATTACCGCAACCCCCAGGAAATTCTGCGGGTACGGGACTTTATTACCGAAATAACGACCATGACGGATACGGTGCAGGCTATGGCAAATGAAGCCAACGGCCTGGTAACCGGCATACAAACCGACATCAAAAGTGCGGAAGCCCTGGTGAAGACCGCCCAGAACTCCATTACCGACGATCTCAATCACCTTAAGTCCTATCTGGACCTTGGCAGCGGTTCTGCGTTTGCTGCCCTGGAGCCTTCGATCCGGGAAATCCTTACGGATAGCTCCGAGAAGTACCTTGATTACGGGCTCCGGGCCCTGGAAATCCTTGAAAAACTCAAGGCGTCCCAGGAAACCAAGGCCAAATCAGAGCCGAAGCCCCCCAAGGTGAAGAAAGTTGCCTTTAAGGGCCGGGATGTGATCTTCCCCACCCGATCCTATCCCAAATTTTACCTGGGTATTTTTGCCACCGATTTTACCCTGAATGAGTGGCGTTATGCCGTGGATCTGCGGGGGGTGAGTTCCAACCCGGACCTGTCCGGCGCGCCGGTTTCTTTAGCTCTGTCCCTCGATGAGGTTAACGCATCCTTAAGCCGGGAAGCCCGTTTCAAGGGCCAGGCCGATTTCAGGACCACCGCCGCGGAGCGCTTTGCCGCCGAAGTGTCCGGGGCAGGCTTCCCGGTAAGCCTGGGGGACCAGCTGAGCCAGGCGGGGATAAACGGCTTCAAAGGGGACGCTGTTTTTTCTGTGGGCCTTTCAGGCCGTACCGATGGGGATGTTGCCGGGAACGGGAATATGAGCATCAACAAGGCCCAACTGGTAGATCCCAGGGGGACCCTGGCCCAGGCGGTGGATACTGCGGTCCGGGAGGTCGGGGAGATCCGGCTGGGGGCTCAGTATAAACACCATGTTGCCGGGAAGGATGAGTTCTCGATTTCCACCAATATCGGGGATCTGATCAAGAATGCCCTCGAAAAGATCGTCAGGGCCTATGCCCAGCAGGCCGCCGCCGAACTGGAACGGGCCTTGCGGGAAAAGATAGCCTCCTATATAGACGGAAGATTTGTTTCCCAGGAAGAGCTGGACCTTCTCTTCCAGGTCGTCAAGGGCGATAAGGCCGCCATGGACAAGCTCAAGACCACCCTGGATGGTAGAAAGAACGAATTTGAGCAGAAAATCCGGGGCGCCGCGGATCAGGCAGTCCAGCAGGTCAAGGAAGAGGCAAAGCAGCAGGCGGAACAGGCCGTCAAGGATGTGCTCCAGGGGCAGACCCCCAGCGCCCCAAGTCTGCCCAATTTACCCAGCTTGCCGGGACTGCCCGGGTTTCCGAGACGATAGGCCGAATATGCGCACCGGGATTCCGGTGCGTTTTTTTAAGGCCGCAATTCCTTACATAAAAATCTTACCGAAGGGAACGGATTCTTCAGGTTAAAAATCTTACCATGGTGTAGCCCGGAGAACCCTCTCAAGAGGATTTGAAAGTATCCGCGAGAGCGAACAGAGAAT
>BNVE01000151.1 GCA_025997875.1 Spirochaetia bacterium
TGAAAAAACGGGTAAAAACATCCAAAAAGAAACGGCCAAGCAACCGCCAGGGAAAGCTGGTCTACGGTCCGGACTTTGTAAAAGTCTTACGGGATATCTGGCAATTTTTCTGGTATAAATGCGGAAAGTACCTTGCCCCGTTTATGCAAGAAACTATGCCCTATCTTGAGGCAAGCAAGGAACCGGACTTTCACCTCACCCCTGAAATCAAGCAAAAACTACTCAAAATCAGCCCCGCGACTATCGACCGGAAACTCAAGAGCGAGCGGGCAAAATTGCAGATACGGGGCATCAGCGGCACCCGATGCGGCGAGGCAGCCCTCATTAAGCAGATACCCATTCGGACGCACTACAGCCCCGCTGAGAGCACTACACCGGGCTATTTCCAAACTGATACGGTGCATCATTGCGGTGATAATGACTCAGGCGAGTTCAATCTGACCCTCACCGTTACCGATGTTGCTTCCGGATGGTCTGAATTCCGCGCTTTACGCAATAAAGCACATAAATGGACCCTTGAAGGCCTCCAAAACGTCCATTCCACCCTCCCTTTTGCCATGATTGAGCTTCATAGCGACAATGGCAGTGAGTTCATAAATTACGACACTTTGAACTGGTGGAAAATCACCAAAACCCTCGATTTGTCCCGCAGCCGTTCCCGTCACAAAAATGATAATTGCTACGCCGAACAGAAAAACAACGCCTTCGTCAGAAATTATATCGGTTATTACCGCCTCGACACGGATGCGGAACTTGCCGCTCTGGGGCGGGTCTATGCGGCGCTCTGCCCACTGCTCAACTGCTTCATCCCAAACAAGAAACTCATCAGTAAAACTACTATCGGATCAAAAACGGTCAAGAACTATGACCGCCCTAAAACCCCGTATCAACGCCTCTTGGAATCCACTCATCTCGCCGACGAGGAGAGGGCCCGGTTGATCGCTTTTAAGGAACTGTACAATCCGGTCGTTTTACAGCAAGCTGTTCATCGGGCCGTTAACTCCATGTTGGCCGCCCACCAAGCCAAGCTTCGTACCATGGCTTAAAGGTACATTTTTGAAATGAGGCACCCATAGCTGAAAGGTACATTTCTAAATGAGGCACCACGTTAGGGTTTAAACTCGGCAGGGTCCCTCCGGAGACGACCCCTTCGTTCACCCGTCCTCGATCATGCAAAGCATAGGTTGATGAAAATTTCTTGCCTAACCTTGCAGAAGGCCGCGAAAACGGAGTATATTAAACCCAGAGGCGTTCTATGTCTGATACATTCCAATACACGGTTACCCTTCCCCGGTCGGTAAAGCCCTATCTGCCTAATCCCGAGCTGGATACGAAGCTGCTTATAGCGGTTGAATTATACCAGGGCGGGTCTGTAAGTATTGGCAGGGCCGCCGAGATTTCCGGTATCGGAAGATATGCCTTTGAAACATACCTGTCGGAGCGTAAAATTCCCATTTCAAACCTCACCTTTGAACAGGTAATGGCTGATGCAGCATCGATTAAGGAACTACGAGGCAAGTAGTGCTTATCGTTGCAGACACCGGCCCCCTCATTTCCCTGGCAGTAATTGGACAGCTTGATCTTCTGGACGCACTGTTTTTCCAGGTGGTTATTCCCGAAGCAGTATGGCTAGAGCTTGAAACACTCATTGAGGATCAGGGCATTCCTGAAGTCAGTCGTTTTCGGGACAAGGTGATGCCGGTTTCCCATTATCAGGAAATTAACCCCGATCTTGGCCCGGGTGAAAAAGAGGCAATCATCCTTTATGATGAAATTCAGGCTGATCGCCTCCTTATTGAAGACAATGGCGCCCGGTTGTTTGCCGAAGCCAGGGGCATCCATTGCATTGGGACCCTGGGCATGCTCATAGAAGCCAAAAACGAGGGCTTAATGCCGGCTCTCCGCCCTTTTTTTGCAGAACTGATTGCCAAAAACCGATATTTCGCTTTATCCCTGCTAAACCGTATTCTTGTCCTCAACTCCGAACAGCCTTTATAAATGCTGCCCCATATTATTTTTGGAACACATTTGTACAGTCCAGGAGCGACACGGCGCACCATAATACCGGCGCCTGCCCGTGATAATCACCGGTAATACGCGGACGCTTATAGTAATGTTCTTTGTTTTTTCCGGCCGCAGTACCGGCGCAGACTTCAGTTATGTCCCCGGATGTGTTGATGTGCGCGCATAACGCATCCCAGCCTCTTGCCGCACTGCCGGTGAATGATGAAGCTGAAAGCCATCCGTGTTTTATACCGGTAATCAGTGCATAAACAAACATTGCGGTACAGGAAGATTCGTCCCAACATGCATCATCGTCAATAAGCTGCTTCCACATGCCGCCGGAACTTTGATAAGCCTTGAGATTCTCCATCATGAGACAATAGGCGTTAAGTATGGTACGATAATGCGGATTGTCACGGGGCAGTATACACAGTATATCTGCCATAGCCCACGCCATCCAGCCATTTGCCCGTCCCCAATAAAACGGGGAATCCGGTGTATGAAAGAACAAGCCGCCAGGGCGCTGTAAACGGTCAAGATACAGTACCATTTCATGGGCAGTCCGTTCAATATATGCGGGATCATTGGTAATGCGGAAGCCCTGAGTTTGTACGCTGCCTATCATGTACATGTCATCCATCCAAAACCGTGTTTGCCAGGTATAGCCGTTATGTGCAAAACGTTTTTGTTCCTCCGTTGCGTCTGCGGGAAGCTGCCATTGTGTGTCGGCATACTCAAGCCCCATCTTTTTATAACGTTCATCCCCGGTAATCCGGTACAGCTCCAGGGGCAGGCAACCAAACATATTAAAATCGACATGGTTCTTGCGGGGGAGCAGCTGTTTTTCGGCATCGAACAAAGGGGCGAAACGCGCAATAAGGTTTGTAACAAGCGCGTCATTTTTTGTTACCGAGGCAAAACGGAGCGCCCCATACCAGGTAATTACTTCCGCATAATGTATGGTATCATCGTACAAAAGATGTGGTGTTTGCAAAAAGCGTTCCCCAAGGAGAACGCCGATTGCCGATGCGTTTGTCATCGAATTTATTTTAACCCCGTGGTAACGATCCCTTCGACAAAGTATTTCTGCGCGCCGGCAAAAATAATGGCGCAGGGCAAAATGGAAAGAATGGACATGGCAAACATCTGCCCCCAGGGGGTAACCGCCGAGTTATCGGTGAACATCCGCAGCGCCAGGGTCACGGTGTATTTACCGATACTGTTTACATAGATAAGCTGATTCAAAAAATCGTCCCAACTCCAGATAAAGGAGAAAATTCCCACCGTAAAAAGCGCGGGCTTGCAATTGGGGATGATGATCCGGAAAAACTGCCCGAAGAATCCGCAGCCGTCCACCAGGGCGGCCTCGTCCAGTTCCTTGGGAATTCCCCGCATAAACTGGATCAACAGATAGATTGAAAAGGCCCCGCTTACCTGGGCAAAGAAGGCCGGCACGGTCAGAGGTAAATAGGAATCGCCCCAGCCGAATTTGACAAAAAGGATGTACCGGGGGATCAAAAGAATTTGCCCCGGCAAAAGGAGGGTGCCGATGACCAGGGAGAAGAGCAGGTTCTTCCCCCGGAAGCGTAGCCGCGCAAAGGGATAGGCCGTCAGGGACGCGCTGATGACGGTGCCCATCACAATAAGCAGGGAAATGAGAAAGGAATTCCTGAAAAATTCCCCAAAGTTATGTCCCGGAACGGATTTCCAGCCATTGGAATAATTTTCGAACATCCAACGCCGGGGGAATAGGGCGGCCACGTCAAAAATTTCGTCATTGGCCTGGAAGCTGGACAGGAACATCCAGATGATGGGATAGAGCATTCCCAACGCCAAAGCGATAAGCAGAAGATGCCGTATAAAAAACCTGGCAGGTGTTTCCTGCATAATGTTCTCCTTTTATCCTTCGTTGGCGTAGAAAACCCAGAATTTGGAAGTGGCGAACACAATGCCCGTAATGCCGGCAATGAGCAGGAACAGGACCCAGGACATGGCCGATGAATAGCCTATCCTCATGCCGCCGTTAAAGACTTCCATGTAGATATGCTGAACGGTAAACAGGGTTTCGTTGATGGGCCCGCCGTGGGTAATAACATACCCTTGGGTAAAGGCCTGGAAGCCGCCGATCAACTGGAGTACCAGATTGAACTGGATCACCGAAGAGAGCATCGGCAGGGTGATGGCTCCGAAACAGCGAAGCGGCCCCGCACCGTCTATCTTTGCCGCTTCGTATAATTCGTTGGGGATGTTTTTCAACCCCGCAATGAAAATAACCATGGACGAACCAAACTGCCACACCGCCAGAATAATCAGGATGTTCAAGGCGTAGGCGGGTTCACCCAGCCAGGCCTTGGGGGTTATGCCGAAGAGGCCGGCGAACTGGCTTACAATCCCTTCTTTGGCGAAGAGCTGTTTCCACATAATCGCCACCGCGACGCTGCTGCCAATCAGGGACGGGATATAATAGGCGGTCCGGTAAAAGGTGGCGCCCTTTTTCAGAATCAGCGCCAGAAGCAGGGCAAAGGCAAGTTTAAGGGGAACCCCTACCAGGGCATACTGGGTGGTAACCTGGAGGGATTTGATAAAGTTCCGGTCACGGGTGAACATCCGCACAAAGTTGTCGAGGCCGTTAAAACTCCCGCCCATAAGACGGGAGTTGGTAAAGGCCAACACGAGGGATGTGATAAACGGGTAGGCAAAAAACACCAACATCCCGATTATCCAGGGGAGCAGGAAGGTATAAGCCGCCGCTTCTTCTTTAAATGTCATTGAAGCAAAATAATTCTTTTTCATGCTATACCTTCCTTACGGTCATCCTCAGGGCAGGGCGTCTTTTACGTATTCTTCAAAACGCTGGCCCGCCTGCTGGGGGGTAATGCGTCCAAAGGCAACTTCCGCTCCGGTGGCCATCATGTGGGTTTCGTCCCAAATATTGCTCACCAGAACCCCGGCGCTGTAGGGGTTAACCGGTTTTGAATAAACCGCGTTGGTAATGGCAAAGACCTTCTTGTCCACATCGGAAAGGGCGGTGGGGTCCGCCAGCAGGGCTTCGACCTGTTTGCTGGAGGGCAGAACCCCCCGCACGGTCTTGAGGATCTTTCCCGCCTCAGGATCGCTGGAAATCCACTGGAGGAAGTCGATGGCCAGGGCCTTGTTTTTGGAACCGGCGTATACCGATTCAATCAGGCCGGGGCGTGCGCTTACCGCCGCGCCCTTGCCCTTGTGGTTATTGGGGTACTCGATCATCTGGAGGTCATCCTTGGTCTGGCTCTGATACATGGCGAAGGTGCCGCTGGTATCGAAGGCCAGGAAGGTCTTGCGGGACGCGATGGGAGAATCAATCTGGGAAGAAATAGTCGCCGTTTCCGCCGGAGGCATCAGAACCCCCTTGGGAACCTTGTTCCAGTAATCCATGTAGGCGGCAACATCCGCGCCGGTCATAAGGAATTCCTTATCGGTCCAGGGGAAGGGCGGTTCCTTGCCCAGATGGGTGATGTTCCACACGGGAATAAAGGTTTCCATGGCCTTGACCATCCGGTTATCCACCATGCCGTAGGTTTTTCCGCCGGACTTTTGGTTCACTTCCGCCAGAATTTTTACCAGATCGTCCCAGGTATAATCCCCGGTGGGCATCTTGATTCCCAGCTCGTCCGCCTGGGTCTTGTTGTAGTAGATCACGTTGGCGTTAAGGGACAAGTTTACGCCGTACATCTTCCCATTGATGGAACAGGCCTGTGCGACTACCGGGTTGTGGGTGCTCACGTCAATGAGCCCCGTCAGATCCGTCAGCCCGCCGGTGTCCACATAGATGGGAAGGTCCTCGGCGGACATGGTGAAGATATCAGGGGCGTTGCCTGCGGCGATCTGGGCCAGCATCTTGGTCTGGTACCCATCTACGGCGCCGTATTCGGGGATAATTTTTACTCCCGGATGCAGGCTTTCGTAAAACTCGATAGCCTTGATAGTGGCAGTGTTCCGGGTTTCATTCCCCCACCAGGAAAAACGGATTTCCCCGGAAAGCTGCCCCGGGGCCGCTCCACCGGACTGTTGCTGCTTACCGCCGCCCGCGAACAAACTTGCCGCGGTGAGCGCCATGACAAGGACCAGAATCGATCCTTTCTTCGCATTTCTCATACTTTCCTCCAAGATAAATTATCTTATAGAATATTAATGGAAAAATGTATCTGTGCCTACCAATTATTGCGGATAATACATCAAAAATTGCTCATTATTTCGAATAATGCTTAAAGGATGTATTTTTTACAGTATAAAAAATACGGCACATAACCAAGCCGTCGGGGAACCCTTGTGTCAAAATTTTACCTTCATTTCATGCCTTAAAACTACTGCAAAATGACTTTTCCGACAGTCTCAACATTCGCTTACGCTACGCCGCAATAGCGACCTTGGCAGGTTGTAAACGTCAAAAGCGCCCCACCTTATAAAAAAACAGTCACGGCCCTAAACTTCCGGGAATCAAATTTTTCGGAGGCGAAAATGAAGCGTTACAGCGAAGAGGAGAAGCGGATGTGGGTGGAGGACTGGAAGGAAAGCGGAAAGGGCCGGTACACCTACGCAAAAAGGAACGGCCTAAACCCGGCAACCTTAAAGAACTGGGTGAAAGAAGCCGAGGGGCCCCAGGATTTCGTGGAAATAAAGCCCCCAATGCCCGTTCCCATGGGATGCGTGCCGGAAATCCTCATAGAAAAAGGGGACATCAGGGTTCACATCCCGGTAGCCATCAACCGGCAGGATTTGCGTGCGGTTATCCAAAGTCTGGGATGGCAACTATGACCAAAGATTTAAGCAAGGCAAAGATCTACATCCGGCCCGGACACACGGACATGAGGAAGGCGGTCAACGGGCTGACCCTGCTGGTGAAAGAAAAGATGGAGCAGGATCCCGCGAACCTCTGGTTCGACAGCGGAAGTGGCGAACCAAAGGTTCGCAACGACTAGAGAAGGATCGGTTTCCCTGGCCGTCTACGGCGGAAGAAGCCCTGGAGATAACGGGCGAAGAAATACAGATGCTGTTGCGGGGGATCGATTTTTTCAAAGCACACAAAGCGGTAAAATATAAACGGGCAAGTTAAATCGAACCAAATGTTCGCAAAGGTTTACAAGGATCGCCTATTGTGGTAGAATAACTGTCATGGAAATGGCAGCCGCAATAGGCGATGAAATAAAAAACTATATCCTTCGAATTGAAAACGAAAATAAAGAATTAAAACATACTACGAAACAATATAACGAACGAGTGATAGCCTTAGAAGCGGAAAACCAGCGGCTTGAAGAAAGGTTACGGCTGGCCCTGTACCGACAATTTGGCCGGGCAAGCGAACGGTTCATCGGGAAAGGGCAGCAATCCCTGTTTGGAAATGAAGAAATCCCGGAGGGTAAAGCAGAACCACCTGAGCCTGCAGGCATACCGGTAAAAGCCCACATTCGGAACGCTAAAGGGCGGAAACCGATTGACGCCAAAATTCCCCGCGTAGCAATACCGGTAGACATACCAGAAGAAGATAAACACTGCGCCTGTGGGCATCCCCTGGTCTGCATTGGCGAAGACATAACGGAACGATTAGTAATAGTACCGGAACAGGTATATGTTGAGCAGTATCACATAAAAAAATATGCCTGCCATCATTGCGAAGGGTCCGGGGATGAGGAAAAACCAGCAGTACGAACCGGGAAGGCGCCGGAAACTATCATGCCGGGAAGCATAGCGACGGCGGGATTGTTAAGTTATATATTTGTGAAGAAATATGATGATTATGTGCCGTATTATCGCCAGGAAGCGGGTTTTGAACGAATCGGGGTGAATATATCCCGGCAGGATATGAGTAACTGGCAAATGAAAACAGGGAAACGATTGGAACCCCTGATAGAAAAACTAAAAGCTCATGTAAAAAGCGGATCGGTGATGCAGATGGATGAAACGCCGATGGAGGTGATGCGTGAACCGGGCCGAAACAACACCAGTAAATCGTATATGTGGCTTGCCCGCGGCGGACCGCCGGACAAACCGGCGCTTTTCTATGAATACCATGAAACCCGTGCGAGTGAAAATGTGCTTCCATTTCTTGAGGGGTTCAAGGGATACTTACAAACGGATGGATGGGGCAGTTACAATACTGCGCTTAAAGGATATCCGGATGTTGTTCATGTTGGATGTTTTGCCCACACCCGGCGGAAATTTTTTGAACGATGAAAGCGGCGGAGGCAGCAGGGGCTCAGAAAACATGCGGCGCAGCACAGGCGATCTCATACATAAAGGGACTGTACACCGTTGAAAAAGAATTACGTGAAAAGGTGAAGGAGCATGTCATATCATTGGAGGAGTTCCTTGAAGAACGGATCCTGAGATGCACACCAATAATAACAAGTTTTCATACGTGGCTTGAAAAACAATCGGAAGAAGTACTGCCCAGTTCTGCATTAGGAGCAGCGATCAAATACACGCTCAACCGATGGCCCACCCTGATCAAATATCTGTGCCATGAGGAACTGACCCCGGACAACAACGCTGCCGAACGGGGGATACGGCCGTTTGTTATGGGGAGGAAAAACTGGGTCATGTGCGGCTCCCCGGAGGGCGCAAAAACTGCCTGCGTTCTTTATTCCCTTATTGAAACGGCCAAGGCTAACAACCTGAACCCCTACCATTACCATTACCTGAAAACCGTTTTTGAAAAAGTGCCAACCCTGGCCCCCGGTGATGATTGGGGGCAACTGCTGCCCTGGAACATCACCCTCTGATTTTTCGGGGGTGGTCGCTTTTGACGTTTACCCTTATTATACACTTTCCGGTAATTATTTACAAGACTTTTGCCCGCTAATTCTTTGCAGCATAATGAATTAGGTCTTTATTAAGGATCGACTAACTATTGTTTAGAAATTTCTGGTTTTGCTTGACTAATTGCTTGTCTTTTTTCAATACTTTCTAAAAGTTCTTTAACGTCTTGTTCTGACCTAACTTGTTCTAGTCGGCTTACTATGGACGGATAATCAATTTTTGTTTCGTAATTAAATTGAACACTATCAACATATTTCTTAACTATTCCATACTCTTGTTTGTCTAATAACGCATTAATTATAGGTTTTCCCTCTATCTGCT
>BNVE01000152.1 GCA_025997875.1 Spirochaetia bacterium
CAAAATGTAATAGTAGATTTATTGGTCATATTTTTTCTCCTCTCTGTTAGATAATAATAAATATAGCCCATATCTCCAAAAAAACCGGGTTTTACGTATTTTTTGAATTTTTTTTTTAAAAAATTCCTCACAATTTGTTTACTCATTTTTATTGAATAATAAGGGATTTTCTTATATTATACTCATTGTTAAGGTTGAGTTGAAGAGTAAGTTAAGATAGTGAGGTTTAAAATAGATGCTGGATATCGGTCCCATCCACCGTAAGGAATACGAGTTAGACGCCGACCGATCCGAACCTGTTGTCATTGCCGAGGCTCCGGGCAGGGTCCATTACCTGGGAGAGCATGGTGAGCCAAAGGCCGGATTATACCTTTCCTCCGCGATTGACCGCTATGCACGGGTCGCGGTTAGTTTACGGAAGGACAATTCCCTTCGGTTTTACGCCGCGGATCTGGGGGAACGGAAGCGGACCACCCTGGTCAACCTTAAGTACAAGCGGGAAGACCGGTGGGCCAATTATATCAAGGTTGCCATCCATGTGTTTGCCGAATTGGGCTTTCCCGTCAGGGGCCTCAATTTTACCATTTGCGGGGATATTCCCCAGCAGGTAGGGCTTGCCTCATCTTCCGCCCTAGAAGTGGCTGCCACGGTGGCCCTGCGGGGGCTTTTTCAGGCTTCCTTAAACGAGCGGGAGCTTCTTGCCCGGCTTTCCGCGGCCCAGGAGCTGTTTTTTGGTAAAAATACCAGTCCCGTGGATTATCTGGTGCTCCTTTCCGCGAAAAAGGACCAGTTCCTTATCGTGGACGAGGCCGCCGGGGAGGTAAAACGGATAAAATCCACCCTTTCCAGGTACCGCATCCTTATTATGGACTCCCGGGTGCCCCGGATGGGGGTGGAGGACGAGCTGAGAATTCGGCGGCAGGATATCAAAAAGGGCCTGGAGCTCCTTTCCCTTAAAAAAGAGGGGGCCACCTTTCGGGATATTGCCGCCACCGACCTGGTGGAATCCATGGGGAACCTGCCGGAGCAAATCCGCCGGCGGAGCACGCACATTGTCCAGGAGATCCGCCGGGTCTATGACGCGGAAGATGCGATCCGGCGGGCGGATTTTGCGAATCTTTCCAAGATACTTCTCCATTCCCACGAGAGCCTGCGGGATCTCTACGAGGTTTCCTGCCCGGAAATTGACTGGCTGGTAAAACGGGCCCAGGAAATTGACGGGGTCCTTGGTTCCCGGATGACCGGACAGGGCTTTGGGGGCTGTACCTATACGATTATCCGGGAAGACGCCATCGGGGAGTACCGGCAGCGCCTTGATGATTACGAGCGGATCTTCGGTTTCCACCCGGTTATTTACGAAGTCCGCCTTGCCACGGGGAGCCGTCCGGTTCCTCCTTCCCGTCATTAGTGGTAAAAGGTATGAATATACTGCTGACCAACGACGATGGAATCGACAGCCCCGGTCTCCGGCTCCTTGCCAAGGCACTGCGGGCCCAGGGTCTGCACCGGGTGTTCATCCTGGCCCCGGATTCGGATCGTTCCGGAGTTTCGGGGGCCATTTCCTTCCTCCGGGGCCCCCTGCGTCTGGCGGAGCGGGAAAGCGATTCCTGGGCCTGTTCCGGGAACCCCGCGGACTGTGTGGTGCTTGCCCTCCTGGGGGCCATCCCCCTGCGGCCGGATCTGGTCATTTCCGGGATAAACCGGGGGGCCAATATGGGAACAGACCTTATCTATTCGGGAACCGCCGCAGCGGCCCGGCAGGGGAGCCTCTTCGGCATTCCCTCAATCGCCCTTTCCCTTGCCAATACCGCCGCCGTCAATACAGCGAGCGTCGCCGCCGATACACCCGGCGCCGCCATCAATACCTCCGGCGCCGTTTCAGGGTATTATTGGGATATGGCGGTTTCCTTTGTCCTTGCCCATCTTGATGAATTTGCCTCCCAATGGGAGGCGGACACCTATATCAACGTGAATATTCCCAACGGCCCCGCCGGCCCGGATGGTATCGCCGCCGCCTTTCCCTCCAAACGGGAATACCGGGACGCCCTTACTTCTTTTAAGGCGCCCAACGGGGATACCTGGTGTTTTGTCAAACTGGGGGAAGTGACCACCAAACCGGAACCGGGTTCCGATTGGGACGTGGTCTCCCGGAACCTGGCTTCGGTGAGCCCCATCCTGATCCACCCGGTAAACGGCGGGAAGGGTATTGATGCCGGCGGCGGGGGGAGGGGCTAGGTATGGCGAAGTTTAAGGTCCCCGGAGGCCATCCGCCCGCGCCGGAGGAAAAACGGGGGGCGGAGGGAACCCTTAAGGAGGGCATCCGGCTTTTCCGCTTAAAGCGCTGGGATATCGCATTAAGGGAACTGCTTCAGGTAAAGACCGAAAAATTCACCCCCGAGGAAAGCACCGAACTTGCCTATTACCTGGGGCTTTGCTATACCAAGCTGAACCATTACGATGACGCCCTTTTGTACCTTGAGCAGGTGGTTACCGCAGGGCAGGATGTGCTCCGGGTATACCAGTGCCGTATGACCCTGGCCTATATTTACGTGATCACCAACCGGTCAAAAATGGCGGAATTTGAACTCAAGCGGCTCCAGCGCAACGGTTTTGAATCCCCCCAGCTCTATACTACCCTGGCCTATTCGGCCTGGCTCCAGAAGAACACCAAAAATGCCGTGGAGCTTTACGAAAAAGCCCTGGACATAGACGAAAATAACACCACCGCCATGAACAGCCTGGGCTATGTCCTGGTGGATACTGAAACGGACCTGATCCGGGGGCTCCGGCTCTGCCGGAAGGCGGTGGACCGCAAGCCCCAGAACCCCGCCTACCTGGATTCCCTGGGCTGGGCCTACTTCAAGGTCGGTGAACTCATCGAAGCCCGCACCTGGCTCCGCCGGGCCCTGGATCTGGCCCCCCAGGAACAGGAAATCCGGGATCATTTTCATACCGTAACCGGGGAAAACTATGCCGGCGGGGGCGGAAAATCATAATGCAGGTACCGCAAAGCCGCCATCCATACCCTTTGCGCTGTCTTGCGCTGCTGCTCTTACTCCTTACCGCAGCCTTCTCCGGTTCCCCTTTCCTGGGGGCCCAGCAAACGGCGGTGGACATGGACGCCCTCTACGCGGGGGAAGCCTTCCGTATCGGGGTCCAGGCTTATAACCGCTATAGCTTTAACGAGGCGATCCTTTCTTTTGAGCGGGCCCTTTCCTTTAAGCCCGGGGAACCCCTGATTCTGGACTGGCTTGGCCGGGCCAATTACCGTTCCGGCCTGGAAGAAATCGCCCTTAGCCAGTGGCGGGCCGCGGCCGCGGCTTACGGCTGGAACAGCAGGGAGGGGACGCTTCTGGGCGCCCGCATCGAGACCGTGGGGAACCGCCGGGGGCTTTTGCCGGTAAGCGACGATGACGAGCGCTATATGGAGGCCGGCCGCTATCCGGGAAAGTACGAAGAGAACATCTTCTACAAGCAGCCCACTTCGGTGCTGCCCGTGGATGACGGCTCGGTGTGGGTGGTGGCCTATGGGAGCAACGAAATTGTCAGGATAGACGTGAACGGCGTTGTCCGGGAACGCCGCCGGGGGCCCCTGAACGGTTTTGACCGGCCCTACGATCTGGTGAAGGGCAGCGGGGGCAGGCTTTACCTCTCCGAATACCGGGGGGGCCGGATCAGCGTCCTGAGCGGTGACGGCGAATGGCAGTCCTATATCGGCTCAAAGGGCCTGGGGGACGGGAACCTTCTGGGCCCCCAGAACCTGGAGGTGGACAAGGAAGGCTACCTCTACGTGGTGGATTACGGAAACCGCCGGGTCTGTAAATTCGATCCCGAGGGGAACTTTATCCTCTCCTTTGGGAAATTCCCCGCCTCCCGTTTTGGGGCCCCGGAATTTACGGGTTTTCTTTCCCCCACGGGGATAGCCGCCCGGGAGGATCGCGTTTTTGTGGCCGATGCGGCGCTCAAGCAGATATTCATCTTTGATTCCAACGGTACCTATCAGGGCATTCTGGCCGCCGAGGGTCTTAAGGGGCCGGAAAGCCTCCGTTTTCTGTCGGACGGCAAACTCCTTGCGGCGGACACCAACCGGGTCCTCCTTATCGATCCCGATTCCGCCATAGTCCGGGAACTGGGGATGCTGGGCAATTCCCGGGTCCGCATCGTGGGCGCCGGGATGGACCGGAACGGCAATGTGCTGGCCGCCAATTTTGACGCCGGGGAAGTTTCGGTCCTGGCCCGGCTTGACGACATTGCCTCCGGGTTTTTTGTGCAGATTGAACGGGTTTCGGTGGAGAACTTCCCCCAGGTAACCGTGGAACTTCAGGTTCAGGACCGGCAGCGCCGTCCCATAGTCGGTCTGGACGGCCGGAACTTTGTTCTGACCGAAAACGGTCGGGCCGTGGTGGAGCAGAAATTCCTCTTCCCGGGCTACCGCTCCCGGCAGGCGGATGTCTCCATCCTGGTGGAGCGATCCCCCGCCACCCGTTTACTGGGGGATGATCTTGCCGCAGCGGTCCGGGACATCAACGAGGCCCTGAGCAGCCCGCCCCCGTTGCAGGGCGGAATTCTGAACAGTGAATTTTTCGGGGGAGCTCCGGCCGGGGGAGGGCGCATTGTTTCCCTCATATCCGCGGGGGTCCAGCCCCATCCGGAGCGTATCAATACATCCCTTAATACCGCCGCCCGGGGCAGCGCCGCCGATTACGATCCCCGCTGGCGTTTTGATCTGGGACTGCGGCTTGCCGCTACAGACCTGCTTCCGGGAGAGAAAAAGCGGGCCCTGATCTTTGTCACATCCGGAAGCCTGGGAGAATTTGCCTATGATCGTTACGGCCTTTCGGAACTTGCGGCCTACATGGCGAATAACAGCATTGTTTTCAATGCGGTCCTGGTAGGGTCCGGGCCCGCCGCGGAGGAAATCCGCTACCTCTGCCGGGAAACCGGCGGGGAAGTCCTGCCCCTCTACCGGCCCGAGGGCATCCGGGAGGCAATACAAAACCTAAGTTCTTACCCCAGCGGGTCTTATACCCTCAGTTACCGTTCCCAACTGCCCTCGGATTTCGGCAGGGCCTATCTTCCGGTGGAAGCCGAGGTTTATCTTATGGAACGATCCGGCCGGGACGGGACCGGTTATTTCCCGCCCCTGGAATAGAGAGGGGCGGCCATGTCGGTAATCCTGGGAATCGATCTGGGGACATCCAGCATAAAAGGCTTATTACTGGATTCCGGAGCAGCTTCCCCCGGGGTCATCGCCGTTGCGGCAAGGGCCCATGAGCTAAGCATTAGGCGCACCGGCTGGGCGGAACAGGACCCCAATGTATGGTGGCAGTTAACCCGGGAGCTTCTGGGGCAGCTTAAGGAAGAGCAGCCGGTGGCCTTTGCGGAGATCGGCGCCATTGGGTTTTCGGGGCAGATGCACGGCCTGGTTGCCCTTGACCGCAAGAACAGGCCCCTGCGGCCCGCCATACTCTGGCTCGATCAAAGGGCTGCCGGAGAGGTAAACGAAATCGCCGATCTGATCAATGAAAATGGATGGGCCCCTTCCATTCAGAACAGGGTTTCTATGGGCTTTGCCCTGCCCTCACTGTTGTGGCTCAAAAAATTTGAACCCTCTGTTTTTGCGGAGATCGCACAAATACTGCTGCCCAAGGATTTTCTGCGCATGAAAATGACCGGCAGTGTTGCTACGGACTATTCCGACGCATCCGCTACGGGCGCTTTTTCCGTGGCGGACCATGACTGGGCCTGGCCCCTGATCCGTTCCCTGGGGCTCCCGGAGGCTTTGTTTCCCCGGTGTTCGCCCTCCCAGGAGATTGCGGGATATGTAACCAGGGAATGCGCCGGCGAAACAGGGCTGAAAGAGGGCATTCCCCTTGTGTTTGGCGCCGGGGATCAGATGGCCCAAAGCATCGGTAACGGGGTGGTGAGTGAGGGGTTATTGATCGCCAATATCGGAACCGGGGGCCAGATTGCCGCCTACAGCGCCGGGGATGTTTTTGACCCGGAGCTTCGTACCCATACCTTTTGCCATGGGATAAACAGGGCCTATACGGTATACGGCGCAACCCTTTGCAGCGGCATGTCCCTGCATTGGCTGAAAAACAAGGTCCTCCGACAAGACAGTTACCCGGAGCTGGACAGGGCGGCATCCGAAGCGCCCTCGGGAAGCGGCGGTTTGATCTACCTTCCCTATTTATCCGGAGAAAGAACCCCCCACATGAATTCCCGGGCCCGGGGTGTTTTTTTCGGATTGCAGCTGGATCAGGATTACCGTTTTTTAATCCGTGCCGTCATGGAAGGGGTGGCGTTCAGCCTGAAGGATTCCATCTGCATCCTGGAAGGTTTGGGCATCAGGGCCGGCAGGATTATTGCATCCGGGGGCGGGGCAAAGAGTCCCCTCTGGTTACAGATACAGGCGGATATTTTTGAAAAGGAAATTCAGGTCAGTGAAACGGAAGAACAGGCCTGTTTGGGGGCCTGCGTCCTGGCGGGCCTTGGGACCGGTATCTTTAAGAACCTGGAGGAACCCTGCGGGCGCTTTGTAAAATTCAAGCCCCTCATCTATACACCGGATGATAAAAACAGCGCCCTGTACCGTAAGGCATATATACTGTATAAAGAAATTTATCAAAACACCCGTTCCCTGATGGAAAGGTTTTCTGAATAAGGAGATGAAACATGCCGGGGCCGGTAAAAAAAACAACGATAGTAGCGGTCGTACTGGCCTCTGCTTTTATTTTTTTGATGTCCTTTAGTACCTGTACAAGTTTCGGCAGACTGCCCCGGGGGGAACGGCTTGAGCGGATAAAACAGTCGGACCATTACCGGGACGGGCAGTTTCAGAATATTAGCCCCCCAATCCAGGAGACCCCGAAGAAACCGGGGATGGTGAATTTCTTTAAGGTACTGTTCAGTAAATCAAAAAATGTGAGGCCAAAAAACAGCCTGCCCGCCATTAAAACCGATCTCAGCAGCCTTGACCGTACTCAGGATATTCTCCTCTGGTTAGGCCACTCATCGGTGTTTATCCAGATAGACGGGGTACGTTTTTTGATTGACCCCGTGCTTGTCATGGGGGCCCCCGCAGCTTTTATCAACAGGCCCTTCAAGGGAACGGCCCTTTACAAACCCGAAGATATACCCGACATTGATTATCTTGTTATCTCCCACGATCATTGGGATCACCTTGATTATAACACGGTAAAAAAACTGAAGGAGCGGACCGGAAAGATCATCTGCGGCCTGGGGGTCGGCGAACATTTTGAATACTGGGGCTTTGATAAAGACCGTATCGTAGAACTTGAGTGGACGGAGAAGGCCCCATTGGAAAATGGTTTTACCATTCAGTGTTTCCCCGCACGGCATTTTTCGGGACGGGGCCTGCGAAGGAACAGAACCCTCTGGGTATCCTATGTGCTCCACACGCCGACCATGAATATCTTTATTAGCGGAGACGGCGGATACGATACCCATTTTGCGGAGATCGGCGGACAGACCGAAATAGACCTGGCTATCATAGAAAACGGGCAATACAACGAGGCCTGGAAAAATTCACACCTTATGCCGGATGATTTAATACAGGCGGTAAAGGATATCGGGGCTCAGCGCTTATTTACCGTACACAACTCAAAATTTACTTTGAGTAACCATTCCTGGGATGAACCCTTAATCAATATTTCCCGGGCGGCGGAACAAAACAACTTTAACCTGATAAGCCCCATGATTGGGGAGCCGGTTTATTTAAAGGACAAGACCCAGGTGTTTAACAAATGGTGGGAGCGTCCTTAGGGGCTTGCCTTTGCTTTACCCGGCAGCAGCTTCGGCAGCACCAGCAGGGCCGCAATAAGCAGCGCGATACAAACCGGTAAGGTGATCCCCACACTGGCACGGTACCCCAATTTTGCCGTGAACCCCGCGAGGATATATCCGACAAAGCAGACCGCCGCCACCGTAAGGGCGTAGGGAATCTGCGTTGCCACATGATCGATATGGTTACACCCCGCCCCGGTGGATGACAGTATGGTTGTATCCGAAATGGGCGAACAGTGATCCCCAAACACCGAACCCGCAAGCACTGCGGAAAGGGATGTGACCGAAAGCCAGGGCGCCACGATGTCGCAGACCGCAATGGTGATGGGGATGAGGATGCCGAAGGTTCCCCAGGAAGTGCCGGTGGCGAAGGAAAGAAACGCGGCGATAACAAACATGATGGCCGGAATAAGGGCGATGGGGAGGCTGGATTTTTCCACCAGCCCCGCAACATAAGGTCCGGTTGCCAGCAGGTCCCGGCAGACCCCGCTGATGGTCCAGGCCAGGGACAGGATGATGAGCGCCGGTACCATGGCTTTAATCCCCGTGGTCACCGCGGCGAAGAACTCCCTAAAGCTTATCAGCTTGCGGGGCACAAAGAGGAAGAAGGCCACAAAAAGGGATGCGAACCCGCCCAGGGAAAGGGCCGAGCCGGCGTCGGTATCCCCGAAGGCGGCAGCAAGCCCCTTGTTGCTGCCGTCCCAGAACCCGCCATAGAAAAGCATGGCCAGGATCGAGAAAAGCACCAGGAAGGCCACGGGGATAATAAGGTCCATCACCTTGCCCTTGTCCGAAACGGTGATTTTGGCAAGCTCGTCGGAGGAACCGGTTTCAAAGGCCTGCCCCCCCTTTGCCTCCGCCCGCTTCTGGGCTGTTGCCATGGGGCCGTAGTCGCCGTTTTTGCGCAGGCTCAGCCAGAGGATCATCAGCAGGGTCAGCACCGCGTAGAGGTTCATCGGGATGGAGCTGACAAAGGCCTGCATCCCCGTAATGCCCGTTTGGGTAGGGTAATAGGAAATGACCGATGCCGCCCAGGAAGAGATGGGTGCGATGATACAGACCGGCGCGGCGGTGGCGTCGATAAGGTATGCCAGCTTTTCCCGGGAAATACGGTGCTCGTCGGTCACGGGCTTCATGACGGTGC
>BNVE01000153.1 GCA_025997875.1 Spirochaetia bacterium
GTTCATTCAATGCCATCCTTCCTGAGTCCCTCAAAAACCTGTTGGCAAACCTTCTTGTCATCCTCCGTGAGGGGCGAAAAGGGGCGGCGGCTGTTTCCGTAGGGTATGCCCTGCAGGCCGATAATGTATTTTATACAGGAAATCAATTTTCCCGTTCCGTACAGCGCGGCGATTGCGGCGTTGGCTTTCCTTTGCAATACCTGGGCTTCCGGCACTTTGTTCTGCAAAAAGAGACGCTGCATATCGATAAAATATTTTCCCATGATATTAAAGTTGCTGCCTATGGCCCCGTCGGCGCCCATGCTGAAACCGGCCAGGGCCACTTCATCAAAGCCGTTGTAGACCAGAAGGTCCGGGTCATTGGTTTTCATCTGCTCCATGGCGAACAGGTCCAGGCTGGTAAATTTAATGCCCACCACACCGGGCAAGCTGCCGGACACCCTGTTTCGCAGGGATGCCATCATGGCCGGGGTAATGGTGACCCCGCAGAAGGAAGGGATATTGTAGACGATCACCGGCTTTCCCGATGCATCGGCCAGGTCATTAAAATAGGCCAGAATTTCATCGTTACTGAAATGATGATAAAAGGGCGGCACCGAAGAGACAGCATCGGCCCCCAGCTCTGCGGCATGTTTGGCCAGGGCTATGCCCAGGTCCGTGCCGATGGCGCCGCAATGACAGATGAGGGAACCCTTTCCCCCGTTGGCCTCCGCCACTGTTTCAAACACGTCTCTGCGTTCAGCGCCGTCCATCAGGAAAGCCTCGCCGGTGCTGCCGCAGACAAAGAATCCGCCGATCCCCTCCGCCAGCAATTTTTTTACCAGAGCCCGTATCGCCGGCTTATCAATTTTTCCCGATCCGTCAAAGGGCGTTACCAGGGCTGCTAAAATTCCACCCTTAAGTTTATCATTCATGTTATGCTCCGTTCCTTATTCTCTACCGGATAACGGGAAAATGCAATAACTAAACAGAATTTTCTTTCAATAACCAGTTTATTATAAACCATAATGATCGAACTTGATATCGCGTCCTTCGGCGCCGAGGGAGACGGACAGCGGGATAACTCGGCCTTCTTTGCCGCTGCTCTGGGCAGGCTGAAAGATTCAGGGGGCGGGACTCTCCGTGTCGGCAGGGGAACATGGCGGACCGGGCCGGTGGAATTATTTTCCTATACCTCTCTGCAGCTGGACGAAGGGGCGGTCATTTCATTTATACCCGAACCGGAACGGTATCCCCCGGTGTATTCCCGCTGGGAAGGGGTGGAGTGTTACTGTATGCATCCCCTGATCTTTTCCAATGGTCAGCATCATCTGGGCATTGGCGGGAAGGGCCGTATTGAGGGCGCCGGTTCGGTCTGGTGGGACATGCTGCGGGAAAAGCGCAAACAGGGGCAGAAAGGGCCGGAAACCCCCGTGGAAAAGCAGTTTGCCGCATTGAATTCCGAATACGCTTCCCAGCCATCGGGGGGCGGCGGACGGTGCATACAGTTTCTGCGGCCCCCTTTGGTGCAGTTTTATAAATGTACCAATGTGCTCATCGAAGGGGTCACCCTGAAGGACTCACCCTTCTGGACCCTGCACCCGGTATTTTGCGAAAACCTCACGATCCGGAATGTCGCCATCACCAATCCTGCGGACGCCCCAAACACCGATGGTATTGATATCGATTCATGCCGGAATGTGCTGATCGACGGATGCCGCATCGGGGTTGGGGATGACGGGATATGTCTTAAGTCCGGGTCCGGAGACAACGGCATCCGAGCGAATAAACCCACCAGCAACATTACGGTCCGCAACTGTACGGTACAGGACGGACACGGGGGCATCGTCATTGGCAGTGAAACTGCGGCGGGGATCTTCGATGTGATAGCGGAAGACTGCATCTTTAAGGGAACCGACCGGGGTATCCGCATAAAAACACGGCGGGGCCGGGGCGGTCAAATCCGGGATCTCAGTTTCCGCAATCTGGTTATGGAAGACAACCTCTGTCCCATAGCGATTAACATGTTCTACCGCCCCGGAGCTGTTTTGTCCGACGGCTTTTTCAGCCTTGAAAGCCGGCCCGTAACAACGGCGACCCCGGTGATAAAAAATATCAGCATTTCTGATATCCGGGCCACGGGCTGCAAGGCCTCGGCGGGCTTCATCGCCGGCCTTCCGGAATCGCCCATAGAAAATCTTTCGATCCGCAGCAGTGATTTTTCCACCGATGAAGGCAGTCCCGTGAACCCCGATGAATCGGACATGTTTTTGGGCCTGCCGCCGGTGCAGGAAAAAAGCTTCCGCATCCTCAATGCAAAGGAACCTCATTTTTCCGGCGTCACCATCCGGGGGCCCCGGGAAGCATTTATCTACAGGTGAAATTCAAGCATATGTTGATAAACACTATCGCCTGAGCAATTGCATTGATTTGAGTACTGCCTGCTGGTCAACAAGTGTACCGGCTATATATTTGTGTATAATACTCGAAATAAGCGTTTGGTACGGAAGACCTTCATCGGCTGATTTTTGTTTGACCTTTTCCAAGTCATATTCCGAGATGCGTATATTGATGTTTTTTGTTTTGTTTGCAGAGGCAATAATCATTTCAATTTCCGCCTGTTCGTTTTCCGTGACCGGTACAAAATTTTCAGCGTTTTCCTCAATGTCCTGCTCAAAAGCGTCAAGAGGGGAACCTTCACCCTTTGGGTTCGGTTGAGTATCAAGAGGGGAACCTTCGCCCCTTGGGCTCGGTTGAGTATCAAGCCTTATGCTCATTTTTCTTTCCTCCATATAATTTATGCTGTTTTCTGCTCGGAAGGCCGTCTTTAGAATAATGTTTTTCTCATCATCTATGATAAACGGAACCACATATGTGTAATTTTGATAGGGAACGATAAAAATATTCTGTCCCTCCCGTGCGGGGTTTTTCAGTATGGCCTGGTATTTTTTCTCCAAAATAAGACTGGCAAATTCAGTCAATGAAATTCCCCGTTCAGCAATGAGCTTTAGATTCTTTTCATCGTCCCACAGAATTTGCACATTATTAGGATACTACATTGTATATCATTTGTCAATCCGGTTTCGTAGGATCTTTTTTCAGTCAATTATTGTATCAGAATAGGACGATGAATCATGGCTGCAGGGTCTGGTCAATATCGGCGCTGATAGCCTCTAAAAGCTGTTTTTTTAGTTTCCGCCTTATTCGGTCGGGCAAATTGGCCAGGAAATCCCTCGTTTCCCGGTTTTCGTCCCCTTCCACGCCGGATTCGTCCTTGAACAGGCGGTAGGGCTCCACCTTGAGGGCGGCGGCAATCCGTTCCAGCATCTCTATTGAGGGGAAGCGGCGGCCCATCTCAATCTGTCCGATATGATTGGGTGAAGCATTACAGCATTCGGCAAGCGCCTCCTGGGACAGACCCTCCTCTTTTCTGAATTTTTTTAAGTTTACCACAAAAAGCTTTCTTAAATCCATAAATACTATCTATTAGGCAAAAATCATACTTGACTATTACGCAATAGTCATATATTATCTTTAGAAAAATATGACTATTAGAGAGAAATTCGGCATGGCGCTGACATTCATCATAGCAATGGCCATGACGGGGTGCAACACTGGTAATGGAGGCGGTGAAGAGGAACTCCTTGAAGTAACCCATGTGAATGGGTTTCAGGGGGTACTTTCCGATGGTTCCTTGATTGAAATTGAAGTTCCAAGCACTACCGACGGGAATCAAAACTTCACCCTGTATATCAATGGAGTGAATAGCGGCACCGGAACGTGTACCCTGTCCGGTGGTTCAATTACCACATTAACTTGCTCTAACCCCAGTCTCACCTATTCGGGCGGCGTCCGTTATAGCGGCATCGTGATACCGATACGGCGCGCGGACGGCACAGTGTGGGTACATTGAGGGGCCTATTACGGCGGAACAATGAATGATTTTAACAGTCATGCCCGGCAATATAATAGTGATGCCAACCGGATGTATAATAACCGGCCAAATCCGAATGACCAGGGGTATTACTATGGTTCTCCTTCTTCTCGCCGTTATGATACTCCGCAAAACATCTATAGTCAGGCTCGTCGGGATCACCCCGGTGATGCTCCCCCGATTTCGGTTCTCAACCAGGCTATTAGCGTGTTAAATGACCGCAAGAATACCGGCGTTGGAGCTTATGTGAGTCGTGGGAATCTCATTGCCTATTACTTCATGCGAAATTAGGTAGATTCTAAGGCAACGCAAGTGTAACCGGCACAACGATAACTGTTGATATTACCGGGTAATTCATTTTCCTTATAAAAAAACCTGATAGCCGCTCGTAAAAACCTGCGGGCGGCTTATCGGCTTAAGCCCTTTCGTGTTCCAGTGAGGCCAGAATAAACGGCCCTACGCCCTTAAAGTCATCGGTGACCACCGCTTCGCTTACGTAGTAACTGTACGAACCGTCACGGTAGGGGACGCCGCCAAGACCGGCGACGCTGCAAATGCCGTCCAGGTGTAATTCGCCGCTGGGGTCTTCCCGCAGCAAGCAGCCCCTAAGGCCTTCATAAGCTGCGGCGGCCGTTTTCTTTGCCCCCGCAGCAATACTACCTTGCGCATAGCCCTTGCGGATCATCTTGTAAAGGAAATACACAAACATTGATGAGCCAGAAGCTTCCAAATAGTTTTTCTCCCGCTCTCCCTGATCGAGCACCTGATACCAAAGGCCGCTTTCCGTATCCTGAAAATGTTCCAACGGCGCGATAAGGCGGCAGGCAATGGCAATCAGAGCCTCCCGTTCTTTCTGCAGGGCAGGGGGAATAAAGTCCAGAACATCAACCAGGGCCATGCAATACCAGCCAAGGGCACGGCCCCAGAAATGGGGGGAACAGCCGGTTTGGGGATTTGCCCATTTCTGCTCACGGGACTCATCCCAGGCGTGGTATATAAGGCCGGTCTTTTCATCACGGGCCTTTGATTCAATCAAAACAAACTGATGAACGATGTCGGTAAAATCTTCGGCGCTTCCGTATTCCGCAGCATAGCGGGCGTAAAAGGGGCCTTGCATGTAGAGGCCGTCAAGCCACATCTGCCAGGGATAGATCTGCTTGTGCCAGAATCCGTCAGATTTAGTACGGGGGTGATGCCGTAATTGATCCCGCAACGTTTCTATTGCGGTTCGATATTTCCGCTCGCCTGAGTCCCTGTACAAATCAAAAAGCTGCTTCCCGGGATTGATCTGGTCCAGGTTAAACTCGTCCCCCCGGTAGGTAGCGATACTGCCGTCATCCTGAATTTTTGTGTCGTACATGGTCTTTACCCAGCGGCGGTAATCATCGGCAGCGCCGCCTTTATCCACGGTATTTGCAACAGCATAGATACTCTGGATCACCAGGCCGTGCTCGTAGTGCCACTTTACCTGATCCGGGGTGTACCGTTTGATGACCGACAGGGCCATGCGTTCAGAGAGCGGCTTTGATTTATCAATAGCGTTAATTTGCATCATGTTTATTTCCGTGTAAAAAATAGGGGGCAGTTTTTAGAACGCCGCCCCCGTTTAATCTTACTTTATTTTAAATAGTTGTTTGCTTCCGCAGCGGCAATGCCGTCTTTTTCCCATTGCAGTCCGCCAAGCCTGTCAAATTCCGCAACCCAGGCGGTCCATGCGTCTCTGGTCAGAGCCCGCCGTCCCGTAAGGAATTCCACCACGCCCTGTTCATAGAAGCGTTTAAGATCCGCGTTCGGATTGGGCAGGGTGTCCCCGCCGATGTTCGCTGTCCAGGGCCGTTTCTGCATATCGAACAGCACCGTAAGGGCGCTCATGGTCTTGCCCGAGGTGGGGGCCTTGTAGGTAGGATACCGGGAGAGCAGTTCTATTTGGCCGTTGTAATAGACCATATTGCGCAGCTGGGTTAAGGGCTGCATCTCTGGCTTGGTATAGCCCTTGGATTCATCGGGGAGCCCGGCGACGGTGGGCACCCCATTGGCGTCGAGGTTGTAGTTCACTCCCTTCTCGCCATAGCCAAGGAGGAAGTAGCCTTCGTCGGAGGACATCCATTCAAGCAGTTTTGCAATGGCAGGACCCTTTCCGGCCTGTATCGCCTTGTTGGATACCGCATAGATCCGGTAGGCCTGGGTGTACACCCCGACGGACTGTTTGCCGCTGGGACCCTTGGGGGCGTCAATGAGGAGCCATTCCCCGTTGGGGAAGTTCTTGTCAAAGGGCGCGTAGTTTGATTCCGCGGCATAGGCGGCGTTCTGTTCCCGCATGATTCCGAAACGGCCCTGCTTCCAGGCGGCGCGGAAATCGTCCTTGCCGTAACTTGACCAGTTCGGGTCGATAACCTTTTCGTCGATTAGGCTTTTAACATAGGCAAGGGCGTCATAATAGGCGGGTTTCCGCACGTTAAGCCCCGCTTCCGCCTTTACAAGGTTCCAGGTGCCGGCCACGCCGAAGGCCCCAAAGAAGGGATCAAAACGGCGGCCCAGCCCTTCTTCATTGTTGTTAATTTCAATGAATGCGCCGTAGCCGTAGGTGTCCGCCCGGCCGTTGCCGTCGGGGTCTCTGGTGGTAAAGGCCCGCATCACTTCAAGATATTCCGCCGTAGTTACCGGAACTTTAAGGCCCAGCTTATCAAGCCAGTCCTTACGGATCAGCACCCCTTCATTTTTGGCGATGGTGCCGGGGGAACCAAGGCCGTAGGATTTTCCATTTATTGTGGAATTGGCAATGCTGTCCGCATCGTACTGCACCTTTGTCCGGTTCGGCATTTGGGCATAGAGGTCATCCACCGGGCCGAGCAGGCCGGCCTTGTACAGGTTCTGCCACACCGGGCGGCGAACCATGAACAGATCCGGCAGGGTGTTGGAAGCCCCGGCGGCATTGATCTTTACATCCTGATCCCCTTCATTTGAAGGCAGGGCCTGCAAAACCAAATTGATATTCAGTTTGTCCTTGATAATCTGCAATACCTTCCAGTCCGCCGGGGGCGGTCCCGCTTCGGTTACCGCAGCGCCGTACCACAGTTCAATCGTTACCGGGCCGCTTGCCGCCGCAGAACCGGAACTGTCCGATTTGCCTCCGGCAAATACATTTGCCGTCATACAGAGCATAAATACTACTGCTGTTAACAGTATCCCTTTCGCTTTCATATTCTTCCTCCTCGAAAGATCTTCTCAATCAAACAGATAACCGGCAAACCGCAACGCGGTCAAACGCCGGCATCCGAAATTCACTCAGCCTTTTACTTTGGCGAACTGTTACGAAATACCCTCTTTTACAGTTTCGGCAAACTGCTGGTGAGCGTCCCCGTTGCCATCCTGCTCGCGGTAACTATCTACGAATGCCTGCACCCCATACTGCGGAAAATCGTCCAGACCCTGGCCTACCTGCCGCACTTTTTGTCCTGGGTTATCATGTACGGAATTTTGCTGGTGCTGCTGGCCCCCGGGGACGGCATTGTTAATGATGTGATTAAATTTTTCGGCGGCCAGCCTATTGCGTTTTTAACCGATACCAATACCTTCCCGTGGATCGTCATTGTTTCCGACGCCTGGAAGGAAATGGGCTGGAGCGCCATCATTTTTATCGCCGCCCTTATGGCGGTGGACCCCTCTCTTTACGAAGCGGCCATGGTGGAGGGGGTTACCGCCCTGCAGCGGGTGTGGTATATCACCCTCCCTTCAATCCGCCCGGTGATCGTCATGGTAGTATTACTGCGGCTGGGCACGATCCTTGACGCGGGGTTCAACCAGATGTTTATGCTCTATTCGATCCCCGTATACAGCGTGGCGGATATTATCGATACATGGGTATACCGGCAGGGCCTGCTGGAATTCCAGTTCGGCCTGGCAACGGCGGTGGGCATTTTCAAGGGGGTTATCGGCCTGATAACCATTTCGCTTTCAAACTGGCTGGTCAAGCGGTTTGCCGACTCATCGCTATTCTAGGAGCACAATATGACAGTAAAACTAAAGGGGACCGCAGTAAGACTTTCCGCATCGGATATCGTCTTTTACCGTGTCCTTGACGCCTTTCTTGTTTTTGTTTTGCTGATAGTGATCATTCCCCTGTGGAGTACGATCACCCTTTCCTTCAGGCCCAATGATTTTATCGGCACCAACCTTGAGGGGATGTTCCTGGCCCCCTGGAAATGGTCAACCGCAGCGTACAAGGCCCTGTTGGGAAACAACGGGTTCATTAACGCATTCGCCAACAGCTTAAAGATTTTTGTCATGGGGGTCGCCACGGCGCTCTTCCTGACGGTTCCCCTGGCCTATGTGCTTTCGGTTAAAACCCTGCCGGGCCGCAGGTTCCTCAATATCTTTGTACTGCTCCCCTACCTTTTTAATGTGGGGATGATCCCGGCCTACCTGGTTGTTACCAAATTGGGGCTTACCAATCATCTTGCGGCCATTTTCCTGCCGGGGGCGATAAGTACCTACAACTGCCTTATCATGCGGGGCTTCTTTGAGGGTATCCCCGAAGAACTCAAGGAGTCCGCCCGGATGGACGGGGCCGCCGAATGGTTAGTATTACTGCGGATCATCCTGCCGGTTTCAAAGCCCATACTGATGACCATCGGTCTTTACTACGGGGTGTCCTTCTGGAACGACTTCTTTCATGCCATGCTGTACCTGAACAACAACAGCCTCCAGCCCCTGCCCATACTGCTGCGGAATATCCTTATGGCAAGCGGGATGAATGAATTTGTGGAGGCAAACGCCTTCGGCAACGCCAGCGTGCAGGCCATCAAGGCGGCAAGCGTATTTATGTCCGCAATTCCCATGATCATTGCCTATCCCTTTATTCAGAAATTCTTTACCAAGGGGACATTGATGGGAAGCGTCAAAGGCTGAGTGAATTTTGGATGCCGGCGTTTGACCGCGTTGCGGTTTGCCGGTTATCTGTTTGATTGAGAAGATCTTTCGAGGAGGAAGAATATGAAAGCGAAAGGGATAC
>BNVE01000154.1 GCA_025997875.1 Spirochaetia bacterium
TGCTGGCATCATTCACGAAATGCGCCGTATAATTAAACCATAATTGGTATATTTTTACACTATTCTTTCCTAATCAACTCGCTATATATGATTTTTTTGTTTCTCATAGTAAATGCTTTTGCCCTGAAAAGGGGGCTTTACATTGTCCCCTCTTTTTGTTAATCTTGTTAACTGAGGCAGTTCCAAAATCACCTGAGTTTTGGAACCGGTTCAACCTATTGTTTTTTATTGATAAGGAAGGATTATATGTCACGGACCTGCGATATCTGCGGAAAACATACGATTACCGGTAATAAGGTAAGCCATGCCAAGAACCATACCCGCCGCACCTGGAAGCCCAATCTGGTAAAGGTAAAGACCGAAATTGGGGGAACCACCCTTACCCTCAAGATATGCGCCCGCTGCCTTAAGAGCGACTTTGTTACCAAAAAAGTCTAGGAACCACAGGCTCCCTTTACAGGGTAATTTCCAGACAGTCGTAGGCCGGCGTCATGGTTACGCCGCCGCCCATGCCATTGGCGGCTTTTAGGCCCCGTTCTTCCATAAAATTTTGGCAATACTCAACTATTTCCCCGTGCAGGTAATCGTGGCAGATGTGGGTCAGGTAGACCTCTGCGGCCCCGATCTCTACTGCGGCGTTCAGGGCCTGTTCAAAGGAGAAATGGGTCTCCGCGGGCCGTGTCCGCAGGGCGCCGATGATCAAAACTGCCGGTTTGCCGATGATTTCCCGGGAAGCGGCGGGGATTTCACTGGTGTCCGTAAGGTAAACTGCGGCGCCGGGCGCCGCTTCAACGCCGGACGTCTTTTTTGCCGCCGCCGTTCCGGTATCAGCTGTTTTTTCTTCAATTTTCCAGCCTAAAATGTCCAGCATCCCGTGTTTTACCGGTATTGGGGTAAAGGTTAAGCCCCCAAGGGCAACCGGTTTCGAGACAACCCTGGGGATGATCCGGGGTTTTCCGCCCCCCTGCTGGGTTTCCTTAAAAATATAGGAGAACCGTTCCCGCATTTCCTCGATTGTTTCCCGGTTTCCATAGACCGGAAGGGGTGTTTCGCGGCTCAGGGGGCGTACGTCGTCCAGGCCGTGGACATGATCCGCATGGGCATGGGTCAGGAAAATCCCGTCCAGGCGCTTAATCCCTGCCCGTATGGCCTGGAGACGGAATTCCGGCCCGGTGTCGATAAGGGCCCGTTCCCCGCTGTCTCCCTCTATATAGAGGGAGGCCCGCATCCGTTTATCCAGGATGTCTTCGGAATGGCATACCGGGCAGTCGCAGCCCAAAACGGGAATGCCATGGGAGGTCCCGGAACCAAGGATGGTCAACTTCATGGATATAGTATGGCGGAAAGCAACGGAAAATGAAACCTCAGGGACAGAGCTCGCATTTTTCTCAAGCTTTGTTCCCGAGCTCGGGTTCCTTACGGAACCTTCCCCATTGCGGGGCGTCCGGTTTAGGACTATGCTTTCTAAATGGCAGACCCCGAACTGGTCCGGGTAATGGACTATATTCTGAACCGCTGCGATGAGGCGGCAATAGAGGCGGTGGCGGCGGCGGTGGTGCGGCGGCGGCGGGAACTTACCATGTTCGGCGGCGCCCGGAACCTGCCGGATCCCAAAAAATGGGCAAGTGAAATGACCGCCCACATGAATATCGAAGGCACTATTGAGGGGCTTAAAAAGAGCGTCCTTGATTATGCGGTGCGGACCATCAAACAGGAAGCCCCGGAACTGAAGGATGAGCAGATTAAGCAGCTCACCGACGCCTGGATTCCGGACCTCAATTCCGGCAGCGGCGGCCAGGGAGAAAAGCTCCCTGCGGACCTCCTTTCTTCCATGATTGAGCAATTTATGGCCTATTCAGAGGGAACCATGGCCGAGGCCGAGGAGCAGGGCCTGCGGAAGGAACTGGGGGCCTGGCCGGAGCGGTACTGGAAAGCCTTCCCCCAGGTTATCCGCCTGCTCATTACCGACTACTTAAAAGATGAGATAAGCGAAAAAGAATTCCGTTCCAGGATAGATACCGCCCTGACAATGCAGGCTTAGGTTTTCCCCCCCGGTTCTGCCCAATTTACTTGCCGTTCTGCCCAAAATAACGGTATAATTAGGCAGAACCCGAGAAAATTAGGCAGAACCAAAACCATGAGAAACTTTGATTATTCAGACTTGCCCCCTTCTCTTGCTTGCAATGAGATTATGAACATCCTTGCCGCTGTCCATGAGTACAGGGGAAAGCAGGAGTTGTTTGTGGAGGCCCGCCAGGACGTTCTGGTAACTCTGCTGGAAATAGCCCGAATACAGAGTACCGGCGCGTCCAACCGGATCGAGGGGATCAATACCTCCGATGAACGGCTGGCCGCCCTGGTTGCGATGAAGACGGAGCCCCGGAACCGTTCGGAGGAGGAGATCGCCGGTTACCGGGAGGTGCTGGCCCTGATCCACGAAAGCTACGACCATATCCCCCTGCGGCCCAATATCATCCTGCAGCTGCACCGGGACCTCTACCAGTTCAACCCCTCGGCATTTGGGGGCAAGTACAAGGCGGCGGACAATATCATCGCCGAGACAGGCGCGGATGGCCGGGAGCGGGTACGTTTTAAGCCCCTGCCGGCCTTTGAGACCCCCGATGCCGTGGAGGAGCTCTGCGCCGCCTTTAATGGAGCTCTGGATGCGGGGAGAATCGACCCCCTGCTGCTCATCCCCCGGTTTATCCTGGACTTTCTCTGCATCCATCCTTTCGCCGACGGCAATGGCAGGATGAGCCGCCTCCTCTGCCTGCTGCTGCTCTACCGTTCAGGCTACCTGGTGGGAAAGTACATCAGCCTGGAAACCATTATCGAACAGACCAAGGAGACCTACTACGAAGCCCTGGAAATAGGTTCCACCGGCTGGCACGAGGGGGAAAACGACTGCCTTCCCTTTGTACGGCATTTTCTGGAAGTACTGCTAAAGGCCTACCGGGAATTTGCCTTTAGGATGGGCCTGACCTTTAACCGCAGCCTTTCAAAGCCGGAACGGGTCCGCGCCCTCTTTGAAAGCACCTTGGGCCAGCTTTCAAAAAAGGACATCCTGGACCGCTTTCCCGATATCAGCGCCTCCACGGTGGAGGCAAGCCTCTCCTCGCTCCTGAAGGAGGGCTTTATTACCAAAACCGGAGCGGGGAAGAAGACGAAATACATAAAAGTTAGTAATTGAACCAGAATTTTTACCTAAAAGTTCGTAATCAGAGCTAATTCCCCACCCGGATTGAGTTGAACCAGGCCTCGTTGTAGAGGTCCAGGGCCTCTCCCAGGTCGTCCTTGAGCTCGGTCCGGCCCAGTTCCTCAAAAGTATAGTAGGATTCACCCTTTTTGAGGGCCCGGGCGGGGATGTTGACCGTGGCGGGGAAGCCGAAGTAATCGACGAATTCGGCGTAGATCTCCGGCCGGTGGATAAAGTCGATGAATTTGTAGGCCAGATCGATATGCCTGGAGCCCTTGAGGATGCACATGCTGTCGATGTAGGCGGGGCCGCCCTCGGGGGGGATAAAGAAGACCGTGTCTTTCTTGAGTTGCTCATTGTCGCCGATTTCCTCGTAGACCACTTCCGCATAACCCTGGACCACCCAGAAGTCCCCGTCGGCATAGCCCTTGCCGAAGGCTTCGGCGTCGAATTTGACCAGGTTGGGTTTCCAGGCGGTGTTGACCAAATCCCGGGCCCTTTGAATTTCCGATGGATTCTTGGTGTTCACCGAATAGCCCATGTGTTTTAAGGCGTCCCCCAGGACCTCCCGCATATCGTCCAGCATGGTCATCCGGTCCCGCAGGTCGCTGCGGCCGAAGATGGACCAGCTCCGGTCAAAATTGGGCACCCGGGCGGTGTTCACCGCGATGCCGGCGGCGCCGAAGTAGTAGGGAACCGAGTATTCCATTGTCTGATCATAGGCGGCCTTTTGGAGCACCGTCGGGTCGATGTTTTTAAGATTGGGTATTTTTGATTTATCGATTTTTTCCAGCATCTTCTGGTTGATCATGATGGAAGTATAGTCCCCGGAGGGGAAAACGATGTCATAACCGGAGCCGCCGGCCTTGAGTTTGGCGTACATGTCCTCGTTGGAGGCAAATTCATCGTAAATCACCGTGACCCCGTATTCCTTTTCAAACTTTTCGATCACCGAGTCGGGGGTGTAATAGGTCCAGTTGTAAATATAGAGCTTGTTGGGGTCCGCTTCCCCGCCGCAGCCCCCCAGGGTGAACAGGCAGAATGCGAATACCGTACAGAAAACGGCGGCCATAGGCCGGGTAGTCACCTTAGATACATTTTTCATTTTTTCCTCCGAACAACATGATGTTATATATAACTATAGACTATTTTGCCGCGATATACTTGAGGAAGTTCCTCAATAAATAGGTCAGAAGCACCGTACCCAGGATCATCACCACCGAAAGGGCGTTGATCACCGGGGATACCCCAAAACGGATCGCCGAATAGATGTACAGGGGCAGGGTAGAGGAGCCGGGGCCTGCCACAAAGTAGGTGATGACGAAGTCCTCCAGGCTGATGGTGATGGCGGTAAGAAAGCCGGAGACGATACCGGGCATGCAGATGGGTACCGTCACCTTGAGCAGGGTCTGGGCCTCGTTGGCCCCCAGGTCGTGGGCGGCCTCGATGATGGAAAAATCAAACTCGTCCAGCCGGGCCATGACCATGAGGAACACGAAGGGGAGGTTGAAGGTGGTATGGGCGATAAAGATGGTCATGAGCCCCAGCTTGATGCCCACCCCGGCAAAGAAGATCGAAAGGGACACGCCGATGATGATCTCCGGCAGGATCATGGGGAGGAAGGAGATGGTCTGCACATAATTCCGCATTTTGAAGCGGTACCAGTTCACCCCAATGGCCCCGAAGGTCCCCAGCACCGTGGCGGTGGCGGCGGAGCTAACAGCAATGAGGATGCTGTTACGGAAGGCCCGCCAGAGGTCCCTTGAATGGAAAAAGAGCTGTTCGTACCAGACAAAGGAAAAGCCCGTCCAGCCCATGCCCTTGGAGGCGTTAAAGGAGTAGAGGACCAGTACAAAGAGGGGCAAAAAGAGGAACACAATGGTGGCGACAAAAACGGTCTGGGAAAACGAAAACTGCCGCTTTCGGTAGGCCCGCCGGGCGTGGCGCGCCGCCTCCCCCTGGGCGTGGGGGCCTATCTTCAGAGATGTGATGGTATTTTGAACCAGGCTTTTGATGTTCATTTTGCCGCCCCCTTTACATCGGTAGTCCGGCTTGCGTCTTGGAGACGCGAAGCGTCTCTTCGCTGAAGGTTCATCATCACCATGACCCCCACGGTGGTTACCAGGGTGAGTACCATGGAGATAGCCGAGGCCAGGGGCCAGTTCCGGGACTTGGTGAGCTGGTCGGCGATGATGTTTCCCAGCATGTAGGAATCCTTGCCGCCGACAAGCAGGGGTACCGCATAGGCCCCAAAGATGGGGATAAAGGTAAAGAGCACCGCCGTGTACATGCCGCTGCGGATATTGGGCAGCAGCACCCGGAACATGGATTCCGCCTTGGTGGCCCCCAGGTCCCGGGCCGCTTCCAGCAGGGAAAAATCGAATTTATCGATGGTGGAAAAGAGGGGGAGGATAGCGTAGGGCAGGTACATGTACACCAGCACCAGGACCACCACCTTCTGGTTGTAGAGGAAGTGAATGTAGTCGCTGATAAGGCCGGCGCGGAGCAGGAATTCGTTAAGGAAGCCGCTGTTTCCCAGGATGTTCATCCAGGCAAAGACCCGGATAAGGAAGTTGGTCCAAAAGGGGATGATGATCAGCAAAAGCAAAAAGGTCTGGTTCCGGCTTTTCGCCATGTAGTAGCCGCAGGGGAGGGCGATCATGATGGTGATGATGGTGGCGGCGATGGAGGTCAGGATGGTCCTGCCGGTGATGATCAGGAAGCTGGGGTTTGCCAGGCTTTTGTAGGCGTCCAGGGAGAACTGCCATTCCACCCCGCCATAGAGCCCTTTTTTCAGGAAGCTGTAGAGCACGATGATGATCAGGGGGGCGAAGAAGAAGATCGTGAACCACACCGCCATGGGGGACGAGTACAGGGGCCCGTAGTTCCGCTTTCCGGCGGCTGTGTTTTTGATGGGGGCTTTTTTACCCGCCCCGCCAGGTTCGCTTTCGGCGCTCATTCTTTAACACCCACAATGTAGCCGTCGTTGGCGCTCCAGGAAAGGTAGACATCATCCTTCCAGACGATATCCGGCCCTTCATCGGAATAGTTTGCATGCTGTTTAATCACCCGGATAAGCACCTTCTTCTGCTCGGTATTCCGGTCCGCAGCGGCAGCGGGCTGGGCTATTTTGATATAGAACTTGGTCTGGAACCCCGAATAGATGGGCTCGTCCACCGTACCCTGGAAGAGGTTGATGTCCTCCCGCTTGGTGGTGGGCTTCTCCTTGGAAATGACGATTTTTTCGGGCCGAACGGTGAAAACCACCTTCTGGCCGGGTTCTACCTCATCCACGGTGGTGACCTTGATGCGGCCAAGCTCGGGGGTTTCCAGCTCCGCCATGTATTCGGTGGTCTCCGAGGGGGCAATGGCGGGAAGCAGGGGTTGGTCCAGTTTGTTGACCCTGGTGACTGTGGCATCAAAGAGGTTGATCTCCCCGATGAACCGGGCCACAAAGTCTGTGGCGGGGCTTTCGTAAATTTCGTGGGGAGTGCCCACTTGCAGGACATTCCCCTGGTTCATCACGGCGATGCGGTCAGAAACCGAAAGGGCCTCCTGCTGGTCATGGGTTACGTAGATAAAGGTGATGCCGATCTTGTCGTGGATCTGGTCCAGCTCGATGAGCATGTGCTGGCGGAGCTTGGCGTCCAGGGCGGAAAGGGGTTCGTCTAGCAGGAGTACCCGGGGCTCGTTGATCAGGGCCCGGGCAATGGCGACCCGCTGTTTCTGGCCCCCGGAAAGCTGGTTCGGCTTCTTGTGGGCATGCCCTTCAAGCTGCACGAGTTTAAGGTACTCGTTCACCCTGGGGCTAATTTCAGCCTTGGGGAAGCGTTTAATCCGCAGGGGGAAGGCGACGTTTTCGAAGACCGTTAAATGGGGAAAAAGGGCGTAATTCTGAAAAACCGTGTTGGCCTGCCGCCGGTTGGGGGGCAGGGGAAGCACGTCGGCGCCGTCAAAGGTGACGAGCCCGTAATCCGGACTTTCAAAGCCCGCAATAATCCGCAGCAGGGTTGTTTTGCCGCATCCGGAAGGGCCCAAAAGGGAGAAAAATTCACCCTTTTTTATTCCAAGACTCACCTCATTTAAGACCTTAAAGTCACCGAAGGACTTGGAAACCTCCTCAATGACCACATCGCTTCCTTTCAATCCGGTTCTTCCAACCTCTCTTCAAATACAGCTCGCCGCGCAAATAAAGCCGGTATTTTTCGCTTTAAAATAAAATCTAAGAAGAACAATGTGGGTTTTAAAGATTAAAGTCAATCAGTTTTCAGAAAAAGAATAAAAATTTACTTCCTGGCTTAATCGATAACCCGGATGGCGTTTTCCTTAATCTACCGGGTAAGGCCAGAGCTTCCCGTCCTTATCTTTGAGGAGATATGCCCTGCCCGCCGGCAGTACTGTCTCCCCGGCGATGCTTTTTTTCGAGAGCCGGATTTTCCCGCCGCCGCCCGGCAGGTCCACCGCATAGGCTGGAACCAAATTCCCTGGAAGCAGGGGGACAGAGCTTGAATTGTTTTCGGGCTCTGTCCCCAGGATTTGCAGTTTCCGGTACAAAGCGAGCCCCTGTTTGAGGGGAAGGCGGAAGTGGGCGGTTCCCGGGGCCAGGTCAAGCTGGAAAAGGTAATAGGGGATGAGCCCCAGATTTCGGCATTCCCGGAAAAGGGTGAGGAGCGTTTCTGCGTCATCGTTAATGCCTTTAAGGAGTACGGTCTGGACCAGGACGGGAATGCCCGCTTCCGCAATGGCGCTCAGGGCGCGGCGGCTTTCCGGGGAAAGCTCCCGGCTGTGGTTGATGTGGACCGCTGCACGAAGCGGCGAAAAACGGCTGAGCAGGCCGATAAGCTCCGGCGTGATCCGGTCCGGGGCGGTGATGGGGAGCCGGGTGCAGATGCGGAGGGACAGCGCTGAGTCCGCTTTTGGTAACCGCGGCCCTGCTGTTTGCAGACCCGGCCTTGCCGCGCGAAGTTCCTGGAAAAGCCATTCCAGCCGTTCATCGGAAGCCCTCAAGGGGTCGCCCCCGGACAAAAGTATTTCCCGAATTTCAGGATGGACTTTCAGGTAATCCTGAACCGGTTCCAGTTCCGCTGCGCTGATAAAGGGCGCCTCTTCAGCCACCCACACCCGGCGGAAACAGAAACGGCAAAAGCCGCCGCAAAGGGCTGTGGTCTTGAGCAGCGCCCGGTTTTGATACTGGTGGATCAGCCGGGGCGCAACCCGGTGGCAAGCTTCACCCAGGGGGTCTTCCAGCGCAAAGGGATCTCCCTGCGCTTCTTGCGGGTCGGGCATAAACTGCCGTCGGATGGGGTCGTCTTTTTCCGGCCCCGCCAGGGAGGCGAAGTGGGGAGTGACGGCGAAGGGCAGGCCGCCCCGGGCCGCAATCCCTTCGATGTATGCCCGCTCCTCCGGGCTGATTGACGCGGCCAGGGCGGGGGGCAAATGATCGATGTCGGTTATAAGCTTCAAAGTACGGTGATTATACATCTTATTATTACAAAACTGACCATATTTTTCTACCGGGCAACAATAGTATTTTATGAATGTCACCCGTATCTTTTTTTATACACATTTATACCTATTGGAATATTATAAAATAATAACAAAAAGTATTGACAGAGTACAATTAATTATAATATAAAGAATTAAGCGGAGTGATTTTCTGACCAGGCAAGCAATATTGGCACTTGGCACGAATTTTGCTTTTATGTTTTGTATAAGGAGGATG
>BNVE01000155.1 GCA_025997875.1 Spirochaetia bacterium
AGGCCAGGAACACCGAGAAGAAACCAGCCGCAAAGGTCACGATGATACACAGCAGCCCTCGGCTGGGCCCGGACTTCTGGTCCGGTACTTCGGCATATTCCAGCACCTGGAAGACCGGGCTTTCGCTGGCCATGGTTACTTTCAACAATTCATATTGAATCTTAAGCTGGGTATAGATTTGTTTTTGGGCCTCAAGTTCAAGCTGAATGCGGTTGAGTTCCAGGCTTATGGCGGGGGTATTCCCGCTGATATTACCCATACCCACCGACCGTTCCAATTGCCGGCTTTCCAGTTCCAGACGCTGGATTTCCTTAAAGGTGTTTTCGATGTTTATTTCCAGGTTATCTTTCTCTATCTTGTTCTTATCAATGCCCATCTCATCAAAACGCCGCTCCAGATACGCAACACAAAAATTCACCACTTCCCGGGCAAAGGCCGGGTCCGTATCGGTAAAACTGACGCTGAACACGCCGCTTTCAGCGTCAGTTTCGGCGGTAAGTTTTTTCTTGAGGGCCTTACGGCTGTCGGCGCGGGGGGATTTTGCTTTTTTCCCGGGCATATCAATCTTATACCGGGTTATCAGATCAAACTTATCTACTACTGCATCCAGCATTGAGTTAGAACCGGTGAGAAATACCGCAAGCTGGCTGTTGGTAGAACTTCCGGCGCTCAGACCCATCAATCCTGCAAGGCTTCCCAAGCCGCCGGAATTACTGAGCATGGAAGATAAACTGTTGCCTTGGGATTTTTGGTCGTTAATCAACATTAATGCCTCGGGGGTATACTGATTGGGAAGGGGGGATATTTCAGTGGGCAGTTTGAGGGAAATGATCGCAAAGATTACCACGCCGATTATCGCAACAAGGGTAATAACAACTATCATCACCTTGTGTCTTAAAAGGACGGCAAAGAGATCAATCAGGCTTATTTCATCATCAGTGTTCTGTTCTTCATTCATTTACAATAATTCCCATAAATATTTTCATCTCTACATCAAAGAGCATCTGCATCATTTTGATTGTCCAAGCAGAACTTGTCGAAATAGAGTAAAGTTCATAAAGTGGTATAGGTACAAGTCCAAGGAGAGTAGTATGGACAAAAGAGTTAGGTATACCCATGAGGTTAAGGTATCCATCCTCCGTGAGAGGTACTGGAGGATGGGAATGAGGAAGTCAAGGAGAATTATCGGCACTTTGTATTGTATCTATTTATAATAATTAACCTAGACCGTAATAGTTCTAACTTTTTCCCAATCAATCAATTTATCTGCTTCCGCTATATCAATAAACTTAAAATCAGTAAGTAGTTTCTGAAATTTGGTAAATGCACTTGATAAGCCAATATATGATTTAAAAGTACGCATAAACGGCAATGAAGGAATCTTTGGTTGTAACGCATCAAAGTCCCGTGGATGAAAATAGGTCATCAGATAAGAAGTTTTTTGCGTCCAGTGTTTAATACATGAATAGGGAAACAACCTGAAATACCCACCTCCGGAATAAATAAACGGTTTTCCTAAAATCGTTGTATAACTGATGGGAAACTCTTTTAATCTAAGTCCATCGTATTGTAAAATAGAAGGTTCAACCGCATTATAAGATGGAAATCCGCCATGCGACCGAGACGTGGGGAAAATGGAGCTATCAATTTCAATACCCTGAGAAAGCAATATATCAAATACCCAGCGATTATCAGTACGAATAGAAAACCCAGGAGCACGAAAGCATTTTACTTTCTGTCCGGTAATATCTTCCAATGCCTTTATTGAACGGTCTAAATCTTGAGCAAATACTTGAGGACTTTGTTCATAAATAAGCTGATGCATGGTAGAATGAGTACCGATTTCATACCCTCGTGAAACAATCTCTTTAACTATTTGGGGGTACGTTTCCGCAATCCAGCCTAAACAAAAAAAGGTAGCTTTTACTTTTATGGTATCCAGAAAAGTAAATATCCGTTCCATATTGGCGTGTATGCGCGATTCGTAATGATTCCACTCATTGATTGTTTTAGTAGACTCGTTGTCTAAAATGTGGAACCATTCTTCTATGTCAAAGGTGAGGATATTCATAATAGATCGTAATTAGATAAATTGACGTCCCAATTATCCACGTTAAAAAACAATTCTTTGTCTATCTCATCTTTTTTTAATATCTCTCCAGTAAAATGAAATATCTTAAGGGATAATCCTTTTGGTACTCGTATCAATCCATGATTTTTGAAAGGGATAGACCCAACAAATAACAGGATATCATATTCCTTATAATGATTCTTGATAATATATCTGACCGCTTTATTGAAATTACTTGCTGATTTCTCAAAGACATCTATCAGGAAAGCGCTTCGAATACCTTCATAGTCCATAATTTTATATACAAATTCACTACCCTTAAAATTTGCTATGTTATAATTGCCATCAAGCCGTTTATATCGGGTAGCGTTATAGGTTTCCGCCTCTTTTTCAATGGGAAAGCGGTATATCTTTTTTCCGGCAATTAGGGAAACAAGAAAAACATACAATCTTACAAAAAATATTGAAAGCCAGTTTAAAGCCTTTAATCCCGGCTTAATGCCACCTATACGATAGGGGAGACAATAGGTAGTAAGGCGGCCTATATCGCCCATCAGTTTTCCTTTGATAAATACCGGGTAAGAATTATCATTGGGAAAAGCATGGACAAAAACAATTCCTTCGGTTTCTAAATATTTATGGAGAGTAACAATCATAGAATAAAAATTTATAAAACCACGATATTTTTCATCTACCATAGCGTCTGCGGATACCGCAGAAAGATACCGCTTGGTATTAACATTATAGTATGCCGGAATATATGCAAAATGACCTACTATCCTATTTTCATCTAAAATCATTGCATGATATGAATATCCAAAAACATTATTTGTAAATTGATTATGAAATTCTAATATTGTTCTCTCCTTCTTAAATATTACATTAAAGAGTGTCAGGATACTCTCTTGTTCATATTCAGTTAATTCTATTGTTTTTTTAACAATAAATACCATTTATAGTCTCGATTGCAATTGGGGACTGAATATCTCAAAATTACTGTTTCTATCAATATTATTAATGAAAATATGCTCGCAAATGTTTTTTGCTATAAGGACCGGATCACTTGCATCATGATTACCCATAGGAGAATTTGACATATCAGTCAGCATTTTAGGAGGCCGAACAACTCTCCATTTTATATGATCGTATTTATACGCCATGGAAGATACTAAACTTTCTATTGCGGTTTTCAAAATTACATATTGAGTGAACTCTCTTTTTGGATGAATGACATATTCAGATGATATTATTACTTCATAACCACGATATTCATTAATCATTGGCGAAAATAAAGCCAGAGGAACGCTGGTAAGTTCAAAATTCCTGCTAATATAAGTATTGATACGTGATATCGTACTGGCATTAAATAATAAGGCATGCGGCGGCTGACATGCATTAAGAATAAGAATATCCAGGGATTGGCCTTTAGCGATTAATTCTTCTTTTTTGGTATTAAGCCAATTTAAATCAAAAATATCTCCCTGCCATAGTTCAACGCTACCACCCTCTGAAATTATTTCATTCTTAAGATGAGAAGCATCTTCCAGACTATACTGAAAATTGATAATTACTTTACAGGACATTGCTGCAAGTAATTTAGCCAATACCGCGCCCAATCCCCTGCTTGCCCCGGTAATTAATGCAGTTTTACCTTTTAATATTGTTTGATTATTATTTTTTACCTCAGATACATTTACCGTTCGATTGATTGTTTTTCTTATAAATGCCTTTAATACACCATTCGATACCTATACCCCGCTGGAAGAAAAACAGCTAAATCCCATAAACAATAAATTAAATCGAGTATCCAGCTTATCTATTTTAACCTCATATCGTATCGGTAAAGTCAAATCCGCCTCAGTCAAATTGGGTTCAATTTCTAAATTAATGTCCGAATACAATGCTTGTTTTCCGGGGACTATCATACCGACTGAATAACTACTCCACATTAAAAGTATCACTAAATATTCTAATGAAGCAGATTGCAATCCAAACTTTGCAAGTAAATTATAAAACGCATCATCTATAAGTGGAGAATATTCTCCATCATAACCTTTACCCTGTACTATTTCATTATAATCTAAATCTTTTGCCTGCATTTCAAAGAATGGAATACTTGACTGCCTATTATTAATAGCAATACCCAACCCACCTTTATAAACTACCTTAATTTTAAGAATTTTTGTCTCACCATCAGTAATTATCATTTCTGCTTCTGAATTGCGGACTGTTTTAACAGAAAGAGTATAACAAACATTACAAAACAATGGCGCGAAAAATTTGACTTCCATTGCCGTTATAAAAACATTATTGTCTAATTCGACAAATTTACCTAAACAGGCAAAAACTCCCAGTATGCCATGGACGACAGGTTCCCCATAAGGAGTCTTTCGTGCATATTCATTATTACAATGCAACGGACTTCTATCATGAGATACTTTTGCAAATATATCAATATCATCTACTGTAAATAGTATAGTATCATTTTCCATAATACTATCCCTTAAAATTTATTAAGAATGTTTTCTATTTCATTTAATGATATCATTTTTATGATATCTTCTGGTTCAAAAGAAACATTAAAATCTGACTCCAACTGAAATATTATCTGCAAATGATGTATGGAATCCCATTCTATACATTTTTCCTGAGATATATCTTCCGGCACTTCATCAAGTTCTAAAATGTTCTTTAAAATTACTTTTATTTTTTCCCTCATAAATCCTCCAATTTATATACATCAGATACCGTAAATTCTATTATTTCATCCAGGAGTAATTCATAGCTTTTATGATCATCTGAATTTTCAATCACCTTAAAGCCATTCTTATCATAAAAATTTTCAACCTGTCTATTTTTTGCAGTCTTTTCATAAAAAGCAATAACTTTACTTAATCCAGCTTTTTTTATTTTTGACAAAATATGTTTAATAAAGGCAAACTCAATCTCCTTTCCAAGTATGCGACAGCTTAATAATAAACTATCAATATAGGCAATTTGTCCATCAATCTTTATAATTATTAAGCCGGTTAATCCATAATCGCCGAATTTATCCTTGACTCTCAATCCATATACCCAATCCTTCTTATCAATAAACTGCTTGATTTCCATCTCCATATATCTATGTGTTGTCAAGTTGAATTGATTGGTTTTTTGTGTCATTTGCGCCGAACGGGAAAGTGTCAGATTATTAACTTCAGCAATCGTTAGTACTATCTGAAGATTGCGGATATAATCTTTGATGTTAGGAAAGGAATGCTGCATATTGGCCCTAAGTGCGTTTGATTTATACTGTTCTGTTTTTGTTGTATCTTCGTCGGTAAGTGCATAGATGACAAAATATTTTTCAATAATATTCCTGAAAAATACCGGTAAAATATAAGGATGTTCAGGGAAATCAGGTACAATAACTTCCGGCAGATATTTTTTTACCAGTTCGCGTTCAGTTGGATTGTCATCCAGGAAAACCATGCTATCAAGACCAATATTCAATTCCTGCGCTATCTTCAAAAGATTATCTGTTTTATTATTCCAATTTATACGTACCGATGCAAAATGTTCTTCTTTCAGTATGATATCAGGATGTTCCTTCCACATCTGCAGAACATCCTCAAGGTTGTTTTTGCTGTTTACCGCTAAAATTACGCCCTGTTTGCTTATTTCCAGGATTTGATGTTGGAACAAAAGAAACGCTTTCCCGGGATAATCCCCTCCCAGCGACACCCCTTCAATACCATCCTCACCCAGAATGCCGCCCCATAAAGTATTGTCCAGGTCAAGTACCAGGCATTTCTTCCGTTTTAATTCAATAGCCTGTATTTGAAGGGTAAACCAATCCCTAAATTCAGCGGCAAGACGGGGGTTAAACCCTATTTGCGCAATAAAATAGTATCGCCAATCAATACGATTATCCGGGGTATAATTATCTAAAAAATGAGCGAAGTCTATGACCCTAATATTTTTATGTTCAGATGCTAATTTATACAGCGATGCATTATATTTGTTTACCGCATCAGCCACAGAACTATCAGACGTAATGCTTTGAATCGTCATCATATCCTTCATCGTAAAAGCGATAAGCATTTTCCCCGGTTGAATGCGTTCGGCAATTATATGTACCAAATCCGTATAATAATGGACTTTCTCAACTATTACATTATTTTCAGCAATCGGCGCCAAATAAAACCAGATATATCTATCCGCATTTTCATCAATTATAGATACATCCTCATATCCTGAAAATTTAGTATCAAGATACGGAAAGAATGTTTCAATAGTCATGTTACGGAAAATAAAATAACTCAATTTTAATCTTATGCTATCAATATGATCATATTCTAAAAGAATAACGACATGGCTGGACTGTTTTTCAATTTTTGTTTTCCATTTTATAAATCTTATCAATAATAATTTTTGGCAACATTGTGTATATTTTAGAAATCAAGATAGAGATCAGCCAAAATATTGGATGGAGAAAAAAAATGTTTTTTTTACGGGCTTTATAATTATAAAGAAAATGATCTTTAGTTCTTTTATTGGAATGATCGCCAATCACCCTAGAAGAAACTATAATATCAGGAATATTTGTTATGTTATAACCATATTTTATTAGACGTAACCACAATTCTAAATCCTCAGCTTTTTTAAAATTTTCATCATAATAGATTCCTTTTTCAATAATGCTTTTACGCATCATAACAGTTGGGTGCGATACTGGACTTCGGAATATGGAAAATAATTTTACTTTAATGGATGTAGTCGGAAACCTTCTACATGAAATAATTTCACCTTTTTCATTAATTATATTTATTGATCCACCTATTACATGTACATCAGGATGACTTTCTAAATAGGCAAGTTGGAGCTCAAATCTATTTGGCAGCGATATATCATCACCATCCATACGGGCAATATATTTACCTTGAGCTTGTTTTAATCCAATATTGAGGGCTTGTACAAAACCCATACGTTCTGATGAACGTATCAGTTTGATTCGTGAGTCACCTTGAGTTAGTGTATTAATAGTCTCAACGGTATCCGGTTTTGTACTATCATCTATAAGCAATAATTCAAAATCATCTATTGTTTGATCGAGTATACTTTGAATGGATTTTGCAATATATTCCGGCGGCTCATTGAATGTAGCCAATACAACCGATATTAAAGTATTCTTATTCATTTAAAATATTTTACTATCCAACATATTAACAGTTGAGCCCTGTCTATCAAATGAAAATGTTTACTCAGATGTATATCCAATTTACGTACTTTTTCATGTTAGGGGTCAATTATATAATCTTATACCCCAAGCTCTTGGCGTCATTGTAAAACATCTGCACCGTTTCCAGTGAAAGGCGTGTTAGATCCTTCCCAATATTTGATACTTTTTTAAGAATATCATTGGTAACGGTGATAATATCCACACCACATGCTTGGGCTTGAAAAACATTCAGTAATTCCCGTGTGCTTGCCCATAAACTTTCAGCTCCAGCAACAGCTTGACACATAGTTACCGTTTCTTTCATAACCGGTATCGGGTCTATGCCGGTATCCGCTATTCTTCCCGCGAAAACGGATATATAAGCGCCAACCCCGGGAGTCAGGCTTTTAATAACCTGTTCCACCTGCGTTAGGGTTAATATTGCGGTTATGTTGAGTTTAAAACCCTCTGCCGATAATTTTTTTATTAGCGACGCCGAAGATTCCCCTTTGGTATTGGTTATGGGTATTTTTGTATACACATTACCTGCCCAGCCTCCGATTTTTCTTGCTTCTTTTTCCATTGACTGAAAATCATCGGAAAACACCTCAAAGGAGAGCGGAAGATCAGGAATTGCTTTTACCGCTTCTTTGGCAAACTTTTCATAATCTGTAACCCCTGCTTTCTTCATCAGCGACGGATTAGTCGTAAATCCGCTTACAAATCCTGCGTGATACATTTCCAACATGCCCTGAATATCTGCACCGTCTGCAAATATTTTAACCTTGAAATCATCTTTCGTCATATCCATACCTCCATAACAAAAAATATCATTTTACTTTATAAGTATTGCACTGCCGCAATTATCACTTAATGGAAAATAGTTAATATTATTTTCTTTGCAGTATTCTCTTACCGCTTTTTTTACGCCCTTATAGGTTTTTCCGTCATTGTAATCATGAACAAATAGGTAACCGCCAAAAGATAAACGCGGATAAAAATAACAAAGCCCGTTATATATCGGCTCATACAAATCCGCATCAATACTTACAAAAGCAAATGTTTCTTCAAGATTTTCCGCTGAATCAGGAAAATATCCCTTCTTTACTACACATTTATTTTTGTATTTCATCTTATCCAATACCAATTCAACGTCTGTATTAGAAAAATCATGAATTCCATCTGAGTATTTTTTCTTAGTATCAATCTCCGTGTCAGTTTCATTAAAACCCTCAAATGTATCGAACAGATATAACATTCTGTCAGGAAAGGCAATGTTTATATATTGTGCAAAATCTCCGCGATATACACCTAATTCTGCAACATTACCATCTATATTCTTTTCGTATATTTCATGTGCAACAAGCTCTAACGAAGAAACTCTAAAATAGTCATTTGTACGGTAAATATAGTTTTGTCTGTTTCTCCCAATGCTCACCATTAAACGGCAAATAGCAACACCTATTTTTTGTAAAATTACGCTGTTAACAAATCCCGCAACTATTCCTTTCCACGTAATGGATTTTGCTCTTTTACGTTTTGCTACAAAACGGGGGG
>BNVE01000156.1 GCA_025997875.1 Spirochaetia bacterium
TCGCTCATTTTTAACCCCATTTTGGCCTCCGTAAGCTCGCACCTTACAGAATAGCCCGTTTATTTGGGTTACATTTTCTAAATGAGGCAAACCTTTGTTTGGGGTACATTTTTCATGAGGCACTGCGCCTAATTGACAAAATCTCAAAATCTGTCTATTATTGGACAAATGAAAACGAAACGTTCAGGAAGCTCATTCAATTCATTAAGCTCAAAAAGGGAGTTGGAATCCATATTCTTTTTTACCACGGGAAAATGCAACGCAAAATGCGCCATGTGTTTTTATGCCAATGATATGGCGCAGAAGGAAGCGGATTTGGGCTTTGAGGAGATCAAAAAGCTCTCCGAATCTGCGGGAAACATTAAACGGCTCTGGCTGTCCGGCGGGGAACCGACTTTGCGGGAGGAACTCCCGGAAATCGTCGAAATGTTCTATAAAAATAACCACATTACCGATGTCAACATGCCTTCAAACGGCATAATGGGCGAACGGGTGATAGAATGGCTCAAACGGATACGGCAGAACTGTCCGGACCTCAACATCTCCATCAGCATAAGTTTTGACGGTTTCGGCGCTACCCATGATACCCAGCGGGGGGTGGCCAGTTTCTACAAGGCCGCGGAAACCCTCAAGCTGCTGGACGACAATTTTAGGGACGATGGCCATGTTATCAAGGGCTGCGCCACGGTTATTACTAAGTATAACGTAGAGGAGGTGCAGGATTTTGTGGCCTGGGTTTACGGCCGTTTCAACCTGACCACCCACACCATCGAGGCCGCCCGGGGTGTGACCCGGGAAGACGGGGTCAAGGTCCTGAACGAAGCATCCCTGCGGGTGATTCAGGATGATATTGCCCCCTATTATACGTTATACGCCAAGCGTGTCGGGGACGGGATGAAGGGCATTGCGCGGATCATCACCAAGTATTTCTACGTGGGGCTGATGCGGACCATGTACAATATCCGGGCTTCTAATCTGGACAAGCCTACCCCCTGGGGTATGGACTGTACCGCCGGGGAAACCACCCTGGTCATCGACTACGACGGACGCTTCCGCTCCTGCGAGCTGCGGCCGCCCCTGGGCAAGGTTCAGGATTATAACTGCAATGTGCAGGATATCATGAACAGTGATACTATGAAAAAAGAGATTGAGGCCATCGGCCACGGGTACAAGGCCAACTGCTGGTGTACCCACGGATGCTGGATCATGTCATCCCTCAACTTTAACCCCCGCAAGATGGTTTCCAATATCATCAAGAGCAACGGTGAAATCAAAAAACTGAAGAAGCCATCCCCTGTTGATGAAAAAACACTCCGGGATCTGGAGGCAAAATACCATCTGGACACCGGCAAGCTTGCGGAAATCGGGATCATTTCATGAAAATACTTTTGGTAACAAGGGGTTCCCAGGGGGATGTCTATCCCTACCTGGGCCTTGCCGTCGCATTGATGAAGCGGGGTCACGAAATCACCCTTAGTATTCCCCGTCTGTTTGAAGAGCAGGCAAAGGCCATTGGGGTAAACTATTTTCTCCAGTCCTTTGACGACATTGCCGGCATGGTGGAAGGGAACCCCAACACAAAGGAACTCCTGGCCTGGACTGCACGGGTCGTTGACAGTCAGTTTGAAGAGATGATCCCCCTGCTGGAAGATAACGATCTTCTGGTATGCAGTAATACTGAATTTGCCGCCACCCATGTAACAGAATACTGCGAAAAGCCCCACATCAGGACCTGTTATGCGCCCCTGGTGCCGGGAAAACGCATTCCCCCTGCGGTCTTCCCCTTTATGAACCCGCCCCGGAGATTCGTTGGGTTCCAGTGGAAGCTCCTGAATGCGGGCCTTAACATGATGGTCAAAAAAGTCCTGAACAAAAACCGCATCAGGCTGAACATGGAACCCATCAAGGATCAGGGGGAATATGCCCCCGCAAACGCCCATAATTACATGATGTACAGCCCCAATCTGGGGGAAGCGGACCCGGACTGGAAATACCCCTGGAGCATCGGGGGCTATTGTTTTAACGATATTTTTCCCTACAATGAAATAAGCTACGAAAAATTTATCGAATTTGTTAAGAAGGATTCCCGGCCCACGGTGTTTTTTACCCTGGGAAGCTGCAATGCGGACCAGCGGGATACCTTCTGCGAGCGGCTCTTTGAAATCTGCTGTGAGCAAAACTACAAACTGGTGGTAGGCTGCGGCTGGTGGAAGGTGGGCGCCCATCTGCACAACCAGGGCAATCTCTTCCTCCTGGACAGCGCCATCCCCCATTACCTGATCCTTCCCGAATGCGACGCGCTTGTCCATCACGGCGGAAGCGGAACCACCCACAGCGCCGCCCGTTCAGGAAAGCCCCAGATGGTGGTCCCCCTGCTCCTCGATCAGTTTTACTGGGGTTCCCGGGTGGGGGATCTGGGCCTTGGCCCCCGGAGCATCAAAATCGGTATCGGCAAAAAGGCCCTGGAAAAAAAGGTTCTGGACCTGGTGAACAATCCCGCATATAAGAAAAATGCCGCTGCCCTAGGCGAAAAGGTCGGAAACGAAAAGGGCGTCCGGTCCATGTGTCAGTTCATCGAGCAGTTTGCCCTGGAAAACCGGGTGGGGCTTAAAGCCGTGGACGGGCAGTTCGGCCCTTAGAAACCATGTAAAATGGTTTTACTTCCCAATCTTCCGGTATCACCCCCGCCTCTGTCTGCTGATACCCATTGCTGTCGCCAATTTCGTCCCGGTCATTCCTGTTCTCCTTCAAAATACCGCACCAGATTGGCGTAATTATCCTGTGCGGAACGGCAGGTGTCCAACAAATAACCCGGAACATGGGAAAACTCTTTTAAACCGCGATAATAAAACAGCTTATGTTCATCGTCAATAATAAAGGGCATAACCCCATATTTAAGACATTCTTTAAACATAATCATCCGGCCAACCCGGCCATTACCGTCCTGAAAGGGATGTATCTTTTCAAATTGATAATGACACGCCACAATGTCCTCGAATGCGATAGGGTTTTTCCCATTATAGGCAGTCAATAATTCAGCTGCCGCCTTTGATACCCTGGGAGGCGCTGTTGTCTCAATATCGCCGACCATATTGGGCTTGGTTTTATAATCCCCAACCCGGAACCATTCTTTCTTTGCATCAGAGGTATTGCTTTTCAGAATACGGTGAAACTCCTTAATAATGGGTTCCGACAGGCTTGAATCAGCCACACTCAGCATATAGTCAAAACAGGTAAAATGGTTAACCGTTTCGATAATATCGTCCACATTGGCGGGACTGCCATCCTCAACGTTTAAGGTGTTAGTCTCAAAAATATAACGGGTTTGCTCTTCCGATAAGCGGCTGCCTTCGATACGGTTAGAGTTATAGCATAATTTTATCTGGGTCTGATGATACAAACCACCCTTTAAGTGCATATCCTTTTCTTCCCGCAGTCTGTCCAGCAAATCTCCGGCTACCATTTGTAATTCATCCTCTTACTGTAAATTTCTGACTTCTTAATGACCATGGCGCCTTCCCTTATCCCTATTGGACTCCAAAATCAGCTGATAAACGGGACCTATAACCATATTATCCTATCAATCCTATGGGCGCAAGCGATGACCAAAACTTTCCTGAACCGCATTTTCCCTCCGGAATATATCCATACCGGCCCTTCTCATGGTATAGTTGAGCGGGGATATAATGGACTATAAACAGGCGGGCGTTGATATAGAAGAAGGCTACCGGGCCGTGGCCCAATACCGCGAACTGGCGGCGGCCACTTCCGGCAAAGCGGTGCTTAACGGCATCGGCAGTTTTGCGGGAATGCTTTCCCTCAAGGATTTTATCGGCGCAGGAGCGGGCATGGAAGAGCCGGTTCTGGTTTCCGGTACCGATGGTGTGGGGACCAAACTGGACATCGCATTCAGGTTAAAAAAATACGACACCGTGGGCATCGACTGTGTGGCCATGTGCGTCAACGATATCCTCTGTCACGGCGCAAAGCCCCTCTTCTTTCTAGATTACCTGGCCTGCGGAAAGCTCGACGCCGGCGTGGCGGCGGCCCTGGTCAAGGGGGTGTCTGTGGGCTGCCGGGAAACCGGAAGCGTCCTCCTGGGCGGGGAAACCGCGGAGATGCCCGGCTTTTACGATGAAGGCAAATACGACATGGCCGGTTTTTCCGTGGGCATCGTTGACCGCAAAAACATAATCGAAGGAAAAAAAATTGAAAAGGGGGACGCCCTTCTGGGCATCGCCTCCTCGGGCCCACATTCCAACGGTTTCAGTTTAATCCGCAAGGTCCTCCCCAATCTTGATGAAGACTTCGGCGGCATGCCCATCGGCATGGCCCTGCTGGAACCCACCCGGCTCTACGTCAAACCCATTCTGGGGCTTCTGGAACAGGTTGAAATCCACGGCATGGCCCACATTACCGGCGGCGGCTTCTACGAAAATATTCCCCGTATGTTTGCGCCGCCTGCGCCCGGCGGTGCTTCAGCCTTTGACGCGGTGATTAAAGAAGGAAGCTGGGCCATCCCGCCGATCTTTGCACGGATCGCCGCCGCTTGTGTTGATTGCGGCGCGGACACAGCCGGTTCCAAAGGCAACAGTAATACTACGGTAGGGCCGACCGGAGCTGCGGCTCAACGGGCGGGCGCAGAACTGCTGCGGACCGATGCGGCTATCAGGAAACTGATGTTCAACACCTACAACATGGGCATCGGCTTTGTGCTGGCCCTGGCCCCGGCGGATCTCCGTAAGACAATCGAATACCTGGACAGCAAAGGCTTCCCCGCCTGGGAAATCGGCCGGGTGGATACAGCGAAGGGCGCAGCCGGAGAAGTGCGCTTTGAATAAGAGAAAAATTTTTAACCGCAAAGTTACGCAAAGTCCCACGAAGGAATCGAATATTATTACCCTATGCGACTTCTTCGACTTTGCGGTTATATTATCTTCCGGACAGAAATCATGAACATATTGATCCTTGTCTCCGGAAACGGCACCAATTTACAGGCCCTGATCGACGCGGAAAAAGCAGGCCGTTTTAGCGGTGAAGGGTCCGGCCATTCCGGCAAAATCGCCGCGGTCCTCTCCGACCGCCCCGGTGTGTATGCACTGGAACGGGCGAAACATGCGGGGATTCCTGCCCTCACGGTAATTCCCGACAAGGCCCTGCCAAAACCTGAACGGCGGCAAGAACTTTCGGATCGTATCCTCAAGGTTTGCCGGGAACGGGACATCGGCCTTATCATCTATGCGGGTTTTATTTCGATCCTCACCGGGGAACTTTTCGAAGTTTATGCAGGAAGGATGATAAATGTCCACCCCAGTCTGCTGCCGAAATTCGGCGGCCAGGGCATGTACGGTGAACGGGTGCACAAGGCGGTGCTGGCGGCGGGTGAAAAAGAATCGGGCTGCACGGTGCACATCGTAGACGCGGAAGTTGACGCAGGGCCCATCCTGATCCAGCGGAAGGTACCGGTATTGGCCGGCGACACAGCGGATACACTGGCGGAACGGATACACAAAGAGGAACACAGTGCCATTGTAGATGGGGCAGTCATAATGATAAAGAAACTGGCGGTAATCATTAAAGGGGAGAAACGATGAAAAAACGGGCGCTCATCAGTGTGTTTAACAAGGACGGAATTTTGGAACTGGCTTCCTTTCTTTCGGGGGCGGGCTGGGAAATTCTTTCCACCGGGGGAACTTCAAAACATTTGCAGGAAAACAATATCCCTGTTACCGATGTTTCCGCGGTTACCGGTTTTCCCGAATGCCTTGACGGCCGGGTTAAAACCCTGCACCCTGCGGTACACGCAGGGCTCCTGGCAAGGCGGGACCTCCCCGCCCACATGGAGACTCTGGAAAAGCTCAATCTTTCTACGATAGATTTGGTGTGCGTCAACCTCTACCCCTTCTTTGAAAAAGTCCGGGCAGGGCTTTCCCTTGAGGAGACCGTGGAGTTCATCGACATCGGGGGCCCCACCATGCTGCGCTCCGCCGCAAAGAACTACCGTGACGTGATCGTCCTTACCGACCCGGCGGACTACGCCGAAACCATCGCGGGCCTTAAAACAGGGGGCTCCGTTTCATCACTCCCCGCGGAATTCAGGAAGCGCCTCGCCGGCAAGGTCTTCGATCTGACATCCGCCTACGATGGGGCTATTGCCCGTTATTTGCTGGATGACGAATATCCCGAATACTGGCCCCTCTCCCTGAAAAAAGCACAGAGCCTGCGTTACGGCGAAAACGGCCATCAGTCTGCGGCGCTCTATATAAACACCGATAAACCGGGGGCCCTGGGAAACATGGAACAGCTCCACGGTAAGGAGCTGGGGTACAACAATATCCGCGATCTGGACCTGGCATGGAAGGCGACCTGCGCCTTTGGCCTTGAGTCCGCCGGGGCCGCCCCCGTCGGGGAAGATGATATCAGGGCATTGGGGATTAGTAATACTGCGGGGGAAAAAAAGATTTGCTGTGTGGCGGTCAAGCACAACACCCCCTGCGGCATTGCCCTGGGGAATACCCTTCTTGAGGCCTACGAAAAAACCTTTGCCTGCGATCCGGTGTCGATATTCGGGGGCATTGTGGCGTCCAATGTAAAACTGGATGGGGCGACGGCGCAACGGCTGGGGGAACTGTTTCTGGAAATCGTTATCGCCCCCGATTTTGACGACGATGCCCTGGAGACCCTCAAAAAGAAAAAGAACCTCCGTATCATGAAGGCCCGCAGTGCCCCCCGGGAAGTTCACGAGTTCATCGCCGTTGACGGGGGACTTTTGGTTCAGGAAGCGGACCGGAAACTTTTTGAAAAGTGGGAGGTTGTCACCAAGGCACAGCCCGAAGCGGGCGATATCAATGACATGATCTTTGGCATGAGGGCGGTGACCTTTGTTAAATCCAACGCCATCCTCATCGTAAAGGATGAAGCCGCAGCAGGAATCGGCGGGGGCCAGGTGAACCGCATCTGGCCCACCGAGCAGTCCCTCAAGCGGAGCGCAGACGCCATAGCCGCCGCAGCCAAGGCGGCGCAGGAAAATAACGGCGCCTCCCCAGCGGGAAAGTTCGCCGACGGCAAGCCGCCCCGGGTGCTTGCCTCGGACGCCTTCTTCCCCTTTGCCGATGTGGTTGAAGCCGCGGCGGCGGCGGGGATCAAGGCCATTATCCAGCCCGGAGGCTCGGTAAACGACAAGCTTTCAATAGAGGCCTGTGACAAATACGGTATCGCCATGGTCTTTACCGGGACCCGGCACTTCAAACATTAACAGGAATACTAACAGGAAAATATATGAAAATTTTGATCATCGGTTCAGGGGGGCGGGAACACACCATCGCATGGAAGCTGGCCCAGTCGGACAGGGTTGAAAAAATTTATATCGCTCCCGGGAACGGGGGAACCGCAGCGGAAAAGAAGTGTGAAAATGTTCCCATCGGGGAAAACCTGTTGATACAATTTGCCCGGCGGGCGGGGATCGATCTTACCGTGGTGGGTCCCGAAGACCCCCTGGCGGCGGGGATCGTTGACCGCTTTCGGAAAGCGGGGCTTGCGATCATCGGCCCCGATCAAAGGGCCGCCCGGCTTGAGGCGAGCAAGGTCTACTCAAAGGCCTTTATGAAAAAATACGGTGTCCGTGCTGCGGAAAGCCGGGACTTTAGCGATCCTGCCGGGGCCTTGGCCTACGCGAAAAAACATTTTCAAGGCGGCAAGAAGCCTGCAAAGGCTGTATCCCGGGCGGCTAAATCTGCGGCCTCCGCATCATCCGGGCAAAACGCAGCCGTGGCGCCGATTCCCCCGCTGGTGATTAAGGCCGATGGCCTTGCCGCCGGCAAGGGTGTGGTGATCGCTGAAAATTTTGATGAGGCGAATAGGGCCCTCTCCTCTTTCATGAAGGAGCAGTCCCTGGGAAGCGCCGGCGCTTCGGTGGTGCTGGAGGATTTTCTTGTGGGAAAAGAAGTATCGGTTCTGGCGGCGGTAAGCGTCAGCCCCGGCAGGAAGGGGAGCATCCGGCCCTTTGTTCCTGCGCGGGATCACAAGCGCCGCTTCGACGGCGGTGAAGGGCCGAACACCGGGGGCATGGGCGCCATTGCGCCGGTTCCGGATTTTACACCGGAGGCTCAAAGGGATTTTATCAAATCAATCCTGGAGCCCACCCTGCGGGGCTTAGAAGCGGAAAAAATGGATTACCGGGGCTTTATCTTTTTCGGCCTCATGGTGCATCAGAATCGCTGTTCCCTGCTGGAATACAATGTGCGGCTGGGGGACCCGGAAACACAGGCGGCGCTTCCCCTGTTGGATTCTGATCTGAGCGGACTCTGCCTTTCCATTCTGGACGGCAGCCTTGGCGCCTTTCCCCTCAAGTGGAAGGGCGGCGCGGTCTGTGCGCCCGTGGCGGTTGCGGAAGGCTATCCCGGCGCTTACCGCAAGAACGACCCAATAGCCGTCAACGAAGGGAATTTAGCAAAGACCGGGGCCCAACTCTTTATCGCCGGAGCTCAGCGCGGATCGGGCGGCGCAGCCGGTTCCGGGCTCCGTACTTCCGGCGGCAGGGTCTTTGCGGTATCCGCCTGGGGCAGCGATGCGGAGGAGGCCCGGACCAGGGCTTACCTGGCCATGGAATTTGTCAGTTTTGAAGGCATGGACTACCGGAAAGACATAGGCCGGGAAGTCTCTGCGGAGAGGGAAAACAATGACTAACGGGGACCCCCTTTTATGGCAGTTACTGCTTCAGTTCTGCCTGATCATGGTGAACGCGGTTTTTGCCTGCGCCGAAATTGCGCTCATATCGATAAACGATAACAAGCTTGAAAAGCTCGCCGCTGCGGGAGACAAAAA
>BNVE01000157.1 GCA_025997875.1 Spirochaetia bacterium
GAACTATCGCTCACCTTTATGGCCTATAACTTTAAACGGGCGGTCTCCCTGCTGGGAGCCGGGAGATTACTGGGGGCTTTAACGAAAGCATAAGCGAAAAGAGCCGCCAGGGGGCAAAAAGGGACTCGGAAACGCTAGAGGCTCTGATGTTTCCGAACAAAACGGCTGCGTCCAGGAATTGGGCGGGTAACATTAGGCATATTTCAAGAATAGAACTGTTTGAGACTTAGTTTTCGGACGGTCTGGGGGGGGTAAATGATGCCGGAGTACACCGCTTCTTGTCAAGTAGTCTTTTCATACAATCTCTCCTTTTTATGCATTTAAAAGGAATAAAGACAGAGACCTTTAAGTACACACCTAAATATTATCACATTAATAATTAATTGTCCAGAATTTTCTTAAAAAAATACAAATTTTTTGATAAAATTTCTCAATCTCCCTCATTCACAGCCTCCTTGTGTACGTATTGTCAAGGGCAGCCCTTCATGGTAATTTTCTTACTAATGGTTCAACAAACCGATTTTTTTGACCGGCTCCAGGCCCTTACCGAGGCCTGTTTGACCCGGAGACGCAGCAGACGCCGGATAAAAAAGGAAAAGCAGAAGGTTAAAAACCCGTTTTTGGACTGGGTGGAGGCCTTTTTGTGGGCCGCCGGCATGGTGCTCCTTATCAACCAATACCTCATTCAGGCCTATCAGATACCTTCGGGGTCCATGATCGATACCCTGCTGATTGGGGATCGGGTTTTTGTCAACAAACTGGTTTACGGCCCGGAACTGCTCCCCGGCCTGGCTAAACTGCCCAGCCCAATCCGGCCCCGGCGGAACAATGTCATTATCTTTGAAAACCCGTCCTACATTTCCCGGGGGCCGGTTTTTGATATTGCCCAGCGGATCATCTATATGCTCACCCTTTCCCTGGTGGATATTGATAAGGACGAAACCGGGGAGCCCAAGGCCCACTTCCTTATCAAACGGGCGGCGGGGATGCCGGGGGACCGGTTCATTACCGACCGGGGGGATATGAAGATCCGTTTTGCCGGGGAAGACCATTGGGTGAGCGAGGCCGATTACAAAAGGGGCCGCGGGTGGAACCACCGTATAAGCCGGCTGGTGGAAAAGGACGCCTATCCTGCGCTGGAAGCGGCGGGAAAGGCCGACGCCTATATGAATATGGGCCTCCCTGTTCCTGAATATATCCGTTCTGCGGCGGCGGGCCCGGGCAATATACGGTATGCCGATTCTCTTGCCCTTGAAAAGTCCCGGCTTGAAACCCTGCGGGGGTTTTTTCCCCAGGAAAGCCGTTACGGGATGGTACTGGCCCGCCTGTCCCTGGGCTGGTATGTGCCGGAGGGCCGCATCTTCCCCCTGGGGGATAACCGGGATAATTCCCGGGACGGCCGGTATTTCGGCCCCGTGCGGATAGCCAAGGTGCTGGGCCAGGGGGCGTTTATTTACTGGCCCCTGGGGCGGGCCGGGCCCATACGGTAAGGAAAAACGATGTTTGATAAATGGCGGAAATATTCCTATGCGGCCCAAAAAAACCAGCGCTACCAGGTAAGGTGGGCGCTGCTCTGGTTTTTGGTTTTATTTATCCTGTACAATTCACTTACCTCATTCTTCTTTTCCATGCGGGTTTTAGAGAACAATACCATGCAGCCCGGGCTTCATGCGGGGGACCGGTTTGTCTTTTCTTCCTATTCGGTGCATACCCTGCTTACGGATATGATGTTCCCCAGCCAGTCCATTCCCTTTAAGCGGGGGAATATCGTTCTTATTGATTTTTCCCTTATGAATCCCCCCCCTCTTCCCGCCCGTATCCTTGACGGGGTGGTCCGTTTTTTTACCGCCCAGCGTATCAGCCTTGCCGGCCGGGAGGATCATTTCTACCTTAAGCGGGTAATCGGCCTTCCGGGGGATGAAATCACCATGGCCAATTTTGTGATCCGCATACGGGCAAAGGGAAGTTCCTACACTCTGACAGAATTTGAACTTTCCGAACGGCCCTATGTGCCGGATATCCCCCAGGTCCCCGCACTCTGGGATGAATCGATCCCCTTCTCGGGCAATATGGAGCGGATCATCCTGGGGGAGGATGAATGTTTTGTCCTTTCCGATGACCGCAGTAACACCAACGATTCCCGCACCTGGGGCCCTGTTCCGGTGGACCTGGTGGCCGGCAAAGCCCTTTTCCGCTACTGGCCCGTCAACCGGATAGGCCGGCCCTGACGCGCCTGATGGGTTTTATACTTGAAATTATTATAATTTGAAGTATAATAATAATATGGACGCAGATATTTTTGTTGACCGGGAAAAAGAATTTGCCTTTCTCGATGAACAGTATAAGGCCAAGGCTTCTTCCTTTATTGTGCTCTACGGCAGGCGCAGGGTAGGGAAAACCGCCCTGATAACCCGGTTTATACAGAAAAAACCTTCTCTTTATTTTCTTGCCACCGAAGAAAGCGAAGCCCAAAACTGCGCCGCGTTCCGCGCCCAGGCTGCGGAAATGACCGGCAACGAACTTCTGGAAAGCTCCCGGACAACCGACTGGCTGTTGATCTTTAAGACCCTGCTGGAACAGAAAAGTCCTGAACGGCTTGTCATTGTTTTTGATGAATTCCAGTACCTTGCCCGGGCCAACCCCGCGTTTCCCTCGATTATGCAGAAGGTCTGGGATACCCTGCTTGCGAAGAGCAATGTGATGCTGATCCTCTGCGGTTCTTCGGTTTCGATGATGGAAAGCGCGGTCCTTGCCTATGAAAGCCCCCTTTACGGCCGGCGTACCGGACAGATCAAGCTTAAGCAGATACCTTTTTCCCATTACGGTGAATTTTTTCCCGGTAAAAGTGAAGACAAATTGACGGAACTCTACGCCCTTACCGGGGGAGTCCCCAAGTACATTGAATTTTTTGAAGGGGGGAACATCCGCGAACAGATTGCCAAAAATATTCTTTCTCCCCAGGGGTTCCTGTACAATGAACCGGCTTTTTTGCTGTATCAGGAAGTGTCAGAAATCGGCAGTTATTTTTCGCTCATAAAGTCCATAGCGGCGGGGAATCATAAATTAGCCGACATAGCCTCCAATCTGGAGCTTAAGCAGACCGGGCTTTCAAAATATCTTAACACCCTGATAAACCTTGAGTTTATTGAACGGGAAGTGCCGGTTACCGAAGAAAAACCGGAAAAAAGCAAGCGCGGCCTGTACCGGATAAAAGATAATTTTTTGCAGTTCTGGTTCAGGTTTGTGTTTCCCAACCTGCGCTACCTTGAAATCGGGCAGACAAAAATAGTGGAAGATCATATCCGCAAAAACTTTATTGACAGTCATGTAAGCTTTGTCTACGAGGATATTTGCCGGGAAAGGATGTGGCGGATTGATTTTAACAAGCTCTGGGGTTTTACCATAAGCCGCTGCGGCCGCTGGTGGGACAAGAACAATGAAATTGATATTGTCGCCTACGATGGCGCGGGAAAGAATATTATCTTTGGGGAATGCAAATATACTTCACAAAAAATGGGTCTTGATGTTTTTACCGCCCTGGAAGAAAAAAGCCGCAGGGTGAAGCGGCAGAATGATGCCCGCCGCCCCTATTTTATCCTCTTTTCCAAAAGCGGCTTTACCGTGGCGCTTAAGGCCCTTGCGGAGAGCCGAAACGACCTCTTGTTAATGAGTAAAGAGCATCTTAATGGGTAATTGCTCACTGTACATTCACATTCCCTTTTGCGTCTCCTTCTGCGATTACTGCGATTTTTATTCGGTGTGGCTCCCCGCGGACAGTAAAACTGCGGACCGGCTTATCAATACCTACATCGACACCCTTCTTGCGGAAGGAGAAAGGCTTCTGCAAAAATTCGGCGCCGCCGTCAATACGGCCGGCCTTATTTCGGTTCCTTCGGTGTACATCGGCGGGGGTACCCCTTCGGTACTGGGGGCGGCGGGGATAGGCCGCCTGCTGCGGGGACTCGCCGCATTACTGCCCTCAACGCCGCAGCAAAAACCGCTTGAGTTTACCGTGGAGGCGAATCCCGAATCGGCGGACAGGGCCTTCCTTGCGGCCTGCCGGGAGGGCGGGGTAAACCGCATCAGCCTGGGGGTGCAGAGTTTCTGCGACGCTTCACGCCGCCTGGTACACCGCAGCGGGGATGCGGCGCTGATTCCGGAACGGCTCCGCCTGGTTTCGGAAATATTTGAGGGTAATTTTTCCGCCGACCTTATCGCGGGGCTCCCCGCCCAGAATGAAGCAGCCTTGATGGGGGATATTGAAAAGCTGCTTTCTTACCAACCTGCCCATGTGTCCCTCTACGCCCTGACGGTGGAGGAGGGGACCCCCTTAGCCGAAGCCCGGGCAGCCGGCGGGCATTGCGGCGGGAGTTCCGCCGATGAGGCTGACCGGATCTGGATTGCGGGCCGGGACGCCCTGGAACAGGCGGGCTATGGGCAGTACGAGGTCTCCAATTTCGCCCTGCCGGGAAAGCGTTCCGCCCACAATATCCGCTACTGGCGCATGGAAAACTGGCTGGGCCTGGGGGCGGCGGCCTCGGGCAGTATTTTTGATGACGAAGCGGGGACCGGGCGGCGTTTTACCTATGCGGCGGATGCCGGTCCCTGGGTAAATCCTGAGGCCGGGGAGGCAATCCCGGTGGATGTGGAAGAACTGGACCGGCTCACTTTGATGAAGGAAACGTTTTTGATGGGCTTTCGCTATATCGAAGGCCCGGACCCGGCGCTCTTTAAAAAACGTTTCGGCCTTACCATTGAAAGGGCGCTGCCGGAAACCCTGGCAAAATGGCGGGGCAGGGGGCTTTTGCAGGCAGAAAAAATCGCCCTTACCAAAGAAGGGCTTCTTTTTTTAGACCCCTTTTTGATCGACGCCTTTGGGGAAGCGGAACACAGTTGAAATATTTATCAAAATATATGATGATATGAACCGGTTCCAAAACTCGGTTAGTTTTGGAACTGCCTCATATGAGCTTCAAATAATGGACTTGTTCGAGAACCCGGTTGGTTCTCTCACAAGTCTCGCAAAATGCAGAGCATTTTGTATTTTTCAGCGGATTTGTTCAATAACTGAAGTTATCGAACCAGCAATTCTCATTTTAGCCGCCTTGAGGCCTGGACGAAGGCAATGAAAGTGTCCCAGTCATCAAAAACAAAATACTCGCGGTTCAACGCGGTCTACGAGTATCCGTATCTCGTTGTCGCTCGGTAGTTCCGCTATCCTGAAGAAGTTTTTAACATTTTGCCGTTTCCAGTCCTGCTTCATTGCCGTGTTAAACTGCAATAGTGACGGATGCTGAAAATAGAATACCGAAAACGCGCTCTTCAGTCCGTCAGCCGTGCTACATCTGAGATTCGGACTTTCCTTCCTCGTGTCGGTATGCTTCGCTCCGACTTTTCAGCGCAGCTGAATAACCCTTTTCGCAAAGTCTTCCGCGTGTTTCAGGTCCTCTTCGTTGGGCCGGTCCATGTTGATGAACAAGAAAGAGCCCTTGCAGGAAAAGGATTCATCCGCAACCGGTATATTTTTCGGTCCCAGAATGGATTTAACTTCACTTAAGATAGTTTTACCCCCCGCAGAGGTACTGAACACAACAACCTTGCCAACCTGTTCCGCCTTAAGGCTTTCCAGAAATGCGCGGAGCTTTGCGTCGATCTTTCCCGCATATAAGGCCCCGCCTACAAAGAGTATATCCGCATGATCGATTTTTGTTTCCGGCCCAACCGCTTGCGGGCTTACACCCAGGCCCCGTGCAATAAACTCCGCAACCTTTTTGGTGTTGCCCTTCCGTGACGCGTAAATTACCTGCATATATACTCCTTTAATTAATTCATTATTTTCCCAATCTGCGCCCTTGTCAATGAGACCCGACGGGACGTTATATACCAAGCCGCTCCCCCATGGTAGACTGTATATGGAAATATGACGACATGAAAAAAAATCAGTTTCTTTTTGCCTGTTCTTTTTTCTTTAGCATTGCCTCCAATATCCTCAGCTTTTCCATAGTCTATCTCTTGACGGATCGTTTTGCCTTCAACCCCGGCCAGGTAGGTTCCTATGCCGCTTTGGGGGCCCTGAGTTACTTTTGCGGCTGCAACCTGTACCACCGGTTCGGCGCCCTGGGCAGGCCATCCCGAATCATCTCCGGAGCGGTGATTATGGCGATCCTCTCTTCCATCGTGTTGGGGCATGCCCGGGATTCCCGGCTCGTCGCCCTTTCCTATTTTTTGATCCAGGGCAGCGCCGGTCTTTATTGGCCTCCTTTGATGGCCTGGTTTACCCAGGGCCTTGACGAGATGGAGCTGAACCGGGAGATCAGCCGCTTTAACCGCTGCTGGATGACCGGGACCCTCCTGGCCCCCCTCATCGGCGGCGCCCTCTACCATTGGAGCAGTCGGTTAAACTTCATCGCCATAAGCGCCGCTTTTGCCATCGTCTTCCTGATCCTGATGCTCCTGCAGCGCCGGTTCCGCCTTAACGGGGAAGACAAAGACGGAGCCCCCGCAGTCACTGCCAATACTGCCGCCGCTCCCTCTGCTTCTACTGACGCCCTGCCTGAATCCGCCGCAGAGGTCCCTGCCCGCAAACCCTCCGCGCCCCGGCAAAACACCGCCAATACCTTGCAGGAAAAAGCCCTCAGCCGCTACCGGCTCCGGGGATGGGTGGGGGCCCTGTGCGCCAATCTTTTTATGGGAGTTCTTACCAACATAGTCCCCCTCCATATCCGTGACGGATTGGGCTACACCGAACGGGCCGCCGGGCTGGTGCTTTTTTTCCGGGGAATCTCCGCCCTGATTGGTTTTGCCTTCTTTGCCCGGTTCACCTTCTGGCATTTTAACCGCCGCTGGTTCATCTTTATCCAGAGCGCCCTGATCCTCTGCGCCATCCTGTTTATTACCGCAGGAAGTCATCTCTACTTTTATTTTTTCATCATTTTCTTCTACGGCTTCTTTCATTCCGCCTGTTACACCAACAGTATTTTTCATTCCAGCGCCACAGGAAAAAACACCAGGAAGAACCTGGCCCTCCACGAAATATTTCTTTCCATGGGAAACGCCGCAGGTTCCGCAGGGGGCGGTTTCTGTTACCAGCACTTCGGTTTCCTTGGCGCCTTTATAATCCTGACCCTGGTTCAGGGAATCGGCCTTGCCTTTTTCATTTTACTGGATTACCGGGGCGTCGCAGACGGCAGTCCCAGGGTCAGAAAAGGCCGCATGGGTTGAGGGGTAGAAAGTATACACAAAAATCAGCCTTGACCATCCAATATTTACCGATTTATACTATATACACGTCATGTATATTTTCAGGGATGTTTTAAAAGAGGGAGCAAATTTATGTATCGGGGGTAATTTCGGCAATGTAACGCCTATTGATATAGTTAAGGAGTAATCATTTTATGGATCAAACCGTTCAAACCGAACTTGACATGCTTAAAAATATTATAATAAATACTGTTCCGGTAGAACAGATTTTTCTCTTTGGTTCTTACGCATACGGAACTCCCAACAGGGATTCTGATCTTGACCTGTACATTGTCTTGAAAGACGACCCGCAAATACGGGAGATTGACGCCGGAGTGCAGATTCAGCTTGCCATTGGCCGGAAAAAATCCATGCCGGTGGATATAATTGTCAATAAAAAAAGTACCTATTTGAAGCGGAAACAAGCCCCTACCATAGAACGAAAAATCGCAAGGGAAGGCATAAGAGTTTATGGATAATGAAGAATATGTACGGCAGTGGATTGATATTGCAAATAAAGATTTAGCCCTCGCTGAACATGTGGCAGCTACCATGTGGCCAACTCCCTATGAGTTGGTCTGTTTTCACTGTCAGCAATCGGCAGAGAAATATCTTAAAGCTTTTTTGGTTTTGCACGATCGGGAGCCGCCTAAAATTCATGATCTGGCAGAACTATCAAAATTTTGCGAAAATTCAGAACCTTTGTTTTCTCAAATACTGGAAAAATGTGAAGTTTTGACATATTATGGAGTGCAGCCCCGATATCCAAATGAAAAACATATTGAAAAAGAGGAGATGACCCGTTCATTGGAATATGCAAGAACAATAAAGGAATTTATTCTACAGAAAATGCCGGAAATATTCCGAGATAAGGATGAAAATTCTCCGAAAGAGAAGGAAAGCTAAACCATGAACAAACCCCCCAAGAAACTAAGCCCGGCCCAATCGGAAGAATTCGACACCCTCATCGCGGAGATCCTCAGGAAACAAAGGGGGACCTTTTCCCTGGAGGCTATATGGGATGATGAACTGTTCCCCGATGACCCGGCCTTCACTTCAATTTCCGCAGAGGAACTCTCTTTACGGATCCTGAAAAGTCAGGCCGTGTTCAGCAAGGATGGGGAAAAATTCAGGAGCCGGTCGGACTTTTTTAAGGACGCCCAATTTCTCATCCTTCCCACCAAAGAGGAAGTGGGGCAAAAAATTCTGATCCCCGGACACCGGTTTTTTCCGTTCCAGTCAACACAGGTTGCCCCCTGGGAATGTACCCTGCTGAACGGGGATCAGGAGCCTGCGCCGAAAAAAGATGTATGGCAAAAATTCGAATCCCTGTTTATATATAATACCCTGCTAGGCCTTGAAAATTTGCCCACCTGCCTTATGATGAACTTTGAGCAGAATGGGGAAATTTTTAAAGACCCCGAGACCGCAGACAAGGCTCTGGTGCGGCTTACCGTATTTGACTTTACGGAATTTTTTAAGGCTCATACCTTCACCTTTGGGGACGCCCTGCTCTGTACCGTAAAGGATTGGGACCGGGGAATATATTCCTTTGAGTATCGGGGACAGAAAAAAAGCGGGGA